>JAUWRD010000006.1 GCA_030610765.1 Actinomycetes bacterium
CCATCAGGCGATCTTTATGTCGATATTACCGTTACGGAAGATAAGCTGTTTAAGAGAGTCGACAACAACGTTGTCGTAACGTTGCCGATAAGCTAGAGTCACGCTGCTTTAGGCGGGGAATTAACAGTTCCAACTTTGGACGGGGAAGAAAAGATCGTGATACCTGTAGGCACACAAACAGGCACGGCATTTCGAATAAGAGGAAAAGGTTTTCGATACCTGGACAGGCGTGGTCGCGGCGATCAAATAGTCGAGACGGTTGTGGAAACGCCGGTCAATATTTCCGAGGAACAAAAACGCCTTCTGTTTGAGCTCGCTGAGTTGAGCGGAGAAACCGGTGACGACAGTGCAGGCATCTTTAAGAAGATAAAAGAGGCACTTGGTAGATAGAGGGGCTGATTTGACCACACTTAATAAGGAAGAGATTCAAAACGGCATAAAGGTAGCTATGAAATCGGGAGACAAACTGCGTTTGTCGACTCTTCGCCTACTTCTGTCCGCGATAAAATATGCTGAAATAGAAAAAGGCGAGGATTTAGCGGAAGATGATTATTTAAAGATTGTTTCTCGCGAAATAAAGAAACGTCGTGAGGCTATTCCGTTGTACAAACAAGGCAAGCGTTTGGAGCTGGCCGAAAAAGAGGAAAAAGAGGCGGAAATCTTGTCTGCTTTTTTGCCCGAACAATTATCAGGAGCTGAAGTTGACGCATTGGTTAAGGATGCGATCACTGAATCCGGAGCAACGGGCGCGGCTGAGATGGGCAAAGTTATGTCGCTTTTGATGCCCAAAGTCAAAGGCCGGGCAGACGGAAAAGAGCTTAGTCAAAAAGTACGCGATCAATTGGAAAAAGGAACAGAATAGTGACTGGCTCAGGCGCGATATATTTGTCCTATGATATAATTATTTGGCAGGTAGAGCAGGTTTCTGCTCTTGTTGAGGGAGCACCTTAGAAATATTGCAGCGAATAGAAAACAAAGAGATCAAAATGATCGTTTCCGGAAACCAAATAATGGTAGATCTTGTTGGTCAAAGGGACGAGTTATTGAAGGTAATTGAACGCGAGTTTAAGGCAAACATTTTAGTCCGGGGTAATGAAATTACAATTAACGGCGCCGCTAAAGAGGTTGAAAAAGTGGCCAAAATATTCAGTGAACTCATTGAAGTCCTGGAGACAGGTGAGACGTTTACATCTGAGGATGTGGGGCAAGCCATTAAGTTAATTCAGGACAATGCGGGAATATCCCCAAAACACTTGCTGGGAGACATAATCTTGGCCCACGCGGGAAAATCGATACATCCAAAAACGGCGGGGCAAAAGCGATACGTTGACACTATTAGAAATAAGACCGCCACTTTTGCCATTGGACCGGCAGGTACAGGTAAAACTTTTCTTGCCATGGCGATGGCCGTGCAGGCGCTTAAAGCGAAGCAGGTCAATCGATTGATACTAACAAGACCGGCAGTTGAGGCGGGCGAAAAACTCGGGTTTCTACCAGGGACATTATTTGAAAAAGTAGATCCATTTCTCCGCCCACTCTATGATGCTTTGTTTGAGATGATGGATGCGGAACAATATCAGCAGCATCTTGATAAAGGCACGATAGAAGTGGCTCCGCTCGCGTATATGAGAGGGCGCACTCTTAACGATTCATTTATAATACTAGATGAGGCTCAAAATACTTCCCCGGAACAGATGAAGATGTTCTTAACTCGACTGGGATTTGGATCAAAAATAGTTGTAACCGGTGATGTAACGCAAATTGATCTGCCTCATGGAAAGAAATCAGGTCTGCTGGTTATCGAGGAAATACTAGCGAACGTCGAGGATCTCGCGTTTGTGCGGTTGACCGGGGAAGATGTCATCCGTCATAAACTTGTTCAGAGAATAGTTGAAGCCTATCAACTGTTTGAGGAGAACAAAAAAAGCGAGAAATAGATTATGAACGAATTCATTCAAAAAACCCTAATCAACCGACTTCTTAGTTTCTTTAAGATTACGGATACGCGATTGCTAAAACGGCTGTCTATGTTGGTTGGCATATTTTCAATACTGTTTGTATTGATTGCTATCGACTTTTCACCGAAAGCAATAACCGGTCTTGAGGTGAGCAAGCCAAGCCCGGAGACGATTAGGGCACCACGCGCTATTACGTTGCTGGATGTGGGAAAGACGCTTGAGCTTCGCAAACAAGCGGCGGAATCGATATCAACAGTATTTCGTTTCAATGAAGCTGTTCCCGCCAAAGTCAGAAGCCGCGTAAAGGCGTTTTATCAAAAACTTGGAGCAGCTCTTGCCAAAGAAGATGTCGACGAGGGTGAGCGGCGGAAAACGGTGTCTAAGTTGCTCCCGGAGACAGCGGATCAACTTGATCTTGATTGGATACTTTCGCTCGATCAAGAAAGGGTATCTGGCCTTGAGAGAAAAACTCTTGATTTAGCCATGTCGGTTATAACTGAAAAGATAAATGAAGAGCAATTGGGCGCCAAGCAAGCTGAGGTAAAGAGGCGAGCCATGGCAGACGATGATCCCCAGGCCGGTCGTTTAATCGGGGCTATCGCGACCAATAATATAAAAGCAAATACATTTGTTGATACGAAGAAAACTAACGCCGCTATAAGTGAAGCCGTAGACAAAGTTGAATCAGTTTATGTGCAAAAACTGTCAGGCGAAACCATCGTGACGGAAGGGCAAATAGTCACGTCTTTTCAAGAACAATTTTTAAAAGAGCTAGGGTTGGCCGAAAGCCTGGGCGGCTCAAGCAACAGTCAAGTTGTGGGACAAGGGCTTATCGCTTTTGGGCTCATTGTCCTCGGGCTGATATATCTCTATGAGTTTCAACCTAAAGTCTATAGCGATAATCGTCTTCTCATGCTGGTTTTTGTGATTTTGGCGACAGTATCGGCTCTAGCTAAGGGTCTGGCTCCGCTTCTATCTCCTTATATGATTCCGGCGGCGGGCGCGGCGATGTTGACGACGATATTGATCCGAGCCCGGGCGGGCGTGATGATGGCAATCACGACCGGCCTCGTAACCGGCTTAATAGTGGATAGTCCTGAATATTGGCTCTTTGCTTTTATGACAGGACTTTTTGCTGTTTACCTGACAGCGCATATTTCGCATCGTAGTGATCTCACGAAGGCGGGTCTTTGGATCATGTTTGCCTCAGGCTTAACCGCGTACGCGACTAGCTTGGTTCACGGGGATGTTGGTTTTAGCCTGTTGATTAACGCGGGTTGGGGTCTTCTAGGGGGATTTGTCGCCATAATCTTCACTATCGGTACTTTGCAGTTTCTAGAATACGCGTTCAACATAACTACGGACATGAAGCTGCTAGAGTTGTCGAACCCTAATCAACCGCTTTTGAGAGAGTTGATGGTAAACGCGCCGGGAACGTACAATCATTCGATTATCACTGGTAATCTGGTTGAAAGTGTGGCTTTAAAAGTAGGAGCCAACCCATTGTTAGCTCGGACCGGAGCCTATTATCATGATATCGGGAAGATGCGCAGACCATTCTTTTTTATTGAGAACCAGTATGGTGACAACCCGCACGACAAGACACAATCGAACCTGAGTTACCTGATTATCACGTCCCATGTTAAAGATGGCGTGGCGATGGCCAAAAAGAACCGGTTGCCGAATGAAATAATAGATATCATAAATCAACATCACGGCACGACACTGATGACATATTTCTATAGTCGAGCTTTAAAAGAAGATCCAAACTCGACCGTCTTAGAAGCCCAATTTCGGTACCATTGTGAAAAGCCAAAATCGAGGGAAGCGGCGCTGATTATGTTGGCGGACGCTGTTGAAGCGACAGCGAGAACATTGGAAAAACCGACACTGAACAGGGTGGAGCACATGGTGAAGAAATTGATAAAGGATCGTCTGGTCGACGGGCAACTTGATGAGAGCGACTTGACCTTGGCTCAACTGGAAACAACGGCAAAGGTTTTTGCTCAAACACTTACGACAATGTATCATACGCGTATTGAATATCCGGAGATTGAGCCGACCTCTAAGAAAGATAAGGAGGCTCTGATTGGCCGTCCTGGCGGTAAATCAATCAGGCGTTCCAATAAAGCTATCGGTTCTTAAAGATCTAGCCGATCATGTTATTAAAGAAGAACAGGTATTGGATGCAGAAATTAGCATCGCGCTTGTGGACGCGTCTGAAATGGCTGAGATGAACAAGAAGTTCAGATCAATTGATAAGCCAACCGATGTTCTGGCTTTCGATCTTAAAGACAGTGAGACCATAAGCGGCGAAGTTGTGATTTCACCGCAAGTAGCTTATGAGAATTGCGAAAACGGAAAGACAGGTTCAAACGAGATAAAAATATTATTGGTGCACGGAATATTGCATCTTCTCGGTTATGATCACACATCAGACGAAGGCGGCAAGCAGATGTTCTCGCGTCAGGAACAGTTAGTAGCAACCTTTGACGGCCAAGGCTGTGCTGAAAGCTTGTGAGAAGCTCATCGCTATTCAAAAGCTTTAACTACTCAATCGATGGGCTCATCTATGTTCTTAGGACCCAGCGCAATATGCGAATCCATTTCGTAGCGGCTGCTCTCATTTTGATTCTCAGTCTGGTCGTTGGAGTTAGTAGTACTCAATTCATATTTCTCATATTCGCGGTTTCGATGGTTATTGGTTTCGAGTTGATTAACACGGCTATAGAAGCGACCATAGATGTAACTACTACGAGTTCCGATCCACTGGCGAAAGTCGCCAAAGATGTGGCCGCCGCGGCTGTTCTGGTTTCGTCAATGGGAGCCATCCTCATCGGGTACCTTATTTTTTATCCCAAGCTGTCGTCAGTTTCATGGACGACCTTAAATAGCGTAAGGCAAACTCCAATACACGTGACGGTAATATCGTTGCTTTTTGTAATTATTCTTGTGATCGGCGCAAAAGCCTGGTCGCACGAAGGTACTTGGTTGAGAGGCGGTTGGCCAAGCGGGCACGCGGCGCTTGCAGGGTCCTTGCTGACAGCAATTGCCCTGATAAGCCGGAGTCACATTTTGACAACGCTGGCCTTGCTTCTGTCCGGGTTGGTTGTACAGAGTCGCATGGAGGCTAAGTTTCACACAAAATCCCAGATTATCGCGGGGAGCTTCATTGGCATCCTAAGCACAGTGTTGATATTTCAATTATTTCTCGACTGAAAAGGGGAGGTTCGAGAGTTTGCTAATCGCGTCAATTGTTCTGCTCATACTTTTTATATTAAGAATATTTCTTGGGGCTGCGGAACTGTCGCTTAGCGCTTCTTCAAAAATACGGCTCATGCAAAAAGCCGATGAAGGCGTCAAAAGGGCGGAAGATGTTCTCGCGCTGACAAAGAAATCAAGCCAATTCTTACCTGTGATTTTACTATTTACGCTATTAGCAGATACGGGCATGGCCTCAATAGCCGCGCTTGTGGCCGTCGAGGTATTACCGATGGGGCCGGCAATCGCGATAGGTCTGGTTACTTTGGCTCTGTTCATATTCGCGGAAATGGTTCCGAAGACTTTTGCGGTCAATAATCCTGAGCGTGTGGCCTTTCTCGTTGTAAGACCTGTGATCTGGCTGACCCGTATTTTTTATCCGATCGCGTATATCTTTATTTTGATTTCAAATTTCTTCGTCAAACTCCTGGGCGGCAAGATAGCAAGACGTCCCTTTGTTACCGAGGAAGAGATAAAAATGATGGTTACGATGGGTGCGGAAGAAGCTGCGATCGAAGAAGACGAAAAAGATATGATTCACAGTATTTTTGAATTTGGCGATACGATCGTTCGCGAAGTTATGGTTCCGCGTCCGGATATGATCGCCGTAGAAAAACGAGCACCCTTAGCGGAAGTACTCGATTTGATAATTAAAGTAGGGCATTCGCGTATTCCTGTTTATGATGAATCTATCGATAATGTCGCTGGAGTCATTTACGCGAAAGACCTCTTAATCTACTTAAACATAGCTGAGCCAGCCAAAAAGGCGGTTGTGCTAAAGAAAATGATGAGAGTGCCATATTTTGTGCCGGAGACAAAACGTGTGAGCGAGCTGTTAAAGGAGATGCAGCTAAAAAAGATGCACATGGCCATCGTTTTGGATGAATATGGCGGAACAGCGGGCCTGGTAACGATTGAGGACCTGTTAGAAGAGATCGTCGGCGAGATCTTTGACGAGTATGACCTTGAAGAAACAATGGTAGAGGTTTTATCCGCGGATAGTTTTCGCCTTGATGGACGGACGCCTATGGATGAGGTCAGAGAAGTCCTGGGCGTCGATTTGCCGGATTACGGCGGAGAGACTATCGGTGGTTTTGTTTATGATTTAGTCGGACACATTCCTGTTCCCGGGGAAGTGGTACAGTACGAAAATTTAAGATTTGAGGTCGCGGAGATTGTCGCTCGCAGGATATTAAAGATAATTGTCATAAGAGAACAGCTGCCGGAAACAGAGGAAACCGGGAAAGATGAATAAGACCCAAGTTGCGAATTTAGTCGATAAGGCGCTTGAGGCTCAAAAGTTTGCTTATGCTCCATATTCAAAGTTTAAGGTGGGCTCGGCCTTGCTAGCAACTGGAGGTCAGATATTTACTGGAGCAAATATTGAGAACAGTGCCTTCGGAGCAACGCTCTGCGCTGAAAAAGTAGCGGTCGGAAAGGCAGTATCCGAGGGCAAGCGTGATTTTTCAATCCTCGTGGTTGTGGGCGACAAAGGTCAACTAATCATGCCTTGCGGGAGCTGTCGGCAGATTATTAATGAGTTCAGCCCCGAGTGTTTGATTGCGATTTCGAATGAGAAGAATGAAATAGATTTTAGAATAGCAAAACAATCATTACCCGATGCTTTTAGCCTAAAAGCATAGAAGAGCCGATGACGGAATGTAAAGTTATCCGAATTGAGACGCCTTCACCTCAGCTAGTGGATGAGATAGCCCTTCTAGAGGAAGCAAATTTTGGCCGCGGAGGCTTGAACGAGTGGCACTTGCCCTTCATTATTCGACATGGTCGGCTTTATGCGCTGGAGTCAAGCGGTAAAATATTGGGGGCGGCCAGTCTGATTCGTGATTGGGATCATGACGCTAAGGCGTACTTGGTAGATTTTGCCATTGTGAAGGGAAGGCAAAAAGAAGGGTTGGGAAGATTGCTCTTAAAGGGTATCTTGGAAGAGATGGAGCAAGAAGGGACAGAGGTTCTAGAGCTAACCGTCGCCGAAGAAAATAGCTCTGCGACAAATCTCTATGAACGTTTCGGGTTTTGTCGGGTCGATTTCTTAAAAGACGAATACGGACAGGGGCAAGATAGATGGTTGTTGAGGTTAATAACACAGGTCATGTCAAGCTAAAGCACTCAGGTTTTGTTGGTCTTATTGGCAGGCCAAACGTGGGCAAGTCAACTCTAATTAATCAAATGGCTCAAACAAAGGTTGCCATTGTAACTGATAAACCACAAACAACTAGACACACAATTAAAGCTGTTCTTAATCTTAACGATAGTCAGATTATTTTTATTGATACCCCGGGTTTTCATAAACCGAAAGACAATCTTGGCCGTAGATTAAATCGTCTAGTTAAAGAGACGATGTTCGATGTCGACGTAATCCTGTTTATGCTCGATGGGGCCGCCAAGATAGGGACCGGAGACCGCTATATAGCATCTCAACTGCAAGAGATCAAAACACCCGTAGTCATGGGATTAAATAAGATCGACTTACTTTCAGAAGCTGAAATAGAAACAGAGACAAATAAAGCGATGGATTTGCTCCCAAATGCGGCAGTAGTTCAGATATCAGCGGCTGAAGGTGATGGGACCGATGAACTCCTTGCGGAACTCGTTGGGTTTTTGCCGGAAGGTCCTCAGCTTTATCCTCCTGATCAGTTAACAGACCAGCCGGAAAGAGTTTTAATGGCGGAATTTATCAGGGAGAAAATCATTGAAGCAACAAGGGAAGAGTTACCTTATGCTGTTGCTGTTGAGGTTTATGAAGTTAAGAAACGACCGAAGCGCGATTTAGTTGATGTTTACGCCAAAATACATGTTGAGCGGAGCTCGCAAAAAGGGATTATCATTGGAGATCAAGGGAAAGTTCTGGAAAAAATAGGGCGGAGCGCTAGGCTTGACATTGAGAAAATGTTGGGTAGCCATATATATCTTGACCTCTTAGTTGTTGTCACAAAGGATTGGCGCCGGGATGATCGTAAAGTAGAAGAGATGGGGTACTAGTGAAAGCAGACGTAAGCGGACTGATCGATCACACAGTGCTCGGCACCGATGTGGATGTTCAGAAAGTCGGAATGATGTGCGAAGAGGCGAGAGAGTACCAATTTAAAAGCATTGTTGTTCAACCATGCCGGGTTTTGCAGGCGGTGGAATTCTTAAGAGGCGCCAAGATTGGCGTCGGTACAGTTTGCGGATTTCCCTTTGGCGGCGATACAACTAACATAAAAGCGGCTAGCGCAGCAGAATCTGTGGCTAGCGGGGCAAACGAAATAGATATGGTTATGAACGTAGGATGGCTAAAAGAAGGGCATGTAAGCGAAGTGCGAGCCGACATAAAAAAAGTCGTTGACGCGAGTCGCGCGGCAAGTGAACAAGATGTCATTATAAAAGTGATAATTGAAGCTTGTCTTCTAACAGATGACGAAAAGAGGCGCGCGGGCCAAATAGTCAAAGAAGCAGGCGCGGATTTTGTAAAAACCTCGACGGGATACCTTGGTCCTGATACGGGCGCTAAAGTCGAAGATGTCGCCATCTTGAGGGAAGTGGTCGGACCTGATTTTGGCGTGAAGGCCTCAGGCGGCATCCGCACAATGGCCCAATTGAATGATTTTGTCGAAGCGGGGGCTAACCGCATTGGTACAAGCGCCGGGGTAGCGATAATGAATGAAAAGCTATAAGGCAAACGGACTGGTTCTAAAAAGCGTTAAGCTGGGAGAAGCCGATAAGATCGTGACCCTTCTGACAACTGAAGGTCGAGTTTCAGCTGTTGCCAAAGGTATCAGACGTACAGGAAGTAAGTTTGGCGGACGCCTTGAGCCGGGAAATGATCTCGCCTTAGTTTTAGCAAAGGGACGTAATTTAGATACGGTGACGCAAGTGCATATTGAGCGAGTGCGGCCCGGACTTAGAACGGATCTTGCAAAGGTTAAGGCTGTTTTCGCCATACTTGAGCTGGCAGACAAGCTGGCGATGGAAAAGGATCAAGATTTTCGTCTGTTGGGATTGGTCTCCGCCACACTGGACCAACTTGAAGATAATGAGGGCTGGGCATTACTATTATTGGCCTACGATTTAAAAGCAGTGGCTATAAGCGGTTTCCTTCCAAATTTTTCGGAATGCGTCCTTTGTGGTTCAAGGGACGGATTGATACAGCTAGGGATTAAGGAAGGCGGTTTGGTTTGCCGGACATGTTATTCGGGGCAAAATGCGATAAAGACGAACAAGGCGGTTCTTGAACTTATCGATCGGTTGCTAAAGTTGAAGATGGTTGATGTGGCTTTAATGTCAGCGGACAGCGAAAGCGTTAGCTTGGCGGGGAAGATGATTTGGACACATATCCGCTACCACATTCACGCGTCTTTCAAAACGAGAGTAAATGGAGGTTTAGTTGAGTAGAACAACCAGGGTGTCGACATTGTCGGCCCGGGCCGGAAACATTGCTAAGCGTGTTGGGGTTAGCTTGCTCGACCCCAGAGACGATTTGATTGATTGGTATGAGGTTGCTGGTGTGGCTATGGATATTGCCGGTGATGACGTCGAGCAATTGACCACGGTTCCTGACGGAGCCGCTAATGAGTTTGAGGCCTATATGCGTGAGGCCATTCCAGTAGTCGCCGAATATACAGGTCTTACTGCGGCGAGCACCCTTGAAGCTCCAGTTGTCTTTAGTCGGGAAGAGTGGATAGCGATAAGCGCCGAAAACATGAAACCATTGCTTGAACTTTTGATCGTTGGTTTTTCAAAGTCGGTCTCTTCTGGCCAGGATGTGCAGCTGCCCAATCGTTTCGTTAGGGCCGCGCTCTCGGGAGAGTTAGGGCTCGTACTTGGTTACTTGGGCCGTCGAGTCCTCGGTCAATACGATCCGGGGCTCTTGCAACCATCAGGGCAGGCCGGCCGGGTGTACTTTATTTATCCGAATATTGTTGAGACAGAGGCCAGGCTGGGCATTGAGCCGAGATCTTTCAGATTGTGGCTGGCTCTTCACGAGGTGACGCACGGTTTTGAGTTTGAGGCAAACCCTTGGATCAAGAAATATATTGAGAATTTGATAGCTGAGCAAAACCACTACCTGGAAACCAGAATGGCAAGGCAGGCACCTCAGCTGAAAGAAGACGATATGGATTTTGATCAGTTAATCAAGACATTCACGGGAGGCGTCTATCGACAAATGATGTCACCGGACGAAAATCCTGTGTTGGCAAAGATTCAGTCACTGATGTCAGTTCTTGAGGGCTATAGCGAGCACGTCATGGAAGTGACTGGCTCAATGCTAATCGAGGAAGCTGGAGCAATTGGCGAGCTGATAGACCACGCGCGAAAAAACCGTCACTGGATTCATAGGATTGTTGAAAAAGCGATTCGCCTTGAGGTTAAAATGGAGCAGTATAAATTAGGAAATATCTTTATCAAAAATGCCGTAGACGCTGGCGGAATGGAGCTGGCAAATAAAGTTTGGGAAGGCCCCACTAATATGCCGACCTTGACAGAATTAAGACAACCCGAGCTTTGGGTTACTCGAATGCTCAAGAGGCGATCTAGTTAGCGAGCAGCTTTTCTTGAATCATCGGATAGGTAGTTTTGTCTTCCCGGCCCAAGCGCCAGAGAACGATGCCCGCCAGGTCATATTTTTGGACTAAATCAATTTTTGCTTCTAAGCTTCGACTATTTTCAAACCATATCTGATGGAATACCTCTTCGTGCGTGTAAGTTATAAATGGTGATGCCGAGGCGTCATCCCACCCCGTTGGGCGATCAGTTGGAATATTGTCAAAAACCATGCTTTTAGCCGATCCCGAACCTGTCCAGTCATATCCATAGGTAGGTAAGCCGAGTACGAGTTTCTCTTTAGGGATTTTGATAAGAGAAAAAGCTATCACTTCTTCGACCCAGGCAATGGAGGCAATGGGTCCCGGCTCACCATCTCGATAGTGTTGGTCGTAAGCCATAATGCGAACATAGTCCGCAGCTTCAGCAATTGCGGCGTAATCATGGCTTTGCGCGCCATACCAACCGCCTGGTTCCGCTGTCTTTGCGTTGACGGTTACCACAAGCTTCTTGTTATGTGAATGAATCGCCGCGCTGAGCTCTTTGACAAATCCGTTAAACGCTTCGCGATCTGAAGCAGCCATATTCTCATAGTCTATATCGATTCCATCATATTGAAACTCGTCAATTTTCGAGATTATGCGGTCGATGTGAAATTGTCGTTTTTGGGCGTCGTTGAGGACATTACCAGCTACTCCCTCATTTGGGCTGCTGATCGTCGGAATAACTTTTTGACCTTGACCTCGAATTACATCCAGCAAACCCTTGTCTTCGGATCCATTTGGGATATCAATGTTTCCATCTTCAGCCAGCGTGTACCAGAAGGGGGAGATTTCAGTAAGAGCGCCGGGAAATTCTGTAATTGAACTTTTACCTGCTTGCGTGTCCCAGTAGGGCAACCAGCCCGCGACTATCTTTTTTTGTTCGTTGTCGCCGGATTTAGGCGGTCTTTTCTCATTGTTTGCCGGCACCTGCTTCAAAGGCGCAAGAAATCCCAATATAAGCATGATGACAACAACGATAATGCGGGGACCATATACCGGCTTCCATAAAAGACTACCCACGAGCGCCATGCCGCCTTTTCCGTTGCCCTTTAGATAAGAGACAACTTTTTCGTTCCTTTGATGCGCCAGGCTAGCATCGTCTCAAATTTTAGTCAAGAGCTGCAAGAAAGCCCTTTTATGGTCTTTGTTTAGCATAAAAAAAGTCGGGGAAAGCTAGATTTGAAATAAAGGGAGGTCTTAGTAAAAAATGCCAGAGCCGGCTTGGATTGAAATTGTTCCCGAAGAAAAAGCATCAGGAAAGTTAAAACGCGCATATGAAAAAGTGCGCGCGGATCATGGTCAAAATCTAAACATAGCGAGGGCATCTAGCTTGTGGCCCGAACTCATCGAAGCCCAAGAGAGGGAATATAGTCTTTTTTCAAAAACTAAAACTTATCTTGATGATGACATAAAAGACCTAATAGGCGCGCTGGTAGCACAAGTTAATCATTCAGAGTATTACAGTAATTACTACCGTAGCTCCTTAATTGAACGTGGTTGGACAGATGAGAAGGTCACTCACATATTACAAGATATTAAATCTACTCACCTTGACAGTAAGGGTCGCGCGTTTCTGGTTTTTGCGGACAAGCTTACAAGACATCCGCAATCCATGTCATCTTCAGATATAAACGAGTTGCGCTCAGCCGGAATCGATGATCGCGGCATTCTTGAGGTGGCCGCGCTTGCCAGCTATCACAATTATCTAGTGCGGGTCGCGAACGCGCTTGGCGTCGAGGACGACTAATCTAGACTTTAGGCTACTAGTCCTGAGTCAAAATGTAATCATCGTATTCGGTCTCTAGCCGTAGTTTGTGCCGGGCCTCTTGTTTGGCCAGGAATTCAAAGAGTTTCTTGAAGTCCGGGTCGCTCGAGTGCTTGGCTAATCCGTTATACAAGGAATGCGAATGCTCTTCACTCTTCATAGCTAAGACCAGAATGTCCTGGTATGTCATGTCGGGCGAATAGGGGACATCGTGAAGGAAATCGCTTATCTTTAAGTCGGGCACGGGTTTACCGGAGGTTTCCTTGATCTTGCTAAAATCAAGTTTCTTCAGGGCCTCATAGTGCTTGTCTTCTTGTTCCGCCAGTTCCGTGAAGATGCTTGTTGAGCGGTTTGATTCAATTCTATTTGCCAAACTCTCGTAAAGGGCTTTTGCTTCAGCTTCTTTCTCGAGCGCGAAATCAACTATTCCTTTGAAAGTATTAGTATCTTCCATTTTGTCCTCCTATGCATGCGCTTGGCCGGCATTGCTTAGATTATCAGCATTTCTCATCGCTATTGCAAGGCTATAAGGTCATTTGTCTTTCTCGATGACATAATTACCCATAATCAGACAATCCATCCCGGAAGCCTTAAAAGTCGAGATAGCATCGGTTGGCGTTTGCACAATGGGTTCACCCTGGACATTAAAAGATGTATTCAGGACAACAGGAATATCGGTCGATTTTCGAAACTCATCAATAAGTTTCCAAAATTTGGGATTCGTTTTTTTAGATACCGTCTGGACTCTTGCCGTACCGTCCACGTGGGTTACTGAAGGAATCGAAGATTGTTTGCTCTTCTTGATGGTTTGGACTAAGAGCATAAAAGGAGAAGGGTGGTAGTTTTCGACATACTCTGCCGCGTGATCTTCAAGAATCGCCGGGGCAAAAGGCCGGAACGACTCCCTCTTCTTAATCTTTAAATTGACGACGTCTTTAGTCTCAGGCAAAGTCGCGTTTGCCAGGATGCTCCGATTTCCCAGTGCCCGAGGACCAGCTTCGGCGCGACCCTGAAACCACCCGACAATCTTCCCGTCAACTAATTTGCTCGCGGCGTATTTTTCAACATCGGTGGGCTTGTTGTGATTAAGACCCTTGGATCTGAGAGCTTGAAGTATCTCTTCGTCATTGAATTCGGGACCTAGGTAGGCGTGGGTCATTGGTTCTTGACGTTCCTTGCCCAGAACCACATTCCATAAATAGTACGCGGCACCGAGAGCGTTACCGGCGTCTCCCGCCGCGGGTTGAATGAAAATATTATCAAAGTTGCCATGTTCTAAAATATGGGCGTTCATGCAGCTATTCAGAGCAACTCCGCCTGACAAGCAGAGGTTTTTTGATTTAGTGGCGCCTGCTAGAAAGTTGGCCAGACTTAAACCGGCTTTTTCAGTGATTGCCTGAACAGCGGCGGCGATATCCTTGTGTCGAAGTCCAATTTCCTCTCCAGGAAATCTATTTGGCCCAAAAACGTTTATGAAGCTAGAATTATACCAACCCTTTTTCAGGTGGTAGGTGAAATAGTCCAGGTCAACCTCGAAGCCTCCCTTATTGTCATTTCTAATCAAATGCTTGAATTTATTAAAATAGGTTGAATTTCCATAAGGCGCGAGACCCATTACTTTACCCTCGTCTGAGTTTGGCCTAAAGCCCAGGTAAGCGGTTATAGCGGCATAAACCTCTCCGAGGGAATGTGGCTGTCGCACTGTTGAAATCGCTTGCAGAGTATTCCCTTTACCTGAACCCAGCCATGTGGATAGATAGTCACCGCCGCGATCGATCGAAAGAACCGCCGCTTCATCGAAGGGCGAAGCGAAAAATGCCGACGCGGCGTGCGCTTCATGATGGCCGACAAAAACTACTTTACCGACGTAGCCTTGGCCCAAGCGAAAATAGGGTTTTTTAAGGTATAGATTTAAATCTACAGCCGGCTGGATAAAGAGTCGGCGCCAGCTGCCAGGCAGACGGCGGAGGATGTCAGCCATGGCTCTGCCAAAATCCGCAACCGGCTGGTGCGCAAATCCGACGAGATCAATATCGCTAATATCAATCCCTGCAACCTCTAAGCAATAGTTGATGCTTTGAAAGGGAAAACCCTTTGTGTGTTTGTCACGGTTGAATCGCTCTTCCTCAGCAAAGGCCATAAGTTTGCCATCGGATAGCAGACAAGCCGATGTATCGTGAGAGAAACAATTAACACCTAAAATATTCAAACGATCTCCTGTAAGTTAAAAAGCCATGACCAATCCTAACAAAAGTTAGGGCTGTCTAATATACCAATTAGCACAGAAACTGTCTTATTGCCGATCATTTTCGATATTCTATCGGTGTCTGAGCGGTTGCTTGACTTGCCGTTTTCGGATAAACTAAAGCGAAATGGGTTTGAAAACCGGGTGATTATTAATAATATAGCGAACGCGTTAACTATTCTTCGCTTGCTGCTATTGCCCGTAATATTTCAACTTATCATCAATGGTTCGATTTGGGCTTTTGTGGTCTTTGGTGTCGCTGCGCTAACAGATATGTTGGACGGCCAAATGGCCCGGCGGACCAACCGGGTTACGGAATTCGGAAAGCTCTTAGATCCTTTCGTGGATAGACTTTTCATATCAGGCGTGGTCGTGGCTTTATTTTTGAAACAGGCACAACCTCCTTTGTGGGCGATAGTGACACTACTGTCGAGGGATCTAATAATATTGATTGGTTCGGCCTGGTTGAAGTTACAAGGGCACGAAATAGACGTCACTTTTCTTGGCAAGAGCGCTACGGCAACCCTATCAGTTGCTATATTTTTAATGGTTGCCGGGCTTGGTTTTGGCATTTGGGTCTTCTACCTGGGCTTAGTACTTTATTTAGGCTCTGGTTTTGATTATTTAGCAAGGGGTAAAAACCTTGTATATTCCATCTCAAGAAAATAATTTAATGGAGGGAAATCTTTGAAAGCGGTTGTCATGGCTGGAGGAGAGGGAACGCGGCTGCGTCCCTTGACAAGCAACCAGCCCAAACCTATGGTGCCGATATTTAATCGACCGATAATGGAATATATTGTCGAACTTCTTAAAAGTCACAGGCTTACCGATATCGTGGTTACGCTACAGTTTATGCCTCAAATGATAAAGAACTACTTTGGAGATGGCTCAGATATCGGGGTCAATATCAGCTACGCGGTTGAGCAACAGCCGCTGGGTACGGCGGGGAGCGTAAAGAATGCGCAAGATCATCTAACGGAAACATTTATAGTTATAAGCGGCGACGCCTTAACAGATATAGACCTGAAAAAACTAATCAAGTTTCACAAAAGCAAAAGGGCGATGGCGACGATTGCGTTAACCCGAAAAAAGAATCCACTTGAATTTGGCGTTGTCATTGCCAATGAAGATGGTCAAATTGAAAGATTTCTAGAGAAGCCGACCTGGGGCGAGATATTCTCAGATACCGTTAATACCGGGATATATGTTCTTGAGCCGGAGATATTTTCTTACATACCTGAAGGTGAGAGCGTCGATTTTTCTAAAGATGTTTTTCCTAAAGCGTTGGCTGACGGTAAACCTCTCTACGGATACGTGGCTGACGGTTACTGGTGCGACATCGGCAACTATGAACAATATGTCCAAGCCCACCAGGAACTCATGGCAGGTAAGGCTAATATACAACCTCCGGGAATTAAAACCAGAAACGACGTATGGGTAGGAGAAGGCGCTTATATTGATCCATCGGCAGACATCGACGGCCCGGTGGTAATAGGGCCGCATGTGCGGGTGGAAAAGGATGTCGAGGTTCATGAGTTCTCAGTGGTCGGTTCAAACGTGGTCCTTAAGGAAGGCGCGCATGTACATCGTTCAATAATCTGGGAAAACACGTACGTTGGCACTCAGGCGCATCTGCACGGTTGCGTTGTGGGCAAGAATTGCGATATTAAGTCGGGCGTTAGAGTCGATCAAGGCGTCGTTGTGGGCGATGAATGTGTTATCGGGGAAAACGCCATCATAAATCATGATGTCAAAATCTATCCATTTAAGATGGTTGACAGTGGAGCGACGATCAATACCAGCATTATTTGGGAAACTCGCGGGATGCGAAGTCTGTTTGGTAAAGAGGGCGTTACCGGTTTGGTTGGTGTCGATATCACCCCTGATTTGGCTGTGCGTTTAGCTATGTCATATGGGACATCAATGGCCAAGGGTACGGAAATCGTCGTCAGTAGCGATATAAGCCGGGCTTCCCGAATGATCAAAAGAGCGATTATGGCGGGGCTAAACGCCACCGGCATTAATAGCCGGGACTTGAGAGTTGTGCCGGCGCCGGTCAATAGATTTAATGTTCACACAAGAAGAGGTCTCGGCGGCATTCACATTCGGATTTTGGAAAATGATCCGCAGATGGTCTGCATCAATTTTTTTGACTCATCGGGGCTGAACCTAAAAGAGAGCGATCGGCGCAAAATTGAAAGATGTT
Organism: Actinomycetes bacterium; assembly: GCA_030610765.1. GTDB lineage: Bacteria > Actinomycetota > Aquicultoria > CAJVYJ01 > JAUVQD01 > JAUVQD01. The sequence goes on from JAUWRD010000006.1 coordinate 17,021, forward strand.
TCTTCAGAGGAGATTTTAGGCGCGTTTACTATACGGAAATTGGAAGAGAGATATATTCAGCCCGGGGCCGCGAATATTATACCGACGGCCTCATAAGGGCTATCGATGCCAGACTCATCAGTCAAAGCAACTTCAAACTCGTCGTTGATTTTGCTCACGGAGGCGCCTCATTGACCTTTCCCGCGCTCTTTGGCGATCTTGATTGCGAGATAGTTTCATTGAACGCGTTTACGGAGGAGAGCAAAATAGCGGTTTTGCCGGAATCACTCGATCAGAGTCTTACCAAGCTTGAGCAAACCGTCAAAGTGTTCAAAGCTGACTTAGGTGTTTTTATCGAGAACGCCGGGGAGAAAGTTCGCATTATTGATGATCAAGGAAATCGTTTGTCCTTAAATCAAGCGCTCATGATGCTCGTGTCGTTGATGGCTAAGCATGGGGGCAAAGGAAAGATAGCCGTTCCATTGTCAGTGCCAAATATGGCTGAGGAAATTGCTAAGAATGCGGAACGGACCATCATGAGAACAAAGATGAGCAGGCAGGCGCTGATGGTTGCGGCCAACCGCCGGGATGTCATGTTTGCCGGAGATCAAGACGGCGGTTATATTTTCCCGAAATTTATGCCATTTATTGATTCAGCAATGACCCTTTGTCAGCTTCTGGAGCTTCTGGCAAAAGAAGGAAAGCCATTATCTGAAATACGCAAGGATTTTGGTGAGGCCTCACTGGCTCAAAAAAGCATTTATTGTTCTTGGGAGGAAAAAGGCTTGGTAATGAGGAAATTGATCGAGAGAGCCAAAGATAAGAATGTTGAGATGATAGACGGTATTAAAATTCATGAAGATAACGGCTGGGTCCTTGTCGCACCCGATCAGGAACAGCCGCTTTTTCAAATCTACGCAGAAGCAGAAAAAAACTCGACCGCAGAAGCCAGGGTTGATGATATCATCAACTTTATTAAATCAATTGTAACGTAAAGGTGAAGCGGTGGGCACGAGACTTGGTAGATGGCACATATCTTTAGCTTTGGTCTTTGTGATTCTAGGGTTTTTGCTTGCAACAGCTTTTAACACTCAACGGTTAATTGGAGAGCGTTCACGACCTCGGAAGCAGAACCTAATTGATTTCATAAAAACGCGCCGCAATGAGCGCACTAATTTAGGAAAAGAATTAGTTGAGCGAAGGACTGAGCTTGAACATCAAGGTTCCAGAATTACGGGTAGTCAAGATGTTGTTACGGCTTATGGAGAAAAGCTTGAGGGATTGAGAAAGCGGTCCGGCCTAACTTCGGTCAAGGGTCCGGGTTTGGAAGTCGTCCTTCGGGACGCTCCGCGAGTACCGACCGGCGCGGATCCCGGAAATTTTCTCATCCACGACTATGACTTGCAAATCATAGTTAACGCGCTTTGGCGTGGCGGCGCTGAGGCAATAGCGATAAACGGAGAGCGATTGGCGGCCGGGACAGGTATTAGGTCGGCGGGGAGCGCCATTCTAATTAATTCAAAACCACAGGGAGAGCCCTACCGGATTAAGGCAATCGGTGGCACAAAAGCGTTAGCCGCGATGTTGAAGATAGATAACGACGCTAGACTGCTGGTAAGTGGCTACTCTCAGAAGTATGGCTTAGTAGTTAAGGTTATGACCAAGAAAGTCTTGAAATTACCGCCTTACTATGGCAGCACAAAACTAACTAGTCTCAAGGAGGAATAATGATACCCATTCTTGGCTTAGTCACAGGTATTGCTTTAGGGCTAATATTGAATATTCCCGTACCTGCTTTGATGGCTCGCTATCTTGGCATAGCGCTGCTAGCGGCTCTAGACAGCTCCTTTGGCGGTCTTCGCGCAAACCTGGAGGAGAGTTTTAATGAGCGGTTATTTATCGGAGGTTTTCTCTTCAATACGATAATCGCCGGACTCATAGTTTACCTGGGCGACAATCTCGGGATAGAGTTGTATTTGGCGGCCGTGGTCGCGTTTGGAGTTCGTTTATTTCAAAACCTTGCGATTATTCGCCGCCATTTCTTCAAGGTCCATCACTGGGAATAGGGCGTTTTAATGGTTAAAAAGAATCTCAGAACACAATTTATCTTAGCCTTCGCATTGATGCTGTTCGGTTTTGGAATGGTTATGCAGCTTCGTTCTCAAGAACGGGTCGGCGAACGTTTGGAGGCGCAATCTGATTCCGATCTCGTAGAAATAATGGATACGCTTGATCATGAAGTAGGGGCGATCAGAGAGGAGCTTGGAGATGCAAATATCCAGCTTGCGGCATTTAAAGATTCTGAGAGCACCAATCAAGAGCTGCTTGAAAAGGCAAAAGCCGAGATTGTTGAGTTACAGCAATTTGCCAGCGAAAGGAAAGTCGTTGGTCCAGGCATTGCTATTCGAATAAAAGACAAACAGCACCTTTTAACCGGCTTCGATCTGCGTCAAATTGTTGAGGAATTTCGTTCTCTGGGGGCTTGGGCTATTGCTATAAACGGCAAACGCATTGATTATCGGTCAAATTTTTATAGAAAATCCGGCGTTGTTTTTTTAGATGGTCAAAAACTAAAATCTGACTATCGGATTGAGGCGATTGGCGAAGCTAAGTTGCTTTATAAAACGATTACAATGGCCAGAGGTATTAGAGATGAGCTCAACACGCTCAACGGCATTCACGTTCGGATTACCCGCGGGGAGACGCTTGAACTTAGCGCGATAAAGAATCGGAGCAAATGGCAAGCAGCTCAAAACGACTCAGAGTTGCAAAAAAGGTAAGAGGTTTTAAGCAATTGATCTAGCGATGGCCTCAGACGGAAGCATTTGTTTGATCTCGGCCTCGTCTTCAATGGAACAATAGATCCGGGAATGTAGTTTTGTTGAGGACAACGATTTGCCGATTTTCGCGAGAAATACGTCGTCCAATCGTTTGAATACCAATTCAGCGCCCGCTTTATTCGTGTCAGGCAGAAGAACACAAAAACAATCGCTGCTAACATAGCCAACTTCATCAACAAGCCTCACGTTATCACGCAGGAGCGAAGCAAACTTTGAGACACTTCCTTTTACGTTTTTGACAAGTGCGTGATCCTCGGTGACAGTAATGAAAAGCATCGAAAATGGTCTATCGTAACGATCGTGCTCATAAAAAAGCTTTAATATCCGCTTTTGCAGATAATCCTGAGTAAAGAGTTTTGTCTCTTCATCAAAACCGCCGGTATTAGCGAATTTTGCCTTCAGGTACTTCGAGCGACTCGCCAACTCGCTCGCGAATATGCCAACGAAACCAAAAAGCGCGAGCCTCAAAATCATTTGTTGAGCGTCAAGGCTAGAGATGTTGAGTGTCTGGAGCTCTTGCACTCTGGCGATCATGTAAGCTACGGCCGCGATGGTTGCAGCCAGGAACCCTGCTTGACGCCCATAGTGAAGAGAAAAGAAAAGAACCGGAACAAATAGCGCTTGTCCAAGTATCTCTGAAGTACCAGTGCCTCGTTTGAGGCCGATAAGCATTGACCCGAAAATCACAACTAGGCCAAGCGTAATGAGCTTTGCTTCGAGCTTCCTGTAGTTCAATCCTATCCTCTCTAAATATCATTATTAATATCGGGCGCGGCCTACGCAAGCTTGAGGGGGAAATTTTTGAAAAGGCACAACAAGACGCACCTGGGCAATGCTAGAATAGCAGTGACTGAGCTTCTGTAGATGCAAGTAGGCTTCAGCAAAGTAAGACGATGAAGAAAATACGAAGGGACCAAATGTGAGACGTCGACGATATATTTTACTTTTGTCGCTGGTAATGATTTTTATTTACACTTCGACTGCGCTGGCAGAACAAACAGTGGAATATCCGTCAATTACATCGCCGGCAGCTTACGTTGTCGATCAAAAAACAGGCGAAGTGCTGCTTACAAAAGACAGTTCTAGCAGAAGGGCAGTGGCCAGTACAACAAAGATGATCACTGCTCTTTTGGTTTTAGAAAAAGCAGATCCCGAGGCTCAGGTAACAATATCTGACTATGTCGCGAGCACGCAGGGCGGCACGATCGGTCTCAAATCGGGGGACAAGCACAAGGTGCGCGATCTTCTATACGCCTTGATGTTGGCGTCAGCAAATGACGCAGCGGTAGCTTTAGCCGAGCACATTGGGGGCACGGAAGAAAAGTTTGCCGAGATGATGATTGTGAGAGCAAAAGAGCTTGGGGCCATTGATACGAAATTTATTAATCCGCATGGTTTAGCGTCCGGAGATTTGCATTATTCCACCGCTAAGGATTTGGGGACAATAGCGCAAGAAGTGATGAAGCGGTCAGATTTTCGCGATTTGGTGTCGACCAGGAGGTTTTCCTGGGTTACATCAACTACAGCGATGCCGGTAATAATAAAGAACAGCAATAGTTTGCTTGACAGGCATCCGCTAACTATCGGGATAAAAACTGGCTATACGAGTGAATCAGGCTACTGCCTGGTCGCCGCAGCGACAAAAGAGCGAAGATCAGTGATAGTTGTGGTTCTTGGAGGCGCGTCAAGGGAAGAATCCTTTACAGATGCCAAGCTCCTCCTTGATTGGTCGCTTAACCGATTTGACTACGGACCGATTGTTAAGCGAAACCGCCGTTACGCGACTTTGACTAGAGACGGGAAAACGATACCTTTATTGGCAGATAGAACAATTGTTAAATTAGTATATAATGGTAGTCAGAATGCGGTAGTTCTAAAGCCGACAATGAATGAGAACACAGAGCTGCCTATTGCCAAAGGCGAGGAACTGGGAGTTCTCTCGATTTCTTACCTGGGAGAAGAAATCGGCCAAGTTAAATTAGAGGCCGGACGCTCTGTCGCCTCGCCGTATGTATTGAATAACATAAGCGGCTATCTGCAGAGAGTTTTTAGTAAGATACAAGGATTGCTTGACCTGGTAAGTTAGTAATGCGAATGTGCGCGGAGGGATAGATCATGGACGAAGATAACGCTTTGATTTTGACAGAGCTATCGGAAAAATCTGACGAAGAATTGAAGACAATAATGAACAAGCTCGACCAAGATGAGCAGAAGCTCTCATACGAGAGGCGACTTCTGCATGCCAAGATAGACATACTGAAGGCTGAATTAACGGCTCGGTTGAAGGAAAAGCACAGGCAGGGCAAGAGCCTGGTCACAGGTAGAGACCTAGAACGTTTGACTGAGATTTTAGCAAGAAACCTTAGGTAGATTACATCCATGTACGTCAAAAGTTTGATCTTTTAGTTGTCTAGCGATAGACTATCAGTATCAGCCTTAACTTTATGGTAGGTGAATTTATGCCGGAACGCTCTAGAAACATAATTCAAAAATTTTTCGACGACATGCAGTTGGACATCAGCGAAGAACGTGTTCTCAACTACATAATTCGCGAAGTACATCAGGGTAGAAAATTATCGGTTGTGATTCAGGATACCTACGTACGGAATCGGCTTGACGAGAAGCACCTGGCGAAAATACTTGAGAAAAAAGAGGTAATACAGGCCGTTGAGGAAGAATTAACGCAGGCCTTTAAGGATCACGACTTTAAGTTTACCGAATGAAAGTTATTTGCCTCCAGTGTCAAACAGAAAATGCCGCGGACAGTCAGTTTTGTTCTCAGTGTGGAGCGAAACTCGGCTCGGAGATGGATTCAACAATAACCTTTGCCGGCCCCATTGAAGTCACCGAAGAGGAACATATTGATTTTGATGGGCTGAGCAACGAGGGGCCTCTCCTGGTGGTCGTCAAGGGAATCGGCGTTGGACAAACCTTTAATATTGTCGAGGACGTTCTCGTAATCGGTCGAGACCCGAAAAGCGACATTTTTTTGGATGACATTACGGTCTCACGGAAACACGCGGTGATCAATCGGGAAAACGGTGATTTGAGAATTTCCGACACAGGTAGCTTGAATGGGACGTATGTAAATCATGAAAGAGTCGATAAGGTAAAAATGGTCAACCGGGACGAACTGCAGATTGGCAAGTTCAAGATGATATTTATCGACAAGCAAGGAGTCGGTGGTGGCGCGTAAGATTGCAAAAGCAGAAGGTGATTTCTTAAGTATCGGGCAGGCAGTTGAGAGCTTGAAAGAGATCTTTCCTGATCTGTCTATAAGTAAGGTCCGGTATCTGGAAGACGAGGGGCTAATTGCCCCGAAGCGGACCAAGGGCCGGTATCGATTGTTTTCTCAAGAGGATATTAGCAGGCTTAGCGAGATTTTACGCTTGCAAAAAGAGCAGTTTTTACCCCTCACAGTGATTAAGGATAGATTGGAAGATTGGGAATATAAACCGTCTCACGGCGTAGCCGGAAAAGACAGTGCTCTAGACGAAAAGACCGCGGCTTCGGTTCCCAAAATTGCTCTGGCCGACCTACTAAGGAAGACGGGGCTCAAGGCAGACACGATCAAGGTTCTGAAAAGCTTCAATCTTGTCAGTACGAGTGAAGACGAGTCCGAGCTGAGTCCAGAAGAAGCTGAAATTATCACAGTATTCTCAAAACTTAATAAATTTGGTATTGAGGCTAAGCACTTAAGAATGTATGAGAATCTCGCGCAACGAGAAACATTGCTTTTTCAGCAGATTCTTACACCGCAGATCAAACGGAAAAGCTCGAAAACTAAAAAAAAGGCCACCGGAGAATTAAAAGAGATGGTGGCTCTGGCTGAGAGAATGCGAACCGTTGTTCTTCTCCATGCTCTCAAAAATGCGGACCTGATTTAGTTCAAGCCACGGATCTTAATATGCAAGAAGTAGTATTTTCACATCCAAGCGAAAAAGAGTGCGCAAAAATTCTCGACTTCTATCAGATCAGTTGGGAGTATGAGCCGACGACGTTTCCTACCGAGTGGGACGGGGAGGGAAAAATCATCAAGAGCTTTTCCCCTGACTTCTATTTGCCTGAGCAAGATTTATTCATAGAATTAACTACAATGAACCAACGACTTGTAACCAAGAAGAATCGAAAGGTTAGGCGACTGCGCGAGATTTATCCTCATATACGGATTAAGATATTCTACCAACGAGATTTCCGAAGCCTGCTTTATAAATATGGCCTGCAGTTCAAAACCAACGTCCAATAAAGTTTTCAAATGAAGAGTAAGTTTTTCTCAAACGAAATTGAACGAGTAGTGTTTACTGAAGCGGAAATCGAAGCGGTTGTCGCTAAGATGGGCCGCCAAATAACAAAGGATTATGCGGGAAGATCACCATTACTTGTAAGCGTTTTGCGCGGCGGTATGATTTTTGTGGCTGACCTGATGCGCCATATTGATTTGCCGGTTTCAGTTGATTTTATGGCTATTACGAGTTACGGCCCGAAGGCTGCTTCGGGCGTAGTGCAGGTCGTCAAAGACCTGGATGACCCGATCACTAAAAGAGATGTCATTGTGGTTGAAGATATCATTGATACTGGTCTGACTCTAAACTATTTAAAGCAGATACTTCTCGCCAAAGAACCCGCGTCACTAAGTATTTGCACTTTGCTGGATAAGTCGGTTCGCCGTATTGCCAATATTCCCTTAGCTTATAAGGGTTTTGATCTAGAAGATGTCTTTGTCGTCGGGTACGGATTGGACTTTAATCAGGCCTATCGTAACCTGCCTTACCTGGGGGTCTTAAAAGAAGATCGCATTAAAGACTTAAATTTCATATAAATTCTGCTAAAATGTCAACATGGATTTAAGAGCAACTATAAGAGACGTCCCGGATTTTCCAAAACCGGGGATAATATATAAAGACATTACGCCGCTCCTTTGTGACAAAAAGGCGTTTTCGCAAGTGATCGATACTCTGGCGAATCACTACCGTGATCATGAAATTGACTTGATAATGGGAGCAGAGGCTAGAGGCTTTATTTTGGGAGGCGCTCTCGCGTTTGAAATGGGCTGTGGGTTTGTTCCAGCGCGAAAGCCCGGTAAATTACCGCACAAAGTCACAAAGGCGATCTACGATCTAGAGTATGGAACCGATTCGCTCGAAATTCATGTTGACGCGATTGAGCCTGGCGCACGCGTCCTTATCGTCGACGATGTGTTGGCAACCGGCGGGACAGCTGCCGCAAAAGCTGAGCTTGTGACGAAGATGAAGGGTGAAGTAGCCGGCATTGCATTCTTAATTGAGTTGGGCTTTCTTGGAGGACGGGAAAAGCTTGGCGATTATAATATCTTCTCGATGATAACTTATGAGTGATGAAATAACATGGCCCGACGTAACAGAAAATTTGTTGTTGAACCAGGTACATTAATTCCCTGGATCGCGCTATTTATCGTAATTATTTGGCTTGGGGCAAACTGGTCAAGTGTTAATACGGAAAAGAAGGCGATCAAGGCTTCTGGTGATAGCGTATCTTACGCAAAGATTGTTGCAGACACTGTGAATGTAAGGTCCGCGCCTGAGATCGACAAAGAAAATATAATTGGTACAGTTGAAAAAGGTGACACTGTTCAAGTGATTGAAAAAACATCAGACTGGTTTCGAGTTCAATTAAAAGATGAGAAAACAGGATATATATCTGCGAAATCTGAGTATATACAATTAGTTGATGAGTAAAATGAGAGTTTTTGGAAAAGCATCCGATTTTTATCGGCTTCGGGTCTTAAAGGTTAGTGAAGACTCGGAGATAAATTTGGATTGGAAGAAAGATATCCTTTTTCGCGCCCCACAGGTTGCTCCGATGTCGACAAAGACCTGGTACATGGTTCAAGCAGTCAACATGGATGACGAGAACCCCAAGAGCTTGAAGCGGTTCGCTACCGGACAGTCGGCTATGCGATTTAAGGAAAAAGCCGAAGATTTGCTGGGAGAAATGACAAAACAGCAGTTCGAGGAGCGCTTTCCCGGGCTTTCCCGGGCGAAATAAGCAAGTTCTGACACATTTCCACAAATCCCACTGAAAAACTAATCAAAATCCTTTATAAACGCGTGAAGTTTGGATACATATATCTAAATTCAAACAAAAGGATGTGTCACGATGAAGATAGGTATGATCGCACCAGTGTGGTATCCAATTCCTCCCCCTGGCTACGGAGGGATAGAGTTGGTTGTCAACCTTCTTGTGGAGGGCTTAAAGGAGCGAGGGCATGATGTGACGCTATTCGCCTCCGGTGATTCAAAGACTGAAGCCAAACTTGTGTCATCTTGCGATGTTGCTCCTAGCGCCGAAATAGGACAGGTTTATCCAGATTTGCTCCACGCGTTGACCGCGTATGTTCGGGCGGGAGACTTTGATATTATTCATGACCACAGCGGCATGATCGGACCGGCTTTGGGCGCTTTTAGTAAAACTCCGGTTCTTCATACTCTGCATGGCCCGGCGACACCGGAAGCAAAAAAACTTTACGGAATGCTTAATTTTGGAATTTATTTTAACGCCATTTCGGAATTTCAAAGAAAGAAATTCGGTGATCTAAATTTTGTTGACACAATTTATAATGCAATTGACCTTAAGGAATATGTCTTTCGTGAAGAAAAAGAGGACTATTTGCTATTCTTGGGACGCATGAATCCCGAAAAAGGCGCTCATCTAGCCGTGGAAATAGCCAAGCGTTTAGGACGCAAGCTTCTACTTGTCACCAAAATGGTTGAACCAGCGGAAAAACAATACTTCGAGACGGAGGTTAAGCCTCGACTTACGTCGAACGTTGAGATAATGGGGGAGGTTGATCCCGCTACAAAGGCTGAGTTGTTCGCCAAAGCTTACTGCACGCTCGTCCCGATACAATGGCCCGAACCCTTCGGCCTCGTTTTGATTGAGTCATTAGCAACTGGAACCCCGGTTATAGCGATGAGAAATGGGGCGGTTCCGGAAATCGTTGAAGACGGGTTAAACGGCTTTATTGTTGATACAATCGATGAAATGGTTGCATCTGTAGACAAAGTGGCTGATATAAGTCCAAGATACTGTCGCGCATCTGTAGAAAAGAGGTTCGGAACAGAAAAAATGCTCGAAAACTACGAAGAGGTTTATCAAAAAATATTAGAGCGTCAAGGCGAAAAAGCCGCATAAAACATAAATTGAAAGAAGGGGCGTTCTGAGGAGTGATTTCTTAGAACGTCCCTCAAACATTTGCGATTGACAATCGATGGTTGGTTCTGCTAGTTTTGCTTACAGATTGAACCTTGCTCAGCCCATTGAGCGAGGGGTTCTTTTTTTGGGGGACACGGTTGAATGAGAAGCCCGGTTATAAAGATACGCTAAACCTGCCCAGGACAGATTTCCCCATGAAGGCTAATCTGCACAAGCTTGAGCCACGCCTGCAAGAAGAATGGGCCGAGGTCGGGATTGAGGAAGAACTTCTAAAACGAAGATCTGACCAAAAGGTATTTATTCTGCATGACGGACCACCTTATGCCAACGGCGACATTCACCTGGGACATACGCTGAACAAAGTGTTGAAAGACATTATCGTGCGCAGCAAGAGCATGACGGGTTTCTATAGCCCATATGTACCGGGTTGGGACTGCCATGGCCAGCCAATTGAACATGAGGTTGAAAAAAGACTTTCCGGTGATAAGTCGGAGATCAGCAAATCCGAGATCCGTCAACTGTGTCGTGAATACGCTCTCAACTTTGTAGACAGACAACGTGAACAGTTTAAGCGATTGGGCGTTTCCGGCCTTTGGGATCGTCCCTACCTGACCATGGATCGAGCATATGAAGGAACGATAGTTAGGGTCTTCAAAGAGTTATATCGAAAAGGCCTGGTTTATAAGGGCAGAAAACCTATTCATTGGTGCTACCGTTGTCGCACCGCTTTGGCTGAGGCCGAAATCGAGCATGAGGACGCACCCTCTTCATCCATATATATCAGGTTTCCAGTGCTGGAGGGATCCAGTGAGCTAGATGAGTTTACGGAACCGAAGAGCCTTTTGGTTTGGACCACAACTCCGTGGACATTACCGGCGAACGTGGCAGTGGCCGTTAATCCTGTGGCCGAATATGTAGCGTCGAGAGTTGAGGGAGAGATTCTCGTTCTCGCCAAGGAGCTTGTGGACAACGTTCAAGAGGTGATCAACCGCAAACTTGATATTGTCGCTTCGTTCAAGGGAGAGGCTCTGTCTAAGGTAGTTTGCAGACGTCCACTTGAGGATGAGAAGTCAATAGTCGTAATGGCTGATTTTGTTGAGCTCGACCAGGGAACCGGATGCGTTCACATCGCTCCGGGTCACGGACAAGAGGACTATGTAGTAGGGCTCAAATATAATTTAGCGTCACCTGTACCGGTTGATGAGTCTGGCAAGTTTACTGCTGAAGCCGGACAGTTTGCCGGACAACACATAAATAAGGCAAATAGCGCGATAGTGGAAGAACTTGAAAAACGAGAATTGCTTGTTCATTCAGAAACAATAACTCATTCTTATCCTCATTGTTGGCGATGTAAAAGCCCGGTCATATTCAGGGCTACGGAGCAATGGTTTATTTCGATGAAAACCGATGATCTTCGGAAAAAAGCGTTGCAGGCCGTTGGATCAGTAAAATGGATACCGGAGTGGAGTATAAAAAGAATAACAGGAATGATTGCCGACAGGCCCGACTGGTGCATATCCCGTCAAAGATCCTGGGGGGTACCGATTCCCGTATTTTACTGTTTAGCCTGCGACCACGTACTGGCGACAGATCAAGTTCTGGAGAAAATAGAGAAGCTTTTTGCTGAAGAGGGCGCTGATGCCTGGTTTAAAAAGGATCCGGAGCAGATGTTGCCGGAAGGCACAACCTGCGACAATTGTGGTTCAAAAGAATTTCGCAAAGAAGAAGATATACTGGATGTCTGGTTTGAGTCAGGCGTTAGTCACGCGGCGGTTCTCGAGGGTCGTGGCGAGTTGTCGTGGCCGGCGGATCTTTATTTAGAGGGCTCCGATCAGCATCGTGGGTGGTTTCAGTCTTCAATGCTGACATCGGTGGGAACGAGATCTGCCGCTCCTTATCGACAAGTGCTAACGCATGGGTTTCTGGTAGACGGCACCGGGCGGAAGATGTCTAAGTCGCGCGGGAATGTTGTTAATCCGCTCAAAGTGATCGAAAGAAGCGGGGCTGACATTTTAAGGCTCTGGGTTTGCTCGGCCGACTTTAGCTCCGACGTGGCCGTCTCTGACGAGATACTCGCGAGAATTAGTGAAGCATATAGGCGAATAAGAAACACAATCAGGTTTCTTCTCGGCAGTTTAGGTGATTTTAATCCCGCGACTGATATGGTCGAATACGAGAAGCTGGAATCAATCGATAAGTGGGCCTTGATGAAACTTCATGAGTTAACGAAGAAGGCCAAGAGTGGTTACGATGAATACAAGCTTCACCAGGTTTTTCACTCCGCGTATAATTTTTGTTCGGTCGATATGAGTTCCTTCTATCTTGACGTGCTAAAAGACACTCTTTACACAATGGGGTCGGCTTCAAAGAAGAGGCGCTCAGCTCAAAGCGCGATCTACGAGATATGCGAAACATTAATAAAGGTCTTGGCTCCGGTTTTAGCGTTTACAGCTGAAGAAGCGTGGGACTATCTGCCAGATGTTGAAGGTCGTGAAAAGAGTGTCCATTTGAGCAAAATGCCTGATTTCAATAATGCCTACATTGAGCTTGAAACAAAAGGTGAGTGGGAGCAGTTGCTGGCAGTCAGGCAGGAAGTGACTAAGGCCATCGAAGAGGCGCGCGCAGCTAAGATAGTCGGCGGGTCTTTGCAGGCCAAAGTTCTTTTGTCTCCTCCGGAAGAACTAGCCAATCTTCTAGCGTCATACAAGGAGATGCTTCCGGCAATTTTTATTGTTTCTCAAGTGAAGATTTGCAATTTAGTTGAAATTGGGGATAACCCCTGGAAGAGCCCAGTATTGTCAGGGTTGTCAATCGGTATTGTTCATGCCGAAGGTTTAAAATGTGCGCGATGCTGGAATTTCAAAGATGACGTTGGAGACGACAAGGATCACCAAGAACTATGTGGTCGATGTGTCGAAGTAATAGACTCTTTAAGTTAACCTGGAGGCCGATGTGGAGAAAAGCAGCGCGGAACGTTTTGAAGGTGAGCTCCAAAAGGAAAAGAAACGTCTCGAGATCGAGTTAAAGCAGCTTCACGATGAGAATCTCAACGCGGCTGCCGCCGACCAAGAGGCTGGTGGCGATCAAAACCATGAAGATCATATGGCTGACGGAGCTTCAAATGTGTTTGAAAGAGAAAGAGATCTATCTCTTGAAGACAATCTGAAAGATATCTTAAATCACGTAAACAGCGCGTTGCACCGCTTGCAGGATGGGGTATTCGGCGTATGCACGAGATGCAAGAAGCAAATTGATGATAAAAGACTAAACGCTCTCCCTTACGCCAATCTCTGCATTGAGTGCAAAAAATCTGAAGAGCGACCGGTTGCCAACTGAAAATAGTAGAGTCCCCGTTTTCTGGTTATTAGCATTTGGCGTGCTCGTATCAGATCAGATTTCAAAATTAATGGTTACACGGGCGCTCGTATTGGGCGAGACAATGCCAATATTTGAAGGCTATTTTCATTTTACGCATGTGAGGAATACCGGTGGTGCTTTCGGTTTGGTCCCGGGAGCCCAAAAAATCTTCCTGGCCGCGTCTGTCCTCGTCACAATTGGAATTATTATATATAAATTGAGCCAAAAACCCAGAGGATCGCTTTTCAATATGGCGCTTGGCCTTATATTGGGAGGAGCCGCCGGCAATCTCGTAGACAGGCTTAATAGCGGGGAAGTCATTGATTGGATCGATTTTCAAATATGGCCCGTATTTAATATAGCGGACATGGCTTTGGTTTCAGGGCTAGCCCTGCTAAGCCTCTACATTATCCGCTCGAATTAGATGATGAACTCCGATATGGAAAACAGCAATGAGGTCGTTGTCAGCCTTGGCGACGAAGGGCGGCGTTTTGACACTTTTCTAGCCGAATGCCCTGGCATCTATTCAAGAGGACAAGCTCAGCGCCTGATAAAACTGGGGAAAGCACTGGTCGACTCAAAAT
>JAUWRD010000217.1 GCA_030610765.1 Actinomycetes bacterium
GACTTCATATAGACCGATCCGACCTCTGTAGCCGGTGCTATTGCATTTCTTGCAGCCCTTTGCTCGATAGATTTTGTCAATTTTTGAGACGCCGACCGGAAATTCTATGTCGTCCAAAGCCTTTTTTGTCGGCTTATATGATTCCTTGCAAGACACGCATAATTTTCTCGCCAATCTCTGCGCTACAACACAATCAACAGCTGATGACACTAAGAACGGCTCTATTCCCATCTCGACTAACCTCGTAAGGGATGACGGCGCATCATTCGTATGTAGCGTAGAAAGAACTAAGTGGCCGGTAAGCGCCGATTCAATTGCGATTAACGCAGTCTCCTCGTCTCTTATCTCACCAATCATCACAATATCCGGATCATGACGGAGAATTGACCTGAGGGCCGCGGAAAAAGTAAGTTCAGCTTTTAAATTTACTTGAACCTGATTGAGCCCCTCCAGCCGGTATTCGACCGGATCCTCAACGGTGATAATATTTTTCTCCGGCTCATTTAAAATATTGATGCCCGCGTACAGCGTAGTTGTCTTGCCGCTTCCGGTAGGCCCTGTTACTAATATGGCCCCGTATGGTTTGGTAAAAGATTGTTTGAACCGTTCCAGACATTCATTAGAAAAACCGAGATCATTTAGGTTCATCATGACCGCTTCTTTGCTCAATAAACGGAGAACAACTTTTTCCCCATAGATTGTCGGCAGCGTGGCAACTCGAAAATCACAAGCCACTCCCCCCACCATCAATCCAAACCGACCATCCTGAGGAACCCGTTTTTCAGCAATATCCATGCCCGCGATTATTTTTATTCTAGACACTAAACCGGCTTGAACTTTCTTTGGCGAGCGCATCATTTCGTGCAAGACCCCATCAATCCTAAAACGAATCCGGACATCCGTGTCACACGGTTCGATATGGACATCATTGGCCCGATTCCGCACGGCTTCGGTTAAGATAAGGTTTACCAGTTTGACTACTGGAGCCTCGCTTTCTTCCTTGCTGATTTCAGTTTCGTCCGTTTTGTCGCTGAGATCGTCGATATCATCAGCCACTGACTCGACCATCTCTTGAACGTTAGCGCCTTGATGGCAAAAACGACCGATAGCATTCTGAATCTCGGTTTCCGTCGAAACGACGGGACGAACAATAGCTCCGGTGATTATTTGTAGATCATCAATGGCTATTACATTGGCCGGATCGGTCATGGCCACAATTAAATTGTTGTCTTCTTTGGCGATAGGAATAAGTCGATGGCGAATGGCAAACCCATCGTCTACTAAAATAGCGACGTTGGGATCTATGTCAAAAGTATTTAAGTCGACGAGATCTAGTTTAAGGGTTTTTGCTAATGTGGAAGCAACTTCATTTTCTGAAGC
>JAUWRD010000170.1 GCA_030610765.1 Actinomycetes bacterium
GTCTTTGATTACTTGGGGTGACTGCCAAAAGGAGCAAAGTACGAAAAACACACCCCAGGCGGCGTGCCCACCCTTTGTGAATGCGGTAGATGGGTTTCGTGGAGTTGCCTTCACATAATGCCATATGATGAAGCCATTCAATAGGTGTTTGCTCCGTTTCGATTTTAGATCTCTTTGGTATGCAATACAGATTTTCAGTCACAATACAAATCCTTTTACATTTTTGTGAGAGATGGGATTAAGGGGAAGATCATTACACTGAGTTATAATATATGTGGCAACGTCAACACTTAGCTGTGAAATCTGCGAGAGACGTTTCACAGGATTCTGGATCATGATTGGCGTGATTTCGTTGGGTTTGCTCTGTCCAAAGCGACCGACGAAATAGATCCAGTACTTATCGCCTTTTTTTTGAGCCGTGCGACATTCGTTGGCACTCCAAAAAAAACGCAGCTCAGATTTTTGAGAAGCCTTTACTTCGATAAAGCGATCGCAATCAAAGAAAGGCTTGTCTCCATCGAAGGACTCAATGTCATAGCCTGCTCCGATATCGAGTTGACTGATTCTTCTGACCAGTTCAGCTTCTGCATTACGACCGAGTGCTCTTAAACGCTTCCGCTCATACTCTACAACTGCTTTTTCAGCTTGCATTCCAAGCTTTTGGTTAGCTTGAAGTGCTTGGTCTAGTAGTTTCTCTGACATCCGGCGCCTATCAGCAAGCAACTGATTAACATGTGCGACGTACCTTGGTGCCACAATGAGCTTGCCATCGGCCTCCACTAATACCTTTAGCACCCGCAGAAGATGAATCGTTGAGTTATGGCGTACTGGAAGTGGGTTTTCAATCAGAGATAGCTCGTACGTGATTTTAGAGTAGTTTGGACTGAAACTAAGAAACAAATCTCTTGTGCGAGACTCCCATGGCCCTTTGAAAATCAACTGTTCCGCAAGAAAAATTTTCTGTGTTTCTGTGATCTAGTACAAGAAAGCTGGGTTGCTACTCAAAAACTCTCGGCCAAGGTGGGTCAGCCTCACTGTTCTTTGCTCTATTGATGAAAGTCCTGTGTACGAGCTAAGTCTCAACGTTTTTGCGTGATCAACAGGGCGTCCTCCAAGCGTGAATGATGAACACAATGTGATCACGGAATTGACAGAGCAACCTTGATCTTGATGGGCCAACTCAGCGACAGCTATCAGTACGCGATTCAATTCCTTTAAATCATTAGAGTCTGGTAACTTCATAATATCTAGACCATAAGTAGTATGATTACTTGGCGGATAAAGTATACCGAACTACTTTTCTAAACTTGCCCTTTTTGTGTCATCCGAGGGGTCAGGTCCAAATCGTTTTCTCAAGTCTTTTAGTGTTTCTTCAAAGTCAACAGTCTCCTCGTCCTCGGATGGCTCCATTTGATGCCCTTCTATTTCGAATGTGCCCACTGGTAGCTCGTCTTCCAGAAGGCGAAGCATATTTGCTTGTTTCTCGTTTAATCGCCGGTCTATGGTTTCGTCGATTGTGTCCCTTGCTATCAAAATGTGATAAGCCACAACTTCGTTTGGTTTTAACCCAATGCGATGAATACGATCCAATGACTGCATATACTGGCCGCAATTGAAAGTTCGGTCCAGGTATACAGCATGACGACAAGCTCTATGAAGCGATATTGATTCAGCACAAGCGGCCGGATTAGCCAGAAGAACAGCCGGCCGACTAACTTCTTTGAATTCTCGAATTTGCTGTTCTCTATTAAACTCTACATCTTCGCTTTCGTCTTGGGGTACAGCGCCATAAACGATGAAAGTTTTGATATCGTGTAATAGGTGCTCCAGCATTTTGATATTGTGGACAAAGGACGTCCACACTACGACCTTCTCGCCTCCTTTCACCAGCTCATGCAGCAAATGAGTCGCACGTTTCATCTTAGCGGGAATCTCAAATTGGGAATATTTACCAATCAGTTGGATAATAGACGCTCCCTCCCCACTGAACGGGGGAATGTCAAACTCCTCAGAATACTGGGCCAAAAGTGCTGGATTGGAAGCTACTTGTATCAAGCGGACCATTTTTGCCTTTCGCCATCGGCGAAGTTGTTGCTGCTGGTCAGGTTGAACATCAATCTCCCGAAGAAACTTCACAGAAAGTGCACGATAGATGCTCGCTTGATACAAGTTCAAATCGCATTCTTGCCTATCGAAATGAACCGCCGGCAAACCTAAGTCCGGCTTTAATACCCGAAAGAAGAACGGACGCACGGCTCGGCGAATGACTTCGAGCTCAGTTTTATCTTCGCAGCGATAACGATATGAAGTGCGGTCTCGCAAGATTTGTTTTCCGGGCCACAAAAACGTGATTTGGGTCCAGAGATCGGTATAGTCGTTAGGCACAGGGGTTCCCGAAAGGATTGCCCGACGAACCGCGTGTGGTGCAATGTTCAACATCGCCTCAGACCATACACCACCTTCAAGCCTCTTTATATTATGAGACTCGTCGATTACCACAAATAACCTGTGCCGCTTGCATAAACTGATAAGCTCGTCGACATCGTTGGCGGCTGTTTGATAAGTACATAGAAATAAATCATGTTCATCAGACTGTAAGTACAAGCTTTGGCGCGTTATTTTGGAACCAGTTAAGCGAGCACTCT
>JAUWRD010000225.1 GCA_030610765.1 Actinomycetes bacterium
GTCGTATTCAGGATCGAACAATTTCGAGTGAATGTAGTTAATCGCATCCGGATTATGCTCAGGGAACAATCCTTCTTCAGAATCAAAACCGATATTAATTTTATCTAGTTTAGCATCTGAATTTTTTGATTTGAGATTTTCGTCCACAATTTTATCGATATCTTCTACCTCAAGAGAGCCTTCGATTTTATTGATTTCAAAATTATTGCTCCATACACTCGAAATTAAGCTTTTAAATTTGTTTAAAATATTACTTATCTTTGTATTTTTTGGATTGGGGTTAGTACTAGACAAAACTTGTAATAGAGGTGCACTTTTTTTATCAGATTCTTGTAGGTCTTTATATTCGTTGTTGATATCTAACGCGGCAGAGTCCAGCTCGGCGGGTTTTTTCGTTTGGTCTAAAACTTTATTGCTTGCCGAATCGGTTTCTTGAGATCCGACCGCTTTTCCGACGAGTATTTTTCTCCCATTGTGATTCCTCGACTTGAATTCCGCGTACGCCGCCGGAGAGAGCTTAATTGAGCTCGTTACCACTTTCTTAAGGCCTGATAGCGCGACGAAGCTAAAAGAGGCGAAAAAGACCGAGGCTGATACCATGAAAAGGCCTTTTAAGAAGCCGGTCTTGAGCATTTTGTCCAAGAAACCCATCTGAGCTAGCTTAGCGGCCTCTGCGTCTTGCTTTGCCTTCAAATCTTGCTCGATTCTCTGGCAAATTTCTAACCTGGTATCGGTGTCTCCCGAGAATATGGCGTGTATAAGCGAAAACGAGTTCTGCAAGTTAGCGGCCGTTCCGAGCGAGAGCTGACCTAACGCGCCCGTAGCTTCCCTGCCCGCGGTCCAATAAGAAGATATCCAGAAACCTAAGTCGTCCGTGCCCCCTAAGATGCCAACGATGTTTTCGGCTAAAGCCTCTTTAAATCCGTCCTCGATGATTTCTTGGAACACTTCCATAATGGGGCTCAGAGCCATGCCAGCAATTCCTTTGAGAAGCATTCGTTTAATCGCCTGTCCTTGAGTTAGTTTTCCCCTTGATACTGCCTTTACCGACGCCTCGCTCATCATTTTTTCGGTGCCTTTTACTGCCCAAGAGCCGAAATACACGAGGGGTGCGCTGATTAGGGTGGACCAGAAAGTCATGGACTCCGTGTAAGCAATTTCAGAAATCATGTTAGCGCTGACCTCGGCGTACGTATACTGGTTAAAATAGTCCATAATGGCGTATGAT
>JAUWRD010000105.1 GCA_030610765.1 Actinomycetes bacterium
TCTATGATCATCTTAACTTTTCTTCCTTGTTTTACTATCTAAAATAATAGTCACAGGCCCCTCATTACTCAAGCTGACACTCATCTCGGCGCCAAACCTTCCTTCAAAAACCGCAATACCGGCAAGCCTTAGCTTATCACCAACAAAACCATACATCTCTCTAGCTAAATCCCCGCCCGCCGCGCCGCCCCAATCGGGACGTCTTCCTCGACTGCAATCAGCCAATAACGTAAATTGAGAGACCAGCAAGAGCTCTTTGGAGGTTTCTAGAATCGAATCGTCGAAACGCTCCCCGAACAATCTCATGTGGGTAATTTTTCCCACAATGTATTCAGCATCATCCAACGTATCACCAGTAGCAACTCCGAGCAAGACTAGATACCCCGAACCTATTTTGGATACGAGCTTGCCTTCTATCTGTACACTTGCTTGGGATACCCTCTGGATTACCGCTCGCAATCTTGCCTCACGCGCCAGCTTTGGTTGACCGATTTGGCAAGACACGAAAAGCGTCAAAAACAGCGTCAATCCGCTTGATGTTTATGAGAATGTTTCTCAGATTTCCGAGATTCCCGATCTCAAGAATAAAACGGAACACGGCTATCCTGTCTTTTTTTGTCGAAACAGATGCCGTCAAAATATTTACACCAGCATCGCTTAGAACCGCGCTAATATCACTGAGTAATTTTGTACGATCAAGTGCCTCTACCTCTATCTCTACCTGGAAGGCAGTTTGTTGTTTGGTATCCCAAAAAACTTCCAGCAATCTGTCCGGGTAAGCCTTGAGCGACAACGCGTTGGAGCAATCCTCCCGGTGAACAGATAGACCGCGCCCGCGAGTAACAAAGCCGATGATCGGATCGCCCGGCACAGGGTGACAACACTGAGCCAGCCGCACGAGGACGTCGTCTATCCCCCTTACCCTTACACCGGTCGCGCTCAATTTGTCTGACTCGGGAGAGCGTATAGCCCGGTCTGTGAGTTCTATCGCCGGCTCTTCCGGATCACGATTGAGCATCTTTATAACCTTGGCAACAATCTGCTTAACCGATACCTTGCCTAATCCGATCGCTGTCATCAGCTTCTCTTGTTTTGAGAAGTTCATTTCTTTCGCTACCTGATCTAAGACATCCGTCACGCTTGCGTTGGTTATGTTTGTGCCTTGCTTTTTCAAGGCCCTGCTTAGCATCTCACGCCCCGATTGTTGGCTATCCTCCCGGCTCTCTTTGCTAAACCACTGGCGTATCTTGGCTCTAGCACGCGAAGTATTAACTATCGTGAGCCAATCTTTACTTGGGCCCTGAGAAGATTTGCTTGTCAATATGTCAACAATATCGCCCAGTTGAAGTTCATATTCCAGCGGTACAATCTGATCGTTGACCTTGGCTCCAACACATTGATGACCCACTTCCGTATGGATAGAGTAGGCAAAATCCAAAGGCGTCGAGCCGGCCTGAACACTAACAACATCTCCTTTGGGAGTGAAGACAAAGACCTCGTCCTCAAAAAGATCGATTTTCAGGCTTTCCATGAATTCGCTGGGATCCTTAGTTTCCGTCTGCCATTCAACCATCTGGCGCAGCCAAGAGAACCTTTCGTCTTCATCATCGGTTTTCCCGCCCTCCTTATAGCGCCAGTGAGCGGCAATACCATACTCAGCTGTTCTATGCATGGTAATTGTTCTGACCTGTATTTCAATTGGCTTGCCGGTAGGTCCTATGACCGTTGTGTGCAGCGCTTGGTACATATTGAACTTAGGCATAGCGATATAATCTTTAAACCGGCCCGGTAATGGCCGCCAAAGAGAGTGGACGGCCCCGAGTATCCCGTAGCATTCCCTGACATTGTCGACCAGGATCCGCACCGCGGATAAATCATATATCTCATTAAATTTCTTATCGCGCTTGATCATCTTTTGATAGATGCTATAGAAATGCTTGGTGCGGCCACTTATTTGCGCCTTAATCCCGAGCTTCCTGATTTCGTCTTTGATCTGGCTGATTACGTCGCTTAGGAACTTCTCTCGATCTTCCCGCGACTCCGCCAACATCTTTTGCAGCTGACCGTATTTCTTCGGCTCAAGCGTGAAAAAAGCAAGATCCTCAAGCTCCCATTTCACTTGAAATATACCAAGTCTGTGCGCAAGCGGCGCATAGATTTCAAGCGTTTCTATAGCTTTTTCCTTCTGCTTCTCTTGCGACATATAGCAGAGCGTGCGCATGTTGTGGAGGCGATCAGCCAGCTTTATCAGAATCACTCTGATATCTTTGGCCATCGCAATTATCATTTTCCTAAGGTTCTCGGCTTGTTGCTCGGCGTGACTTTTGAACTCGATGCGGCCAAGTTTCGTGACACCATTAATCAGGTTTGCCACTTCCGGGCCAAATTCGTTTTCGATTTCAGGTAAGGTTATTTCTGTGTCTTCAACAAGATCGTGCAGGAGCGCCGCAACGATGGTGGTTGTATCCATCTCCATATAGGCCAGTATCTCGGCCACGCCCAAGGGGTGATGAATGAACCCCTCGCCTGATTTCCGTTTCTGTGTTTCATGAAGTTGACTGGCGAGATTGAAAGCCCGGCGCACCAACGGAACATCGACTTTCGGATTATACCGCTTAACTTTTTCAATAAGCTCTTCAAATTCGTGTTCCGGCATATTATCGCACCTTTGACTATTCCTATGATCTCTTTCCCGCGCCGGCAAAAGTTAGAGACGACCTAAGCATCTTGGAGGGAGCCATTGTAAGAGCTATACCCTCAAATTCCAAAAACTCACGCTTCATGCCCGCAACTTTTCTCCATGTCTCAGAAAGCTCTAGCTCTACCTTCGCTTCACGTTCAACGACAACTAGTTTTCCCTCATCATTCTTCGTCAATAATCTCAACTCGCCCAATATCTTCACTGATAATACTGCGAGATGTCGAGTAGCCGGCTCGTAGACATCGGACTTAAGTTGACGACGACAAACGCCGGCGGCTTCATCAATATCGAATGGACCAAAATCGCGAAGCGCCCGGTATATCTTCGCCAGTCTTTCCCTGTCAGGACAAAGAGATTCAATAGTGTGTCGAGCTAACCTTAAGTCTTGATCATTATAGAGAAGATAAACAAGTTTCTTGCCGGTATTGTTTTCCTTGCCCGTGCACAGCTCGACCAGCGCGCGAGTTGTCAAAGGAGCCTGATAAATTATCATTCTACGTTGATGTTCTTGTGGGTCGTCGGGTACTTGGCATGAAACTGTCACATTGGCTTTTAGGTTGCCGTTCAATTTTGTTAGACGCTTCGCCAACAAGACGCCTTCATGTTCGTCTCTGACATAAATTGTGGATGAGTGCCCCTGTTTAAGCACTTGGCTGAGCATGCTGTCTTTGTCTTTTTCTCCGCGCCGGTCGATGAATCTGACTTTTGCAGGATCCAAATTAACGGCAGCTTTGACGGGAAGCAAAAATCCTGAACCCGGAGTTGGCAGTTGCATTTTCACTTTCTCGTCGCTGACCGGACTGGATTTAGCAAGCCTGGCATCAACGATCTTTAACTGCATCTCTGATCGACCGCGAAATTCGTTGCGCTGCGCGTAAAATGCCAGATCAAGCTCTACCTCTTTTTCCAAAAGAGGGCTGTCTTCGCGGATCTTAAACGCGACTGCGTCTCCAACAAAACCATCGGAGTGAATAAAGAATCTTAAGTGCTCATCTTTTGACCCCATACTCACCCGACCGTCCACAAAAGCACGGCTAAGCGCTAGGGTCGGAAGTGGATTGCCGATTCCAAATGGTGACAATCTATCGATTTCATCTATCAATGATTCACTTATTTCAAGGGGATCTATAGGCAAATCAATAGTGAGGCAATCTTTGAAATCCGCCTCATCTAATCTTTCGGCTGCCACCTTTTCAAATGCAAGCCGAAAGTTGTCAAGGTCTGCCTCACGAACCGTCAGACCAGCCGCGCCTCGATGACCACCCCATCGAACCAAATACTTCTCGCAAGCTTGCAAAGCCTCAAAAATATTGAACTTTGGAATAGAGCGAGCGGAGCCGATAAAGAACCCGTCTTTTTTTGTAAATAGAATTGTTGGTCTGAAATAGCGTTCGACCAAACGTGAGGCGACAATACCTTTGACCCCCTCATGCCAATCAGGAGATGCCAAAGCCAGCGTATTTTTATAGCCTGTAGATTCGACCATATCGACTGCCTCGGCAAACATTTTTCTCTCAATCTTCTGGCGATCACGATTTTTAGTATCTAAAGATTTAGCGCAAGCTAAAGCCTCTTTTTGGTCTTTTGTCATCAGTAATTTTAGCGCCGTTTCAGCGGATGCCATGCGGCCCGAGGCATTTAGGCGCGGGGCTAATCCAAAACTTACTTGGCCAGACGACATTGATCCTCTTTTAAAACCACTTATCGCGATCAGATTCCGGAGACCGGGCCGCTCAGTTACAGCCAATTTTTTTAAGCCATGATAGACAAGAATCCGATTCTCCCCGACAAGAGGAGCCATGTCAGCCACGGTCCCGAGCGCGACTAAGTCTATATAATCAAAAGCGTTTTCGAGCCCCGCTTTATCTAACACTACTTGGGCTAGTTTAAAAGCCAGCCCGACCCCGGCCAAATCTTTGAATGGATAAGCGCATCCCGTCTGGCGCGGATTTATGATTGCGTCAGCATCCGGCAATTCCGCCCCTGGTTGATGATGGTCAACAACAATAACCTTGATACCTAATTCTTTAGCAAGCGCTATCTCTTCAAGATTTGAGATACCGCAATCCACAGTAATTATCAGACCGATCTTTTTTTCAGCCAAACCCTTAATGGCTTTGCTGTTTAGACCATAGCCATCGTCAAAGCGATCTGGAATAAAAGGTATCGTTTTAGCTCCAATTTGTTGAAGAGCCTGTGTGAGAAGGGTCGTCGCGGTTAGACCATCGACATCAAAATCACCAAAGACGCAAATGGTGTCACCAGCTTCGATTGTCGAAAATATTATTTTTGAAGCTGGAAGAGCGCCTTTAAGTTTAGTCGGCTTAAGTAGCTTGGCCTTATCCGGGGAAAGAAAAGCCTTTATCTCTTTCGGCTTAGTTAGACCCCTCGCCACCAGAAGCTTGGCCAGATTTAAAGGGATATCGAGCGACTTAGCTAGTCTGCGAGCCGCTTTAAGATCGATCTCAACGAACCGCCACTCTTTTTGCACTCCCTTAAGGCCGCCTTGGGCGTCGTTGTTCCTTGTTAACTTTGGCTTCATCGGATAAACCCTGGTTGTCTTTCTTTAAATCCCGTAGCTGGTGGTCCTTATCCAACAATTGTTGGCGAAGTTTAAACAATGAACCTAAGCCAGCAACAACGCCTGCTATGGTGCCGATTAATGCTGAGATAATTATAATCAAGGCTAAGGATAGCGGCTTACTGCCAACTAAATAATTGAATTGAACAGCGTCAGCGTTTGCTAGAGAAAAGATCACGACAATGACCATTAATACAAGTGTCAGTATCAATCGCCACTGCATCTTTTCTCCTTTTCAGACCACC
>JAUWRD010000028.1 GCA_030610765.1 Actinomycetes bacterium
ATTCTGGTCGCGCCTCCGACCATCACTACATGATCCAGATCTTTGCCAGTGACTTTGGCATCCTTCATGGCTCGCTCAACCGGGCCGTGAGTCTCTTCGACCAGCTCGGCCGTCAACTTCTGAAATTCCGTTCTCGAAAGAGTCATCTCAAGATGCTTCGGTCCATTTTGATCAGCAGTAACAAAGGGGAGGTTAATCGACGCTGACATAGTGGTCGACAACTCTATTTTAGCCTTCTCCGCAGCCTCTTTAAGGCGCTGCTTGGCCATTTTGTCCTCGCGCAGGTCGATGCCATTTTTAGACTTGAAGTCTTCGGCCATCCAATCAATGATGCGCTGATCAAAATCGTCTCCACCAAGATGATTGTTCCCGCTTGTAGCTTTGACCTCAAATACACCCTCGCCCAATTCCAGCACTGAGACGTCAAACGTGCCGCCTCCGAGATCGTAGACAAGAATTGTCTGATCGTGTTCCTTCTCCAACCCGTAGGCTAAAGCGGCGGCCGTCGGCTCGTTGATAATCCGTAAGACTTCGAGACCAGCTATCTTGCCCGCGTCCTTTGTTGCTTGACGCTGCTGATCTTCAAAATACGCCGGTACTGTGATGACCGCTTGAGTAATCGGCTGTCCAAAATATGCCTCGGCATCAGTTTTCAGTTTTTGCAAGATCTTCGCTGAAATCTCCTGGGGCGTATAATCTTTGCCGTCAATCTTTATTTTGTCTTTTGTTCCCATCTTCCTCTTAATAGAGGCGATAGTGCCATCTGGATTTGTAATTGCCTGGCGCTTTGCGACCTCGCCTACCAGAACCTCTCCAGTTTTCGAAAAAGCCACAATAGACGGCGTCGTACGTCCACCTTCGGCATTGGGTATGACCGTAGGTTCGCCTCCCTCTAGGGCTGCCATACATGAATTAGTAGTACCTAAATCTATTCCAAGAACTTTTGCCATTCAACTCACTCCTTATTTTCTAAGTCCTATGATATCATAATATCTGAGTCGACCATTGTCAAATTTTTAATTCGTTAACTTCATATACCCAAAACAGGGGCGCACTAAAGCAAAGAGCTTTAGGTCTTTTTGGATTTTTTAGAAAGAATCGTCGTTAGTTAAGTTCTGAGATGTTTAGATCAAGTTTTTCGCTGGCATCAAGAGGACTAGCTAAAGTGTTTCGTTTTGTTTTTGCCGCATAAAGCGCTTGATCCGCTTGATAGATAAGGTCTGTTTTGGTATTGGTGGTGCTAGGATAATTCGCAATTCCTAAACTGATTGTCAGCTTAATGTTTTGACCGGCGGTGTCACCTTTGAAGGTCGCGTCACATACAGCTTGACGTAATTTCTCTCCAACTTTATAGGCGTCTTGATAGTGAGTTTCAGGCAAAATAATTCCGAACTCCTCGCCCCCATAACGAGCTGTGATATCGGTCTCCCGGGTGTGGGATTTTAGCAGCGTTGCCACTTCTCGCAAAACTTCATCTCCGCAGATGTGACCATAAGTATCATTAACTTTCTTAAAGAAATCAATATCTATCATTATTAGCGACAGAGGTTTTTCGTAACGGAGTGATCGACTCCACTCGCTGTCAAGTCTGTCGCTGAAATAGCGAAAATTATATATTCCGGTTAAAGCGTCTTTCGAGGCCCATTCTTTCGTTTGACGATAAAGCCATGCGTTTTGAATAGATATGGCAGCTTGACTACCCAGCGCTTCAAGAAACCTCAGGTTTTCATAACCATATGCAAAAGGAGCTCTTTTGCCCACCATCAGCACACCAAGTAACTTTTCGCCGACAACTATCGGCACCGCCATGACCGAACTTATATCGGACACAAAATCCAAGCGCCATTTCCGGTTCGCTTCGGAAATCGATATGGGCGTTTTATCTGCCGCCACCTTGCCGATGATCCCCCGGCCCGACTTTATTTTAAGTTCCTCATCGTCTGGCTTATCTAAGCCCCTGTGAGCCTGCAGACATAGGCTGTTTTGACTGTCCATCATGAAAAGAGCCGACACATCAGGCGCCAAATCAATTGTGACAATATTCAAAATTAAAGCGTATATCTCAGATGCATTAAGCGTCGAACTCAAGGCTCTTCCGGTTTCATATAAGGCGCTTAAGTCTACCGCGGCTCGGCGCAGCCTGTCCGCGATTAATCCCGAAGCCAACGAGAGGCCCAAGAAAAGCAATAGGTAGAGATTTCCTTCGGCGTAAACATGGCCATACAATCGAAAACCTAATTGGAAATAGGCAAGCATCGAGGCGCCTAAAATGCCAACGAAAAATACGGCCATTCGGTGTCCGCCACGCAAAGCGCTAAGAACGATGGGAATATAGTAGAGCATGATCAGGGGGGTATAAAAAGCGTCACCTACCGCTAGTAGAAGCGTTACCAGTGCAAACGCAATACTAACGGTAATATAGTTGCGTACCTCGAAGCTGGTTCCTCGTCTATAAAGCCAGCGAGACACAACGCCGCCATCACGCAAATCCCAATGAACGGACGCCGCTATCAACAAGACCAGCACTAAGCCGATCTTGCGATTACTGGATAAATTCGAGGCCAGCGCAAAGGCTATCAGTATGCCGACGGTTACCGGTAAATAGAATAACCGTATCTGCTGGTCAAGACTTCTTTTAAACCATCCCAAAAAAAATACCACCCTGGCCTTTAAATCACTTATAGGCCATAAAAGTCTTATTTAACCTATCGGAAAAAGTTCGAGAACGCTTAAGTGATTTTTCTTATTTTAAACGCTAATTGTATCCATCTGCAAATAGGTTTTAAGAACCTTCGGTACGACTACTGAACCGTCTTCTTGCTGATAGTTCTCTAAGATCGCGGCAACTGTTCGCCCGATAGCCAGACCCGAGCCATTTAACGTGTGAACAAAAAGGGGTTTTCCTTCCATGGGGCGATACCGAATATTGGCCCGACGGGCTTGAAAATCTTCAAAATTGCTGCAGGACGAAATCTCTTTGTATTCGTTGTAGCTAGGCAGCCAGACCTCAATATCGTAAGTCTTAGCCGCGGAAAAACCGAGATCGCCACCGCAAAGACTGATTACACGATAAGGTAACTCAAGCTTTTGGAGGATCGATTCAGCGTCAGCGGTTAAAGACTCGAGCTCCGCGTAAGAGGTCTCGGGTTCCACAAACTTAACCAACTCAACTTTATTGAACTGATGCTGTCGGATAAGACCGCGTGTTTCACGTCCATGGGCTCCTGCTTCACGGCGAAAACAAGGAGTGTACGCGGTATATTTCACCGGCAGCTTCCCAACCGGAAAAACATCTTCCCGATGGATATTTGTAACAGGTACTTCAGCTGTTGGTATCAACCACAGATCATCATCAGCGCATTTAAATAAATCTTCCGCGAATTTTGGAAGCTGGCCGGTTGCGGTCATGCTTTCCTTATTTACTAAAACAGGCGGGAAAACCTCTGTATATCCGTGTTCGCGCGATTGAATATCTAACATGAAATTGATGAGCGCCCGCTCTAGTTGAGCGCCCGCTCCCAGATAAAGGGCAAACCTGGCCCCGGCAATTTTAGCGGCTCTTTTGAAATCAATGATATTTAGATCTTCACCGATATCCCAATGGGCCTTCGGTTCAAAACCAAACTCTCTCGGGTCACCCACGCGTCTAATGATCTCGTTCTTTGAGGCGTCGAGCCCTACCGGGACGGTTTCGTGTGGGATATTGGGCACAAGCAACAAAAGCTCTCTTAAACTGTCTTCAATCGGTCTCAGCTGGTTATCAAGTTCCGCGATTTCCTTCCCGAGGCCGCTTGATCTTTCTTTCAATTTCCCGACTTCGACTTCGAGTTCCGCGCTCGATCGACCCTCTTTTTTTGCCTGGCCTGCTTCTCTCATTAATTTGCCGACACCCTCGGACGCGCTATTTCGTTCGGCTCTTTTGGCTTCAATGGCACTCAGAAGTTCCCGACGAGCCTGGTCCAGGCTTAATATCTCTTCTAGCCCAACATCAGCGCCTCGTTTCTGAAGCGCCTCTTTTACTTTTTCCGGCTCTTCACGTATCAGCTTTATATCAAGCACTACAGATCACCTGGGCCTTGTTTTCCGGGCGCGGGGATAGGAGCCAAGCACTTTTACTTGGCGTATTTTGCAACGCAAGCATTTCAGAGCGTCCGCGATATTCTCGTCTTCAACGTGGCCCTCCATATCAAGGAAGAAACAATAGTCCCCCAGGGCCTTTCTGGTCGGGCGCGATTGGATTTTTGTCAGGTTTATTGATCTATACGCAAGCTCCTGCAAAATCTGAAGGAGACTTCCGGGTCGGTCTTTACGAATAAAACAGACGATTGATGTCTTGTCCCGACCGGTTCTCTTTGACATTTCCCGGCCAACAATAACGAATCTCGTTTGATTGTCAGCGAAATCTTGAATCTTCTTCTGCAGAATACTGAGACCGTATATTTTAGCAGCCAAAGATGTGCCGATTGCCATCGTCTCCTTGTCTCCGCGCTCAGCAACGATCTTGACAGCCTCGGCGGTACTATTGGCAGCTTCTATCGTCGCGCCCGCGGTCTCGCGCATAAGATAGCCCCGGCATTGAGCTGTCGCCTGTGGATGCGAGATAATTGTCTGTGCCTTATCTTTTTTTGCTCCGCGTATACCAATCAGATTATGTGATACTGAGTTGACTATTTCTGCGCCAATCAATAAATTGGCTTCAAAAGCCAACATATCCAAAGTCGTATTGACCGACCCCTCGATTGAATTCTCAATAGCGACGATCCCTTTATTTACATCTCGTCTCTCAACGGCTGCAATTACTTCCTGGATGGAAGGAAGCGGCACCAGTTTCGCGCCTTCAATATCGGTGGTTCGAAGCGCTTCTTCAGTAAATGTGCCTGAGGGACCAAGAAAACCGATCTTTCGACTCATGCATTCACTCCTTTTAAGGCCTGTGTGATTGCCGTTTGTTCTTCTTTTGAAAGATTATGAGTTGACTCCCTCTCAGAAATCGGTTTCGCGTATACTCGACTCTCACTTCGCCCGGTAATTGCTGAAAGCACAAGACCGTTGCCGTTGTCGTCCAACAGAGCAGTCGAAAAACTTAAAGAACCGCCCACTTCCGAAAAAGCATCATATCGAATAACGCCAACGTGCCTTATGACGGTCGACAAAACCTCCTGATGCTCATTGGTTGTCGCGGTTACACGATTTTGTTTTTTGTTAATTTGATCAACTTCGGCAAGTAGATTATTTAAGACCACCAAAATATCCTTATCCGCCTTTATCGCTTCGAGGGCCTTTTTCTTACCTCGCCCCTGGTTGCGCAAGGCCACGCTTAAAAGCGCCACCCAAATAATGAGAAGCAAGACTAGCGCGGCCAGCACTCCTAAAACCCAGTTTGTCGTTGAGATGGTCGGCATCCTTACTTTCCCCCTCGAATTAGCTTATGATTATACATAAAAACAAGCGTTTAAGGCAGTGTGATAATTTATGAAAATTGCGTATTTTGATTGTTTCTCTGGAATCAGCGGGGCTAAAGTTCTAGGAGCTCTGCTTGATATTGGCGTCGACTTTGACACGCTCCGATCAGAGTTGGAAAAACTACCCTTGACCGACTATACCATGGCGGCCAAAGAAGTAACCCGCGGGGGTCTCAGCGCAACTAAAATATCAATCAAAACAGTTGACAAAGGTCTCGTGCGCACGTTTGGCAATATTCGGCAAATAATCGAAGAAAGCGGCCTGGACCCAAGCGTCAAAAAAGAAAGCTTGGCTGTCTTTCAATCTCTGGCCGAGGCAAAAGCTAAGATTAACCGCAAAAATGTCGAGGCAGTTCATTTTCATGAAGTCGGAGCGATCGACTCGGTTGTCGACATCGTCGGCACCGCGATCGGTTTCAACCTTCTTAAAGTTAGTCGGATCTACTGTTCCCCGCTTCCTATGGGCATAGGGATGGTCCGCACAGATCATGGAATGCTGCCCCTTCCTTCGCCCGTGACGCTTGAAATTCTCTCCGGTGTTCCCATATATACTTGCGACATCCAAGCTGAGCTCGTGACACCAACCGGCGCGGCCATCGCGCGTTCTTTCTCTCATGTCTTTGGAAACATGCCGAAGATGACAGCCGATCAGATTGGCTATGGGGCTGGGCGAGCTGAATTGAATATCCCGAACGTCCTACGCTTGATAACGGGTGAACTAACCAGCGTCGGAGAAACTATGTTGGTAACTCATATTTCGGCGCAAGTTGAAAAGGTCGATCAAAAAATAATGACCAAAATCATGAATGAACTACTAGCCGAAGGCGCAACTGATGCATGGACTAGGTTGATTACGTCAACTGATGGCAGCGAGCAGAAAGAGTTGAATATTGTCGGACCTGTTGAAAAAGAAGAGATCCTGATAGAGTGTGTTTTTGCGAGAACTACGGCAAATGACGTTTGGATAAATCGTCAATCAAGACGCTCCAGGGGAAAATAAAATCCAACGGGCGCAACCGTGTCTGTGTCGCTCAAGAACCAGATGTAGCAGCCTAGTCCGGATGCCTATGTATCTAGGCTTTAAGCGGCACCTTCCTTGAAAAAATCAATCATCTTTTGACTGGATTGTCCCACTTCAATGATATATCCGTCAGGATCGCGCATGTAGCATCTCGTTTCCCATCCGTGATTATCAAGCGGTTCCGTCAAGAAATGCGCCCCTTTGGCCCGCCATTCTGTGTAGCAAGCCTGAATGTCGGCAACTCTTAAATTAAGAAAGCTATTCACTTTATTGGGATCTTGCGGAGTTTCGAGAAAAACCTCTGGTTTATCTGGCGTTGGTCCACCTCCAGAGTTTAAGATAATCCATGAGTTAGCCAACTTGATCATAGCCGGGTTTTCCGGAACGATGACTTTTCCTCCTAAAACACCCGCGTAGAAATCCTTGGATTTTTCCTGATCTTCAACAGTCAAGAAATGGGTCACGAAGAAACCTGTCCGGGGAATCGGTGCATCTGCTAAATCCATAATGAACACTCCTTAAGATAAGACAATGGTTGGTTTATATTATTATGCCGACCTTTTGAGCCGACTAAACCGATCGGAGAAAACCCCAATAATGTCAACATATTGCCCATTGGTTTTTTCCTTATTCCTTTGTTTGTGTATCATAGGAAGAGTTTTTCAGGTTCAAAACAGGGAGGCGCCCCAGTCCTGGTGGGCTGCCTGGTCTTCAACACCAGTGTGAGGGGGGAACCTCTTAGCTAGGTTCGATTCCTAGACGCCTCCGCAAAATACATCAGCCCCCACCGGGGGCTGATTGTTTTCTGGGTTTAGGAACCGAACCTAGGAATTAAGGGACATGTTCTTAATTCAAGTCTTCTTTTCGAATTAAGTACGTGTCCCTTAATTGTTAGACAACGCATTCTCAGAATTAAAGGGACACGTACTTAATTCAGAAGACAAAAATCGAATTAAGAACATGTCCCTTTAATTCTTATATGGCACCCTGACATCGCCGTCGCGTCGGGTCACGGCCTCTTTGTCAAAATATTCTGCCAGAGGCACAGCAAACTTTCTTGTTGTTCCCAAAATCTCTTTGAATTTAGAAATGGTAATCTCACCTGCACCGGCCAGGTAATCGATTAAGCGATCTTTCGCCTCAGATATTGCGGCAGCGGAGAACCAGAGCTCTTTGCTGACTTGAACTGCGCGCCCTTCAGATTGAGCGCGATTAAGAAGCGCTTTTAGGTCGTGCTCACTTGTTTCCAGCTCCTTTGCCAGGTTAGCAAATCCCGGCGGGGAAAAGTTGTTGATCTTCTCGAGGACCGTCTCAATCACAGCTGCTGTCGGGTCTTCTTTTACGCGCTCAGCCAGAGCCACTTCACCCTCTTTAGCAAATACCAATCCGTCTGAGACAAAGTAATCGAGCAGAATATCTGCTTGAGACGATGACAATTCCGGCCAAATACTCATGCGTACTTTCTCTTTGGCAACTCCAAATTGATAAGGAGTGGATTGATGAAAATCTGCCAAAAACACTTGCAAAGCCTGGCCGCTTTTAGCCATAGCTTCAACTCCAACATAGTAGGTGCGCCGCCACGAATCTATCTTCACGGCCCGTTCCTCACTGACCAGAAGTTCAAGCACGCTCTCTATTTTTTCCATGCCGATCTGCGCGTTAAGACTTAAATCCTCGGAAGCTATCGGCCCTTTTTGCGCTTTTAGAAACTCTTCGACCACGCACCCATCGTCGCCGCTAGCTAGAGCATCTAGATGAGAAATAGAGAGATCGATTGGGCGACGTTTGAAAAGAACCCGGAGAATCGTCCCACCGCCGATAGTTGTGACCGGCGAGAGGCTTCTTAAGATGAAGTGATCACGAAATACCGCGGGGACAGGCTCCGAAAGATGTATGCGTGCGTATGCAGTCTGGCCGGGAACTATTTGACGCCCCGTTATGGGCGTGAGCGTTGCCGCAACTTCTTTTGTCCCATGAAAAAGACGAAGCCGTTTTCGCTTACCGAGCGCAGCGGAAGCAGACGGCAATACTTTGACCTGAGCAATTATCTCATCCACCAAAGCAAAAGTGGCGGGCGCTACCAAAACATCGCCCCGGCGTGGTGGCTCTCCGGTGATAACAATATTTATTGCCACCCGTTGACCAGCAAGCGCCTTTGATACTTTTTGGCCGCGAACCTCAATTTTTCTCGGCCGAACATTTTTTCCTGACGGTAATAACTCCAGCGGGCCGGATGTCGTTAAGACTCCCGACCATAAAGTGCCGGTGATCACTCGCCCGGATCCCTTAATTGTGAACGATCTATCTATGGGAATGCGCGGAGGCAAATCAATTGGTCGCTCAGATATGTTACCGGTCTCATCTTCTATAGCTGTCACTAAATTGTCTAATCCGACTTTTGTCTTGGCTGAGACCTTAACCACTGGAGCTTTAATAAAAATGCTTTTTTCGAGCAACTCAGAAACTTCTGTCTCGACTTCTTGTAGGCGATCTTCATCAACCATATCTATTTTGGTAATCGCGACCACGGCCACTCGAACATCCAACAATTCCGCAATAGCTAAGTGTTCAATGGTTTGCGCCATTACTCCGTCATCTGCGGCCACTACCAGGAGGAGGAGATCAATGCCGGTTGAGCCGGCCAACATGTTTTTAACAAAACGCTCGTGGCCGGGAAGATCAACAATGCTGACTTCAAGGCCTTCCGGCAGAAAAAAAGAGGCAAAACCGATTTCAATCGAGATTCCCCGACGCTTTTCTTCCAGTAGCCTATCAGTATCAGTGCCGGTCAGAGCTTTTACCAGCTCGGTCTTGCCGTGATCGATATGTCCGGCAGTACCAATGACAAAATGGCTGACACTCATGAGGGCAATATCACTTGGAGACGACCGACTCTATCGCTTCTGCTATACCTCGAAGATCCGCATCAACTATCGTCATCATATCCAGCAAAACGGCCCCCTTCTCAACGCGCGCCACGATTGGCAAATCGCCCTCTCTCAAGGCTCTCGCCAGGGCATCCTCGTCAAACCGAAGTGATTTCAGCTTCAGCGCCCAGCTAGGTAACTCTCGATTTGGCAAGGAGCCACCTCCAACTTTTGCCTGCGTCTCAACGAGCTCAATTTCTAAATCTTGACCGTCGCTAAGCAAGCCACGCAATTTCGTAGCTTGCTCCTTGAGATCTTTTAGGGGCCGGCAAATCATACCTAACACCGGTATTTTTTCTTTGGGATTATCATGAAGGTAAAGTTTAAGTGTCGCCTCAAGCGCCGCTAAAGTTATCTTATCGAGCCTTAGCGCCCGGTAAATTGGATGCGTTTTTAAAGCCTGGATCATCTCAGCGTTGCCGACAATAAACCCGCACTGGGGGCCGCCAAGCATCTTATCTCCACTGAATGTGACCAAATCCGCCCCGGCTTTTACGCTGTGAGCAACGGTTGGTTCATCAAGTCCCGGAAAATTTATTAGGCTTCCGCTCCCGAGATCTTCTACGACGGGGGTCGAAGATTTCTGCCCGATGGCCGCGAGCTCATCTAAGGGTACCTCGGACGTGAATCCGAGAACTTTATAGTTGCTAGTGTGAACTTTGAGGATCAACGCCGTGTCATCGCTAAGCGCCCGTTCATAGTCTGAGAGATGCGTTTTATTGGTTGTACCTACTTCTCGTAGTATGCACCCGCTGGCAGCCATGATTTCAGGTAGTCTAAATGAACCACCGATTTCAATGAGCTCGCCGCGACTAACGACTACTTCTTTCTCTTTGGCAAACGCAGCCAGAATAAGAAAAACCGCAGCCGCGTTGTTATTAACTACCAGCGCATCCTCGGCACCGGTCAAGACCACCGCCAGTGATTCTACAAGAACGGCGCGAGAACCCCTGTGCCCGGCCTCAAGATCGAACTCCAGATCACTGTATCCGGTGGCGATTGTCTCCATCGCCTCAACCGCGTTTTGCGCCATAGGCGCGCGACCAAGATTAGTGTGGATAACAATACCCGTCGCGTTGATTACTTTTTTGACGGCCGGCCTCAAGTTCCTGCGCGCCGCGTCAGAAACTAGCGGCGCCAACTCTTCCATACTTATTTTTTTATCGTTAGGCCGCTGGCCCGCTCTGATTTGCAGGCGAAAACCTTGCAGAATAGTCCTGATAGCATTTACCACCGCCGGCCTCGGCAGACCTGCCGTAGCCTCAATAATATGGGGATCGTTCAGTACTTTGTCGACTGAAGGAATCTGAAATCTGAGGTTCTTTTTCTCCATATTTTAAGACCTGTTAAAGAGAAAAACAGCGAAGAACATCATAATGACCGCGAAAACTGAGAGAATCGCCACGTCAAACCCTAAGGAAAACTCAGCCACGGACGGGCCAAGCATCAATCCTCTTAAGGCGTCAACTCCATAACTCAAAGGGTTAATACGGGTCAAGAAGTGCAGCCAACCAGGTAAATTGGAAAGAGGAAACATCGCTCCGGAAAGAACGAAAATGGGCATCACCAGAAAGTTGAGTACCATTTGAAATCCCTCCATTGTTTCCATTTTCACAGCGATAACTATCCCCATTGAAGTCAAAGAAATTGAGATAAGATACATAAGCGGTATTAAGGCGAACAGCGTCAAAAATGAAAGTTGTAACCCTAAAAAGGGCGCGAGCAACAAAACTATCACCCCTTGGATAAGAGCAACGGTACTCCCGCCCAGCGCTTTTCCAACAGCAATAGACCATCTGGAGATTGGCGCGACCATCACCTCTTTTAAGAAACCGAACTCACGATCCCAGACTATCGACACGGCCGTGAAGACCGATGTAAATAAGAGAGTCATGCCGATTATGCCTGGGAAAATAAAGGAAACATAACTTTCTGATCCGCCGCCTGTTCGCTGTATATCTATCGCCAAACCGCGTGCCAAGCCGTTACCAAAGACAAAAAGAAAAAGTGCCGGCTGCGCGAGAGAACTGATAAGACGATACTTGTCGCGCCGGTAGCGAATGAGATCTCGTAGCCAAATTGAGTAGATAGCGCGTAAATTATTCATTTCAGCGCCTCCTCCTGACATGGGCCTTAAATGAATCAAGCGCGCCCATCGTCTCTTCCCGCATCTTTCGGCCGGTCAGTTTAAGAAAGACATCGTCTAAAGTGGGCCTCCGCAAGCTTATCGAGTCAATTGAGACCGAGATTGAATGAACAAGTTTGGCGAGAAAACCCTCGCCGTCTGGTACTTCGAGGACTATTTTTGAATCTTGCTCAAGTGCTTCTATGCTATGGCTTTTTTTGATCTCCTCTATCGCTACCTTATTATCTGAAGTGCTGAGCGTGATCACATCTCCACCGACCATTGATTTTAATTTAGCCGGCGTATCGAGCGATATGATTTTTCCATTATCAATGATGGCAATGCGATCGCAATTCTCAGCTTCGTCCATGTAGTGGGTCGTCAAAAAAATTGTAATGTTTTCTCTTTGTCGAAGATCACGGATATATTCCCATATTCGGTTCCGGGTCTGAGGGTCAAGACCGAGCGTTGGCTCGTCAAGAAAGAGTACTCTTGGGTTGTGCATTAGGCCTCTGGCGATTTCGAGGCGTCTTTTCATCCCGCCCGAAAAGGTCTTCACTATGTCATTGCGTCTATCCCACAGCTCAACCATCTTTAAAACATTAGAGATCCGGCCTCTTCTATCGACTTTGGGAACTCCATAGATCATGCCGTGAAATTCCAGGTTTTCATGAGCAGTTAGTCGCTCATCGAGGCTTGGATCCTGAAAGACTATCCCGATCGAAGACCGAACTTTTTCCGCATCGGTAACAACGTTATGGCCAGCAAGTGACGCAAAACCTGAGGTCGGCTTAATCAAGGTGCAAAGAATATTTATCATAGTCGTCTTCCCTGCTCCGTTAGGCCCGAGAAAACCAAAGATCTCCCCGGCGTGAACGGTAAAATCAACGCCTCTGACAGCTTCAATGTCACCGTATGTTTTGTAGATATCTCGTACCTCAATCATAGGGTTATAATACAGGAGAAGGGTTGGTTCGGGAAAGGGTGCGCATAAATTGGATATTTCAAAATCAGATCTGAGGCAACTTTTTCTTGAGCGTCGGGATGGTCTTGAGGGAAGAGAAAGATCTGAAGCGTCTCAGAAAATAATCGAGAGTGTTGTTGAGCTAGATGCCTACCAGGATTCAACTGATGTTGGGCTTTTTTATCCTCTTGAGAACGAAATCGATCTGCGTGTGCTGATTACTAAAACCCTTGAAGCTGGCAAAAAAGTTTACCTGCCTCGAGTTAACAGTGGTGAATCCCGATTGGAGTTTTGCCCTTATACCGGCGATATCTCAGATCTCGTTCCCGGCCCGTTTGGCATCCTCGAGCCAAAAACACGCGAGATCGCGCCAGAGCAGATTAATTTTATTACTGTGCCGGGCCTGGCTTTCGATCTTCATGGACATCGGCTTGGGTATGGAGCCGGCTACTACGACCGCTTTCTCGGCGCGTCACCAGCTTTCTCGGCTGGGGTCACCTTTGACATTCAAACGATCGATATTCTCCCGGTAGCCGAACACGACATTGCCGTGAACATTGTAGTCACAGAAACCAGACTCATCTCCTCTTGACTTTGTCTGATTTGTTTATTATATTCACTTATGGGTATATGCTCATAAGGTGTTAACAATGAATGAATGTTTTTCTAAATTTTTTCAAGCTATATCGGATAATCGACGTCAGCAGATTTTGACGCATCTTGAGGAGAAGCCTCGTTGTGTTAGTGAGCTGGTTGATTTATTTCAGGTATCGCAGTCGTGCATATCAAAGCACCTTTCGGTCCTGAAGAATGCCGGGCTAGTCGATGCGCGAAGGTGCGGTCAAAATGTAATTTATTCTTTGAATCAGGAGAAGATTACAAGTTGTTGCCGTGATTTTTTTAGAAATTTTGAGTGTTGTAGCCATATGTTTACGTCAGAAAAGAGTGAAATAAGTTAGAAAATATATTATGGGTAAAAGTTTTTACAAGGGGGTGACCTAAAGTGAAAAGATTTATGATTCCTCGTACAGCGCATTGTGACGCTGGTTGTAATATTTCGTCCTGAGCACGACACCAAACTGCTCATCTCGATCTAAGGGTCCCTTTCAGGCGATTTTACTAATCAACTGTGGGGGCTCTTAATTTTTGTTCAATTGATCTAAAGTGACAAAAGCGTAATTCTCATTGCGGAGCGCCTGAATAATTCCCGGCAAAGCCAACACCGTATTTGTTCGATTGCCCCCGCCGTCATGCAAAAGAATAATGCTATCGGGTTCGACGGCTCCCGCGATCGTATTAATGATCTGCTCGGGACCAGCGGCCTCCCAATCACGCGAATCTATATTCCATCGGACAAGCCGATAGTTCTTTTGGCCGGCAATCGTGTCAAGTAAAGGGCTCATAGCTCCATACGGAGGTCTCAGCCAGCTCGGTTCCGTTTGTGTTATCGGAAAAACCGCATTACGCCCTTTGTCCAGCTCTTGCACAATTTGCTCCTCGGTAAGTTGGTCAAGACTCGCATGGGTATACGAATGATTGCCGATTTGAAACCCACCTGTGTGCACCTCACTGACAATATCGGGGTGGTTTTCGGCTTTTTCTCCAATCATGAAAAACGTTGCCGAGGCATACATATCCCGCAGGATCGCGACTACTTGCGACGTAAAAGGTGGATGGGGGCCGTCATCAAAAGTTAGAGCGACAACCTTTTCCGGTCTTTTATCAGAGCGTGTCACGATCGTGGGCTGAGATTCCGTCGAGTTCTTTGCGGAAACGATCTTACCGCTAGTGACACCTCGTACTACTTCCTTTTTACCGGGGGCTCCTATCTTTTTTACAATCGTATACTCGCCACGCCCAAAGACCTCAGTGACATTAATTATGTCATCAATGGTAGTGGCCGTATTCTCGGTTCGATCTTCTGGCGGAGAAAACTCAACTATGGCATCGCGTTTTATAATTGTTTGACCACAGGCTACTTTTCCGTCGATGCTTATTTTTGGTAGTGGACCTACCCCTTCCTCAATTATCTTTCCGTCTACATCTAATAGATCGCCACGGCCAGGCCGAAAGCCGGCATCTTTCAGTATGGCGGCCGCATCTCCTGGTTTGGACGCGACAAAAACTCGTCCGTTAACCGTGAAGGGTACTTGGAATAAGTCCGGGCTCAGCCAGACCGCAACCATCAAGAAAGCAGAAACCAGGAAAGCTATCTTCAACGGTTGGCTTTTTACAAGATTATTTTTTAAGAAAAGAAGCCAGCTACGCATGGGTTTAGCTTACCATATGCCCAATTAAGTGGTCGAGAGAAGTAACCACAAGCGATTAGCTTTTAAGCCTAAGTGTTATGATAATTGTAGATTAATGAGATTTGGAGCACACGTTTCGATCGCCAAGAGTCTGGCCGACTCAATTGACCGGGCGGTTTCGTCCGGTTGTGACGCTATGCAAATCTTCCCGGGAAACCCTCGCGGCTGGCAACCCAGTTTTTTAAGTCAAGACGAAGCTGAAGACTTTCGGGAAAGGCGAAGCAAAAATGATATCCGTCCCGTTGCCATTCACCTGCCGTATCTAGTTAATCTCGGCTCGCCTATCGATCGGGTTTTTGAAGCGTCAATTTCCTCGATAAAGAACACTCTCGCGAAGGCAAGACTAATCGATGCTGATTTTCTGGTTACCCATACCGGCAGCCATACCGGGGCGGGTTATCAAATTGGTTTTGACCGAATCATCGCCGCTTTGAACGAAATTCTTGAAGAAGACTTTGGCTCAACAAAACTGCTGCTGGAAAATACGGCCGGTGCCGGGCACACTATCGGTTCACGTCTTGAGGAGTTTGAAAAAATATTCAAAAAAGTCTCCTTCGACAAACGCCTTGGCTTATGTGTTGACACTTGCCATGCATACGCGGCTGGATATGACATAGCCGATAAAGAAACCTTAGACCACTTTCTGGCAGAGCTAGGGAGTTTGATCGGTGGGGAACGCCTTTTGCTCATGCATGCTAATGACTGCAAAAGCCAACTGGGGAGCCACCTGGACCGGCACGAGCAGATTGGGGAGGGGTCAATCGGACTTGATGGTTTCCGAAACATCCTGGCACATCCAACTCTTCAAGATATGACCTTCATTATCGAAACACCTCGACCCGTCCCGGGGGACGATGTCAAAAACCTTCAGACTTTAAAAAAACTGGCACCATCCCGCGCTTGAGCCCAAATAAACTTATTCCAGATCTGATCTAGCGAAGATCGACTCAAAATCGTATCCGGCTTCGGTTAGGGCCTCGGTTGCCCCTTCC
>JAUWRD010000218.1 GCA_030610765.1 Actinomycetes bacterium
TCGATCTAGAGGCGGGCATGGTCAATATCAGACAGGTTCTCCAAGGCGGCTCCTTCTTCGAACCAAAAACTCCGAAGTCGAAGCGAACGATCGTTATTCCACCGATCCTGGTTCAAGAGCTAAAAGTTCACAAAACGCGCCAGGCTGTGGAGCTGGATGCGAACGAATGTGATCTAGTTTTCACCAATCAGCTTGGCCGGCCAATGCACAGCCGGAACCTTACGCAACGAGTTCTTGAACCAACTTTGCGGAGGGCAGGATTGAGACGGGTGGGTTTTCATGCTTTAAGACATAGTTATGTTAGTTTACTGATCAATCAAGGCGAGAATGTTCGATTCATTCAGGAACAAGTTGGTCATAGCTCAGCGACCGTTACTTGGGACATTTATTCACACCTTTTTCCTGAAAACAAGAAAGAGGCTGTATTGCGATTACAGAATTCCTTGTTCAAAAGGGAAGATGAATTACAAACAAAAGTATTCTGACAATCAGTCGTAAAATCATCCACGGTGGCAAAGCAGTAACCAGAGTAGTAAAATACCAGGCGGTTGCCAAACAACTCAACTTACATAGCAATTTATCCCACCAGATTTTGGCAAATGTACACAGTTTGTACTAGTTGCGATTATGTCTAAAAACTCATATTCAAAAGCCTTTTGGGGCCGCGAACGTTAGAAGAAAGTTAAGATATTAAAGACGTCCCTGATCTATATTGAAAGGCTTGAATGATCAAGAACTGTACTAATGGCCAGGCTTGATAATCAAGTAAGCATATGATAATTTGACAACCAAGCTCAGTCATTGCTCTTATCTAGAAACTTCGCAAACAGGCAAAGGCAGAGGGTGGGAAGCAATGAACGTCCGCACAAAACTGGGCACTCGTGCGGAGGGGAGCTAGTAGTGCAACCGACCCTTAGGTGAGGTCGGTTTTTTATGTTTACAAGGCACTTAGAGGCGGCGTTCTTGCCTTTTATTGCTCAAATATATTTCATTTAGCGCTTTTTTTGCGCTTTAATAAGGAGACGAAAATGCCGACTAAAAACCAGATTTTTCTAGATCGTTTATGATTTATTTGAAAGCGGGGGGTTCCCCGCCGACTTCTCCGGTTCTTCAGGCAATCGGCAAACTTATATTATAAGAAGAGGGTCTAATATGAAAAGCAAATATAGTTTAATGAAAATCGGTTTTGTCTTAGCTCTAGTCATCACAGTTGTCACAATCGGTGCAGGCACGGTCTTTGCCGGGCTTTCGACATTACAGCTTACGTCTAATTCGGTTAATGACACGCTTCCTCAAATAAGCGGCTCTAACGTCACTTGGCGAGCCTCGAACGGCTCGGGTGCTTGGAACATCTTTTACTG
>JAUWRD010000148.1 GCA_030610765.1 Actinomycetes bacterium
TGGGATCTATACGGGATAGATTTTACCGGCCATCCCGATTTGAGAAGAATTTTATCAGATGATGATCAACCCGGTCACCCTTATCGAAAAGACGTGCCTCTGGAGAATGATGAAGACTGGCTTCTCGAGGATGACAAGCCGGCTGCGGATTATGGCCTCTCAGACGGGCAGGTCGAAACTAATGACTGAGCTCAAGACCGAAGAGATGCAGGTAAATTTTGGACCGCAACACCCTAGTATGCACGGGGTTCTTTTCCTAAAAGTCACGCTAGACGGTGAAATCATAACCGACGTTGATCCTATCATCGGCTATCTGCATAGGGCGATGGAAAAAATATTTGAATACAGAACTTACCGCCAGTGTATCGCTATCATAGATAGGGCAGACTATATGTCTGCTTTCTTCAACGAGCTAGCTTTTATTCTGCCGGTTGAGAAGTTAATGGATATTGATGTTCCGGAACGCGCGGAGTACTTGCGCGTTATTCTTATGGAGCTTAATCGTATCGCAAATCATTTGCTTTTCTATGCCGCGTTCGGCATGGATATTGGAGCAATTACGCCGCTATTTTACGCCCAGCGCGAGCGAGAGAAACTTATGGATCTCTTTGAGTTAGCCGCTGGCTACCGAATGCATCCAAATTTCTTTCGGATCGGCGGCGTTAAGGATGATGTTCCTGAAGAGTTTTTAGTGGAAACCGCCAGGTTTTGCGATGATTTCGCTGGTTGGCTTGAAGAATACAACACGCTTTTAACAGGTAATGAAATTTTTAAAATGAGGACGCGAGGAATCGCAAAAATCGAGAAAGATTGGGCCATAAACATGGGAGTGACAGGTCCATTGCTTAGATCGTCTGGCCATAAATGGGACTTGAGAAAAAACGATCCTTATTCTGTGTATGATCAATTTGATTTTGATATACCTACGGGCACGGTTGGCGATAGCTATGACGCTTACTGGATACGCATGGCTGAAATGGAGCAGAGCCTAAAGATTGTCCAACAAGCCCTTTCCAAGTTACCCGATGGCCGTATTAGGGCAAAAGTGCCCCTGAACGTTCGGCCGCCTAAAGGGGAAGCATGGTCGCGAATAGAATCGCCCCGCGGAGAACTTGGTGTTTATATCGTGAGCGACGGTTCCAGCAAGCCCTACCGGGCAAAACTCAGGGCACCATCATTTCTACATCTTCAAGCCGTACCGGAACTTCTTCGCGGAGCTATGATTGCCGACGCTATTGTCATAGTGGGGATTATCGAGCCGGTAATGGGCGAGGTGGATCGATAGAATGACAGTGATTGGTGTCGCAGTTCTAAAAACTTTAATCGTCCTCGGCGTTGCCATGGTTAACTTGCTCTTGTTTTTATATATGGAGAGGAAAGTGCTGGCTGATATGCAAGTCCGGTACGGCCCGATGAGGGTTGGTTTTCACGGAACGCTTCAGCAAGTGGCAGATGTTTTGAAGCTGCTTTTAAAAGAAGATATTGTTCCGAAAGCAGCCGATCGGTGGCTGTTTGTTCTGGCCCCGATGATAGCTTTCGTCCCTTCATTTATGCTCTTTATGACAATTCCAATAAGCGAAAGCCTCGTCGCGTCCAACTTCAATCTTGGCTTTTTCTATATTTTCGGGATCTTAACTATCGTCCCGGTCAGTGTGTTGGTAGCCGGGTGGGCTTCACACAGTAAGTACTCGCTGATCGGCGGTCTTCGTGGCGCCGCCCA
This sequence comes from Actinomycetes bacterium, assembly GCA_030610765.1. Taxonomy (GTDB): domain Bacteria; phylum Actinomycetota; class Aquicultoria; order CAJVYJ01; family JAUVQD01; genus JAUVQD01. The sequence goes on from JAUWRD010000148.1 coordinate 1,721, forward strand.
ACAAATAAGTTATGAGATACCGCTTTTAGCGTCGATATTGGGCGTGATCATGATGACGGGCAGTTTCGACCTGGTAAAAATCGTTGAGGCCCAACAAGGATTTTTCTATCTTTTTGGCTACCCGGTCCTACCAAGGTGGTATATTTTTCTACAACCAGTTGGTTTTTTGATATATTTTGTTGCCGCTTTGGCTGACACACAGCGCACGCCATTTGATATACCTGAAGCCGAATCCGAATTGGTTCAAGGTTACAATACCGAGTACAGTAGTATAAAATTTGCCATTTTCTTTATGGGTGAGTATTTCGATACGATGATTATCTCAGCTCTGTCTGTGATTGCTTTCTTCGGCGGCTGGTCGGGTTTTGGTCCGATTCCCGCGCCGATCTGGTTCTTTTTAAAGACTTATCTTGTTCTATATTTCATTATTTGGTTGAGAGCGACATTACCTCGAGTGCGCATCGACCAGTTGATGGACTTTGGCTGGAAAATACTTTTGCCTTTGGCTTTGTTAAATATCATGGTTACCGGTTTCTTGATGATCAGGTGAGTAAATGTTTGGTGTATTAAAAGGTTTAGGGATAACAATTAGGCATGTCTTGCGGCGTCGGCCGGTAGTTTTTCAATACCCGGACGAAAAGAGGGCCGATCTGGCTCCGCGTTTTAGGGGCGAGCTTGAGCTACATGCTGTCATGGGCGATGAGCCCGACGGGCCGGCTCGGGTCAAAACCGATAAAATGCCGCCGTGTATGGCAACTTGTCCGTCGAATATGAAGATCCGTGAATATGTTGGTTTGGTCTCAATGGGCCGCCTGGACGAGGCGATAGAAGTCATTAAAGAGGATAATCCACTTCCTCTTATTTGCGGTCGAGTTTGCCCGCATCCATGTGAATCAAGTTGTCGCCGGGGCGACAAAGATGAGCCGGTTGCTATTAACCCCATAAAGCGATTTGCGGCCGACTACGATCTTAAAATGCAACTTAAAGGAGATCGCAAGGTTCCCAAGCCGAAGCTTGATAAGAGTAAAAAAGTAGCGATCATCGGGGCCGGTCCGGCGGGCTTGACTTGTGCTTATTATTTGGCCAAAGAAGGATATCCAGTCACAATTTTTGAGAAACTCCCGGTGGCCGGCGGAATGCTCGCCGTTGGTATTCCGGATTATCGTTTACCAAAAGATATCTTAAAAGCGGAAATTGATCAGATCTTAAACTTGGGCGTGAACCTGAAACTAAATACCGCGGTTGATAACCTCGATAACCTTTTTAAGAAAGGCTTTGAAGCTGTCTTCGTAGGGATAGGAGCTCATCGTCCTATGAAGCTAGAGATCGACGGGGAAGACCTGGAAGGTGTAATACCAGGAGAGCAATACCTTATGGATGTCACGCTTGGAAACAAAACCAAGCTGGGCAAGAAAGTTGCCATTATCGGCGGCGGAAATACCGCTATAGATTGTGCTCGTGTCTCCTTGAGAGAGGGCGCGAAAGAAGTGTCAATTGTCTATCGGCGAACTCAAGCGGAAATGCCTGCGCATCACATTGAGATAGAAGACGCTGACGAAGAGGGCATCAAGTTTATATATTTAGCGGGCCCCATTTGCATCAAGGGCAATAAAT
>JAUWRD010000208.1 GCA_030610765.1 Actinomycetes bacterium
GGCGATTTTTGTCTTCGCCGGGGTCCTTTTTGCGCCAGACTTTGATAACCTTCGTTTGAAGATCCTTTGTCACTAAATAGCTCCACTGTTTTTTGCGCAATTGGCGAAAGTAAGTATTTGTGACATCAGAGACAAGACCCGGCGCTGACCAGTTGATTTCGATAAAAGAATCTCCTTCAACATCAAGCGACCAATCTGAACTAATGACTTTAGCCCCCGCGTAGACGGGAAAATCATCAGGAAAATTAGCGGGAAGCTTTGCGGCTTTCGCGCTAACTTCAGTTGGTTCTCCTGTCGCGCACCCGAAGATGCCCACCATGAGCGCTATCAAAAGAACCGCAAATACTGATCTCCATAAAAACATTTTGCTGCTCAATAGAACTCTATTGTTGTATTTGCGCTCCATCGTTACCCGAATAAGTACCGACCATCATGTTTCTCTGGGCGCTATCGTGAAACATAATATAAACCGTTTTTGAATCTCCGCCTTGTTCTTCGATGATCTTACCAAAGTCATCTCCGACCACATTCATGCGCTCTTTCCTTTGATCAACAGATAGACTGGCCCATTCATTTTGATCAACATAAAGCATCGTGCTCTCGGCAGAGTATTGCCAGTCGGAAATCCCCAGACCTCGCCATCTGTCGCCTAATTTTGTGGTGATTTCATTTTGGACTTGGCCGCCGCCCCCGCCACTTCCTGTCGTGACTTGACCGGGGCTGCCAAATAAGAGCGTGGCCGAGACGCCGATCACTAGTAAGCCCCCGATGGCAAGCAAAGCTCCGTAAAAATACTTATTCTCTTTGGCCTTCTTCTGACTTTTTTTTATCTTAATTTTCTTTTTAGCCATAGTTTCATCCCTTCTAGACTTGTCGGAAAACATTATAGGCCATTTTCAATAAGTGGCAAGCTTAAAGACCGCATTTTTTGGATCTGTTGATAGCACGGTCAGCCCCAATCTGCTATAGTAAGAAAAAAAGTTTGGTGAAGCTATTATGCCTTTTTGCCCCTTTTGTCGAAAGTCCATTGAGCCCAACGCGATTTGGTGCGACTGTGGACTAAATTTAAGTAGATATGAGAATCTTCCAGTAACCACGAAAGAGATAAAGCCCTGGCTCCTCAAAAATGAGCCAAATAAACTTGGATCACCTTCGCTGTCCGGGAAATCGCTTATTGTTGCCGCGAAGGAACAGTTGATCAGCACGCAAGAAACGCAGATATCTGATAACTCGAAACACCGAGCTGAAATCCTAGAAGCCGAGAATCTCTTCAAGAGCTTTCTGGCTGACTGCCAAAAAGAAAACCTTGACCCGACAATCAACATTGGACAGCTGCGAAAAGAACGCTGGCGCCAATGGAAACGAATTCCCACTGAATATCGGGAGCATGCGCCTCAGAAAGATTTTCGGCTAGCCCCTGGCTACCTTTTTGAGATGTCCATAGGAACGTGGAAAGACGAAGTTTGCCTTTCCGTCGACGGGAGTCTTTATAAACACCAGCTCAACGCACCTGACCCTTATCCACTTGAGGAGATCCTAAATACGATTTCCCTGAGAGTCCTAGCTGACGCCTTGACTACAACGTTGGTCTGGTTGCTCAAGAACAAGCAAAAACCAGCCGCGGATAGTAAAAAAGGGAAAGAGTCTGTTGGCAAAGAACCACTAAAAAAGAGTCGGGGCTTTAAGTTGCCAAATCGAAAAAGAAAGCCCGAAGATCAAGTGGCCAAAGAGACTCAAGTTGACAAAGAGCCATCTCGGAGCGCGGAAAAAGACCCGGCAACAGTTAATGTGTTAAGACCACCAACGAAATAATCTCAGAAAGAGAATAAGATTAAAAAGAAATAAGAAAAGCGACAGCA
>JAUWRD010000165.1 GCA_030610765.1 Actinomycetes bacterium
AACAGAAAAAAAGAGAGGGCAACGACTTCACAGCGCATATGGTATGCCCTCGGTAATCCAAGGCAGGCGCTCTCAAAGATTCTTGAACGCGCCCGCTGAAGCAAGAGGCGTGAGTTATCACACTACTTTTTGACGACCTTCACCTTTAAGAAATGGGTGGCGCAACTTATGCAGGGGTCATAGCTTCGAATAAGCATCTCACATGCTAAAGAGAGCTTATCGCGGTCTTGCTCCAAGAGTTGCGGCGCGTACAAGAGTAGGTCGTCTTCCATGCGGGCCAAGTTTTGGGTGGTAGGTGGAATTAATTGGGCTTTTTTGACAAAACCGGCATCATCCAATACGTAGCGATGAAAAAGCGATCCGCGAGGGGCTTCGCTGATACCGAAACCTTCGCCCGCCCTTGGGATTACTTCAACGTCCTCCGGCTCTGGCGAAAAGCCGTCTAGTATCTCGAGACATTCTTCGATGCCGGTCAAGACTTCGGCTGCTCTTGCGACAATACTGTCAAAAGGATTCTGGCTTGGGAATTTAATGCCCATTTCTTTCAGCAAATCTTTGGTCGTTGAGGATAGCTGCTGATGATTTATGTTGACCCTGGCAAGGGGACCGGTCTGATAACTTCCAGAGTCTTTGAGCCGACACTGAAGAGCGTTTGAGTGCGGCACCTGTTCTTCGATCACGTGTGACAAGAATTCTTCGACCGGAAAAGAGAGACCGCTCAGTGTTCTAACATCGCCCTCATTCAAAGCGTACATATCTTTGTGCGACAGAGACAAGTAGTCAATTTTTCTATCAAGAGTCGGTAGCTCCAAATCGCCGGTCAACTTCAAAGTGGCGATAGCGTCATCTCGCCCGTTTCTCAAACGCTCGGCCATATCTTCAATTTCAGCCGCTGAAGGTACGTCATAGAACCCGGTTACTTTCGGAGTGATTGGATGGACTTCACGCCCCCCGACGGCATTTGTGATGGCGCCGGCTACGCCTCTAAGTCTTAAGGCACGCTCGACAAGCTCAGGGTATTCAGTCGCCAGCTCTGGCACTCCCTCGACCCCAAGATAGTCGGGCGCTGCCAGCATATATATATGAAGAACGTGGCTTTGCATGATTTCAGCCCAAGAAAAAAGGCGACGAAGTTTTCGGGTTTGAGGTGTCGGCACAAAATCAAACGCTTTTTCGATGGCGGTACAGGCAGCCATTTGGTAACTGACAGGACAAATGCCGCAAATACGGGCCGTTATATCCGGCACCTCGCTAAAGCGACGCCCTTGAAGGAATCCTTCGAAAAAACGCGGCGGTTCAAATATACGCAATCGCGCCGATTCCATCTTGCCGTCACTTAAGATTAAGTCGAGGCCACCTTCACCTTCGACGCGCGCAACGTAATCAAGCCGCCATTCGTCGCTTTTGTGCATAAGCTAGGGACACCTCCCTGAAGGCCTCGGCATTACTAGTCTGATTTCTAAAGAGAAGCACTATATCCTCAGCGCTATTTCCCATCTTTTCAAAGACTCGCGCCAACGCCATACCATTGGCAGCGTTCATCGGCCCGAAACAGCCATAACATCCCCGGTTATTGCTCGGACAGGCCGCGCCGCAACCGGCAGCCGTTACTGGTCCGAGGCAACTTTTATTGTCAGCCACCAGAAGGCAGACATTGTCAGCCAACTTGCAATCAACGCAAACGCTGTGTCTCGGCAGGTCGGGAAGGCGACCCTGGACGAAGTTCGCAATAACTTCTACCAATTGGGCGGTACTGGGCCCGCAGCCGGGGATGGAATAGTCAACAGGGACATAGGTGCCAATTCCACCGGTCCAATTCAAAGTGTCAAGATGCTCGGGCGTCCGGTAGGAGCTTTTCTTTAGTTCGTCCATGTTGGTCCAATTACGCAATGCTTGCGGGCCGCCATAAACCGCGCAAGCGCCCATTGCGATGAGGGTTTTTGTTTCTTTGCGAAGCTCTTTTAATATCTCAATCTCTTCGGATACGCTTATTGAGCCCTCAACAAGAGCTAGATCATAGGGGCCACCAAAGTTATCTCTTCTTGCCTCTTTAAAGTAAACAATGTCTAGGGCGCCGAGGATGTCAGGTAAGTCGTGCTCAGCGTTTAATAAAGCTTGTTGGCATCCCGAACATGATGTGAATTTATAGATAGCGACCCGTGGCTTGGTCTTCTTTTGCTTTGTCAATTTCTCACCTCAAAATCAAGTTTTCTGCCCGTCTTAAGCCACCGCGCCGAAGACATTTTCGATCTCTTCGTAGCAAAAGACCGGCCCATCCTGGCACACATATACCGGCCCCAGTTGACAGTGGCCGCACATCTTTATCGCGCAATCCATTCTTCTTTCCAGCGAGAGAAAAATATTCTTTCTTGACCAGCCTCGTTTTAGAAGATCAATTACGCAAAAGCGCATCATTATATCGGGTCCGCTAATCAGGGCTCGCGAGTCAGGAGAGGCTTCTTTGAGCTCGTCAAATAGGGTAGTTACCACGCCGACGTGAAAAGGCCAATCAAGTGATCGTCCCTCGTCAACGGTCAAATGTAGATTTACCCCTTGGTCTTGCCAGTAACTATATTCATCCGCGAAAAGAAGTTCCTGAGCCACTTTGGACCCATAAAGGACTGTTGCCGATTTATAATCAGTCATGTGATCAGTCAGGATATTGATAGCCGGTTTAACGCACGCGCACCCGGTTCCTCCAACAATTACGGCGACGTCTGTGCCCTCGAGTTCCTTAACAGGCCAGGGCCGGCCATATGGTCCTCTGACAC
>JAUWRD010000233.1 GCA_030610765.1 Actinomycetes bacterium
AGGTACTTTACACCTCTCGATGTCATCTTTATTCCCTGTTTCTTTTCCATCTTCTTGATCCCCGGGGTTTTCTTTGGGACCTCAGCTTTTTCTTGTCCGCAGCCGCCGAGCGTGAAAGCGATTAAGATTGCGAAAAGCCATATTATGCTGATTCTATTATGCAAATGTCTCATACTCTCACCCAAAAATACGAAAGACGAATACTAACTCGTATGTTCCCAAGACGATCAATAACGCACCAGCTATTCTGTTAATAACGGTGTGGTAGTTGACAAACTTCTTAATCAACCATGATCCTTTGGCGCCCGACACAATTGACAAAATGACTAATGGCACGCCTAGTCCGAATCCAAAGGCCAAAAAAACAAGGAAGCGCGAGAGAAAACTGCCCACACCTAATGAGTAAGCGAAAACCCCGAAGACTAACGGCGCGTTGCAGGGTATAACGATTGGTCCGTAAAGAAAACCAAACATAAAGGCCGAGAGGTAGGGGTTTTTTAATGAGGGAACTTTTGCCTGCGGCAGAATAAAATAGAGTTGTGTAAACTCGACATTGAAAATGAGGAGAAAACCCAAAACAATCAATACACCGAAGGCTACCGGAGAGATAGCCGAAACAAAATTGCTTATCGACAAACCGAAGCTGGCTGTTACAGCCCCGATTATCATCATAAACACTAGAACGCCGGCGAGAACCATAAAACCGGCTAGTCTGGCAAAACGTTTCTTGTCAACGATACCGGGTTTGTTGGCCATATAAGACAAAAAGCCAGGGTAAAGAGGGAGTACGCAAGGGTTTAGATTGGCCGCTATCCCTAAGCCAAATGACGTCAGGAGCTCAAGCGTAAAACTAGACATGCCTACTCCTTAATCCAACTCTTTTTCTAAGGCTTGAGCGCTTTTTACCCCAAACTTAAGAAGCCGTGCTTTCTGGTTGGCGTCGATTAAAACTACAGGCGCCGAAGGGGCGTTCACAACATTGACACCAAATTCGTCGACCAGGCTTTGCGCGAACCCGTTCTTGTCTAAGGCAAACCGCCAGTTGTAATCGTATCTTTCAATATGCTGCAGGACTCTTGATTTATCTTCTTCGGGGTCAGTGTCGACAGAAACTGAA
>JAUWRD010000198.1 GCA_030610765.1 Actinomycetes bacterium
TCTCCGTTACGTCGCGAAGCGCAACGAGCGTGGCTGGTCCGTTCTTCCAGCGCGTGCTCGAGAAGTGCACTTCCGCCAAACCTGTTTCCGCCGCTTGCGACGCAATCTCAATCTCGCGTTTGCTGCCCTGATTGATCGGCAACTCGAAGGCCGTATTGATCAGATCTGCGGGTCTGGTCCGCAACATATGGGCGGCCGTATCGTTGACGAACCTTATGATGCTTCCATCGTCCACGATCAGATAGCCGCTGACGCTGTGCATGATGATCGACTCGAAACTCTCGTTGGCAGACAACAAGGCCTGTTCAGCTGCATAGCGCTCGGTGACGTCCGTCAACAGCAGCAACAATTCGGTCTCATCTGCGGCTGCCATCGGGATGGTGGTCGCTTCAACGTGAATAGTCTTGTCTCCAGAACACTTGAGCTCCAAGTGCATACCTGGCGTGACCGCGTAACCGTTCATCGAGGTGGCAATACATTTCTTCATATTCTCCCTCGATTCCGGTGTGAACATGTCGAGCACCGACCGCCCTATCACGCCCCAGGACCAATCGGCCGCCATCATCGAGACGGCTGCGGTATTAGCGAACTGGATGATATCGTCTTCAAGAATGATCGTTCCGCTTGGGGAGAGTTCTATCAATCGGTGATAGTGGTCCGCGCTGATCTCCTTTTCGACCTTAGCTTCATGCATCAACTTTATAGAAGAGAACAGAGGGTGGAGAACGACCAGGTAAGCGATGGGTCCCATGAACAAGGTGATGGCGGCCGCGCCCACAAAAGCTTCCAATAACCCTGAAAATGGCAGACGATCAAGGACGGTTATTACTATCGACTCAGAAAGGAAGATCGCGAACAGAAGCATCATGAACGATACCAGAGGCGCTTGTAAGCTCATCATTCTATGCGCACTAGAGTTCTCAGCGCCCTTTTCGTTTGTCATTTTTAGATGCTTTCCCTGAGCGACTCAGACGCCAAGGCCAGGCACATTTATTGGGTCCTCTGCTATTTTAGTAATGATAACTTTGAGAGCCTCAACGGCGACTGGGTCAAACTTTTTGCCCGTTTCTTTTTCAATTTCTTCTATGGCTTGCCAAGGTGTTTTCGCCTGACGGTATGGTCTGTCGCTCACCATGGCATCGTAGGCATCCGCAACCGAAATAATTCGTGCCTCTAATGGCACATGCCCAAACTCTTTACTCAGGTAATGCTTATGATGCGCTTGGACTATAGGGATAGACTCTTGAAGAACATCTCCTACTAGTCCTAAGATTTGCGCCCCGTGGTCAGAATGACTATCAATAAGGTCTTTTTCTTCCCTGCTCAATTTCGCCGATTTCTGAAGCAAATCAAGGCTGATGTCAGCTTTGCCGATGTCATGAAGAAGCCCGGCTACTCGAATACTCTCAACAATTTGGCGCGGGAGCTTTAGATAGATTGCGATTTCCATTGCAAGCCTTGACACTCTCACGGAGTGACCCTGCGTGTGACGGTCGTAAGAATCCAAGTATTTTGAGAGAATTTCTAAGATGCCAACATAAGCAAACTTTAGTTGTTCTACTTTTTTCTCTTTCTGCTCATACAGCGTCCCAATTAGTAATCCGGCTAATAACAAAAAGAAGGCCCACACCGCAAGGTCCACAAACGTATCAAGAAGGCGCTGCGGCCCGCTCATATAGTCGGGCCAGACTATAAAGAAAAGCGAAATAAGAAAAACGCTGGCGACGCTAGTCGTTAGCGCAGCTCGTTTCCCTAAGTAGTAGCCGGCCAATAGGACGGGGAGATAAAAGAAATTCAGAAAGCTCACTTTGGACATGAGATAAAAATTGATGAGTTCTGCAGCGAGAACCATCCAGAAAATAAGCAAAAGCTCAAAGCGCTTAAAGGCAAATTCTTTTATTTTTTCCACAATCCTCCTTAAGCGCTCGCTTGTAGTTATTGATTATATCGACCATACGGCGAACACCTTTAGTAACCCTTTAGGGTATTTATCCTTCCTAGTTTTTATAGTTATTATTTACTGGCTGTTATCGAAATTCAAAATTGAAACATGGAAAGAAGGATTCTGGTTC
>JAUWRD010000158.1 GCA_030610765.1 Actinomycetes bacterium
GCTTGCCAAATTGCGGATCTCGGAAGTCATTGACGAACTCGAGGCGCTCCCGCGCGGATCATATGTGTTTGTAGTAGAAGGTGTTGATCGAGGAAGTCGACTTGATCTGAATAGTGAGGGCACTTTTACAATTGGGCGGGATGGGGCGGATTTTCCGCTTCAGGCCCCGTTTCTTTCTCGTCTCCATGTGGAAATAAAAGCTGACGGTAATCGCTGGCTAATAAATGACCTGGAAAGCACGAATGGTTCATTTCTAAACGATATTCCCGTTAAGGGGCAAGAGCTGCTTGACGGCGACCAAATTGAAATCGGCTACACCACCCTCATCTTCCATGTTAAACTCTGACGCCTTATCCACCATAACCAACTACAATATTATCGAGGAGATCGGTAGGGGAGGCATGGCAACCGTCTACAAGGCCTGGCAGCCGTCACTTTCTCGTACCGTCGCTTTAAAAGTTCTTCCGCCATATTTTGCGCACGATGAAGAGTTAGTCATTAGGTTCCGTCGCGAGGCGCACGCTGTCGCTAAGTTAAGACATTCCCATATTGTGCAGGTCTTTGACTTTCATCAGGAAGAGCAGTTTTTCTATCTAGCGATGGAATACATTGGCGGTGGGTCTCTTCAGAGCAAGCTTGAGAAACACGGGAGACTGGCGCCCTCTGAGGCGACAAAAATAATTAGGCAAGTAGCTGAAGGCCTCCATCACGCTCACACCAAAGGCTTTATCCACCGCGACATCAAACCGAGCAATATTCTCATTTCCGAAGATGGAGACGCGGTTATTACTGATTTTGGTATCGTTAAAGCTTTGAAAAGTACGAAGTTGACCAAGACCTCTGATGGAGGCATAGGCACCTCAGAATATATGTCACCGGAGCAGGCGAAAGGAGAAAAAGTCGATCCGACGACTGATCTATATTCTCTTGGTGTTGTTTTGTATGAATCGCTAATCGGGACAACCCCTTTTAACGGCGAGTCAGCACTTGGCGTCGCTAACCGTCATATCAACGACAAGCCTGCCAGGCCGTCGGAGTTGAACGATAGGATCACGCCGGAACAAGATGAAGTAATTCTGAAGTTGCTTTCAAAAAAGCCAACAGATAGATATTCCTCAGCGCTTGAGCTGGTTGGCGTCCTCAACTCTTTGGAGTTTGCCGCCGCGGATAATATAGAGGCACCCGGCTCACCTCATAAATCAGAGCCAAAGGCTACCTTGATAAGGCGGGTAACGAGAGTGGCGGCGCGCTTACCGCGTCTCGAAAAACCCCCACGTAAGAGCCAAGAAGCTAAAGATGATTCGCAGACTAAAAAAACCGGCCGTCTCAAAATAAGTTGGTCGTCCGCCATAGCAGCCCTTCTGATTATAGGGCTCGCCGGCATCGTGGGTTTTCTCGGCGGTTATTTAGTTTTTCCAGCGCCCGCGCCGGTCCTGACTGTTGATAGAGTTGAGCCAAAAGAAGATACCACGTCACAAGTAAAAAAGGCAACGGTAGCAAAAACACCAACCTTGAATGGGGTTAAAGTTACTCCGGCCGAAGCACTTATAAATGTCGACGAGACACTGACCCTTGAGGCCCAAGGGCTTTTTTTAGACGGCTCAAGAAAAGATGTCGCAATCTTGTGGAGCCTTTCAGATTCCTCAATTGCCGGCATTAATGATGACGGGCAGCTTAAAGCCACAAAGGCCGGCACCATCACAGTTGAGGCCAAGGCCGGGGAGTTTTTTGGAACCGCCAGAATTGAGATCGTCGAAAAACCGGAAGAGTCATCTGAGGAGTCTGCCACCCCGGTCGCAGAACCGGTGGTTGCTCCAGTTAAAAGATACAGACCCCGTCCTCTTCAAAAACCGGCGCCCGAACCCGCCCCGGTACTTCCTGAGCCCGCGCCATCCATACCGCTTGAGATTAATTAGGGCCAGCGTGTTGATTACTAAATAGGGACAGCGACGATTATGGCCAGGTAAAACGACGATGCGTATTTATCAACACTTCATGTGGTACAGGTTGATTATATGTATATATAGGACATACTGTAATAACAATATATCAATGGAGGCTGGGCAAAGATGACTTCACAAATGATTGTCAGAATGGATAGTGAACTTAAAAGCAAGCTTGCAAAAGTCGCACGCCAAGAAGGTAAACCCGCAAGCCAGGTAGTGCGTGAGTTGGTAGAAGGCTACGTGAAGGAAAGAGATATTTCAACATATGCTAGGGAGCTCTGGGCGGATATAGGGCATGAACTTAAAGCCGGTGGCATTAAGCAGAAAGATGTGTCCAAGGTAATCAAGCAGGTCCGTGCGGAAAAGCACCGCAATGGCTCCTAGGGTTGTTATAGATACAAATATCTTCGTTTCATCTTTCTTTGGTGGAAACCCGGAAAAAATAGTGGGCCTATGGCTGTCCGGTGAGGCGACGCTTTGTGTATCGAGCGCGATAATAGAAGAATATATTGCGGTTTTACACCGAATTCGTCCGTCACTCGGCAACAAGATCGAAGGTTTGCTGGAACTCTTCGGGAAAGGTTTAAATCTTGTTTTTACGACAAGAACTCCAACACTTAATGTGGTCGAAGCTGATCCAGATGGCGACAAGTTTATTGAATGCGCTGTTGCCCTACAAGCCCAATATATAGTCACTGGAGATAAAGCGCTTTTGGCCATAGGAAAATACGGTGATATTGAGATAATCGGGGCAAAAAGGTTTTTGGAGATCATGACCTAAAGCATTAAGTGTCAGTTGTGGTTGCCTACTGGCCGAAATTAGTTTATTTTTGAACATGCGAAAAGAGTAATTATGGCGCATTAGTCTAGCTGGTTTAGGACGCCGCCCTCTCAAGGCGGAGATCACGGGTTCGAATCCCGTATGCGCTACCAGGTCAGAGAACTCATTATGGAATAATAACAAAAACACAAGTTCTGCTAGGGTGCAAATAGGGTGCTGTTGAATGAATTTGGCCAGCATTGTCGCTCAAGCGATTCGTCTGGGGCAGAATTCTCAAAAAAGGCCATATCTTCCAATA
>JAUWRD010000059.1 GCA_030610765.1 Actinomycetes bacterium
CTTTTCTCAAACCCAATAAACCCTGCTCGGGACGGGGCTTATCGGGATCAGTCGTATCCCATTTTGGACCACCTATGGCACCTAAAAGAACAGCGTCGCCAGCCCGGCACTTCTCGAGAGTCTCATCGGGAAGCGGATTTCCAAAAGCGTCAATCGCGCACCCGCCCATGAGCGCCTCGTCGATTTCAAAATCCAGATCAAAGTTAGAGGCTGCGGACTTCAATGCCTTTAACGCTTCTCGTATTACTTCGGGACCAATTCCGTCACCCGGCAATACAGTAAGGTTGAATTTATTTGTCATTTTCGATTCTGCCCGTTCTCTGACTTAACACGTTCTCTTGTATATGCTATTAAGCCACCCGCTTCAATAATTTCGGTTAGGAAATCCGGAAAAGACGCGACCTCAAAAGATTCACCTGTCGTCAGATCTTCGATCACGCCTGTCTCGCTGTCTATGCTGATATCGTGCCCGGCGGAAATCGCATCGACAGCTTCGCTTGACTCAAAGATAGGCAGCCCCATATTAACGGCGTTTCGAAAGAAGATTCGCGCAAAGGATTTGGCAACAACAGCTCCAACACCGGCACCCTTAAGAGCGATCGGAGCGTGTTCCCTCGAGGAACCGCAACCAAAATTTTCCTCAGCGACTACTATCCCACCGTCTTTAACTTTGTCGTAAAATTCGGGGTCAAGCGGTTCCATGCAATGCTTGGCCAGCTCTTTCTCGTCAAACGTCGTTAAATACTGAGCCGGAATAATAATATCTGTATCAATATCCCGGCCAACTTTAAATGCTTTGCCTTGAATTTTCATAATCCTCTTGTCTCACCTATTGACCCTTTAGGGTTTCGCTATTTTTCCCGCAAGCGCAGTGGCCGCAGCCACAGCTGGGCCTGCTAAATATACTTCGCTGTCTTTGTGCCCCATACGACCGACAAAATTCCTATTTGTCGTCGCCAATGCCCGTTCACCTGATGCTAAAACACCCATATGCCCACCGAGACACGGCCCACATGTGGGGGTAGAAACCGCCCCGCCAGCATCTATAAAAATATTGAAGAGACCTTCGTTCATGGCTTGCTTATATATTGCTTGAGTTGCCGGGATGATAATCAAACGAATACCTGAAGCAACTTTTTTATCAGCCAAAATCTTAGCGGCAATTCTTAAATCCTCAATCCTACCATTGGTGCAGGAACCAATAACTACCTGATCAATCACAACATCCCCAACCGAATTAATCTCTTTAGCGTTCGATGGTAAGGGAGGAAAAGCTACTTGGAGGCCGATATCTTCAGCATTATATTTTAGAACTCTTTCATATTCGGCGCCTTCATCACTGACAAAAGGCGTGTAGGCGCGCGTTGATCGCTCGCTGACATATGTGCGAGTGGTTTCATCGGCGGCTATTATCCCGTTCTTGCCGCCTGCCTCAATTGCCATATTGCAAATAGAAAACCGACTGTCCATCGAGAGTGAATCTATAGTAGTACCTTTAAATTCCATCGCCTGGTAGAGGGCTCCGTCTACGCCAATCTGCCCGATAATGAAAAGAATAATGTCCTTCCCTGTAACCCAAGGCTGCAGCTGACCATCGATGATTATCTTGATGCTTGACGGTACCCTAAGCCAAGTTTCACCCGTCGCCATCGCCGCCGCTAGATCGGTCGAACCCATGCCGGTAGAGAAAGCACCTAAACCACCGTATGTACAAGTGTGAGAATCAGCCCCAATTACCAAGTCGCCCGGTAACACCAAGCCCAGCTCTGGCAGAAGCGCGTGTTCAATGCCCATCTGACCGATCTCAAAGTAATTAGTCAAACGCTGGGCATGCGCAAACTCTCTAACCAGTTTCGCTTGCTCGGCCGATTTGATATCCCGGTTCGGAGTAAAGTGGTCGGGGACAATTACAACTTTGTCCCGATCGAATACTTCGTCAACCCCGATCTTGGCAAATTCCTGAATCGCGCCAGGGGCTGTTATGTCATTTGATAAAGCCAGATCAATCTTTACATTGACAAGCTCGCCAGGTTCTACTTTTTCACGTCCGGCGTGCGCGGCTATTATTTTTTCTGTAATCGTCATCGACATGTGTGATCTCCGATCTGACTATATAAGCGCCGGTCATAACGGTCGCTGTCCCTATTAAAGGGTTTTGTTTATCGCATTGAGATAAGCCTTAGCGCTGGCTTCAATAATATCAGTTGAGACGCCGCGCCCTAAGACATTCTTCCCATCGATCTCCAGATTAATAGTTACATCACCTTGCGCGTCGAGATCGCCGGTGATGGCGCTGACACTGTATGAGATCAGCTTCGTCTCCGTTTTCGTAATTGCGCTAATTGCCCTGCAGGCAGCGTCTACCGGACCATCCCCATCAGATGTCTCAGACATCGTCTGGCCGTCTCGGCCCAGCTTCACAGTAGCGGACGGAGACATACCGGTGGTACTCGTTACGCTTAAGGATTCAAGCTTGTAGGTCTCCTCTATTGTCCGAACTTCCTCAGCTACAATAGCGTCAAGATCCTCATTTGTGATTTCTGCTTTCTTGTCGGCCAGTGCCTTGAATTGCTTAAAAGCCCGCTCGAGTTCACTGTCTTCCAACTCATATCCAAGTGAAGCAAGTTGAGTCCTGAAGGCATGCCTCCCGGAGGTCTTTCCAAGCACAAGCCGACTTTCCTCCAGGCCGATCATTTTCGGATCGATGATTTCATAAGTTGTCCGATGTTTGATAACCCCATCTTGATGAATACCGGATGAATGGGCAAAAGCATTCCGGCCCACGATCGCTTTGTTGTATTGCACTGGATACCCGGTGAGATTGCTTACCAGCCGACTAGTTCTTGAAATTTCCTGATGCCGGATACCTGTCGTAACCCCTAGTTCAGCTTTACGCACTTCAAGGACCATCGCGATTTCTTCAAGCGAGGTGTTACCGGCGCGCTCACCCAATCCATTGACAGCGCATTCAACTTGGGTAGCGCCGTTGGCCACCGCGGCGGCTGAGTTCGCAACTGCCAAACCAAGATCATTGTGGCAATGAACACTGATGATGACGTCATTTAGCGCTGGCAGTGCCTCCCTTAAACTTGCTATTAGTTGGCCGAATTCGCCCGGTAAAGCATAGCCGACAGTATCTGGAATATTGACCGTGGTCGCCCCGGCTTCGATCGCGGCGTCGAGTATCTGAACCAGAAAATCAAAGTCAGAACGAGTCGCGTCCATCGGCGAGAACTCAATATCGTCGCAGTAGCCCTTGGCGCGCTTAACGGCCGCCACAGCCATCTCCACAACCTCGTCTTTGCTTTTCCTAAGCTGGTGTTCTATCTGCACGTCAGAGGTCATGATAAATGTATGGATTCGTGGCCGCTCGGCGGCCTTGACCGCTTCCCAGGCTCGATCAATATCAGGATTAACCGCACGCGCCAGGCTGGCTACAACCGGGCCCTTTATCTTTTTCGCGATGGCGCTGACAGCCTCAAAATCACCCGGGGAGGTTATTGGAAACCCGGCTTCGATAATATCGACCCCGAGGCGTGTCAGCTGCTCTGCTATCTCTAACTTTTCGCGCACGTTAAGACTTATGCCCGGCGATTGCTCGCCGTCCCTTAGGGTCGTATCAAATATGTATACTCTATCAGTCATATATCAATCTTACCCACCCATAAAAAATAACCCTTCGTCTTCAAGGGACGAAAGGTCAACTCGCGGTACCACCCTATTTGACAGCCATGTGACTGCCCGCTCTTGCAGCACTCTAACGGTCGCTACCCGGGAAAACTTAATTAGTATCTAACCTTTCGGCTTTCCGGCTCAGGGGTGAGATTCAGCATCTACGCGCCTACTAGTCCCCTTCACAGCCATTTACTTATGATCTTTACGCTTAAATATTAGTGAAGCGTTTGAGGCCTGTCAAGACAAAGACACAGGTTTATCAGAGACAATATACGGTTTCAAGCGTCTTGTTTTTGGAAAAATTGAAAACGTGTCTAAAAGCAGGTTATTGAAGAGGACAAATATATGAGACTAGCTGCGCTCCTCCCGCTGATGAGCTTCTTTGTTTTTATAGCGCTAGGAGTAATCGTATACAGCAAGAATCCGAAGGCTCAATTGAACAGGAGCTTTGAAGCTTTTTAAAAAAAACGGGGGTAAAGATCGGGTCAATAACTTCCGACGGCTCCGGTAAAGGAATAGAAGCTGTTATTTCCGGCCAGGCCAAGCTAGGAGGATCATCCAGACCATTATTTGCGGAAGAAAAACGTCAGGGCCTGCGCCAACGCGTATTGGTTATGATGGCATCTTTGTCTTTGCTCACAAGGACAATCCGATTCGCGATCTATCAAAGTCTCAGTTGAAAAAGATTTTCACCGGCCGAATCGCGAACTGGAAAGAAGTGGGAGGCCAAGATTCGCCCATTGTTGTCATCACCGAGATACTCGGCGAGCAAAGAGCAACGAGGCTGGAGTTTCAGAAACAGATCATGGATGGCGAACCGTATCTTTCCGACAGACAGGAAGTTGATCGACCCGCCGAGCAGGTTTCGGTGCTGCAGAACAATGATAATGCCATTATTTCAGTTAGCGCCGCTTTTTCCGCTCCCGGGATCAGAGCAATTTCTGTAGACCATATTCAACCCAGCCATAAAAATATTCGCTCCCGCAAATACCCTCTTATACGACCCGTCTATCTGTTTACCAAAGGCCCGCCAAAAGGAATTGAAAAGAAATTTCTTGATTTCATGCTATCAAAGAACGGCCAAACAATAGTTTGCGGGCATTTTTGTCCCTCCAAAGACAAGACGCCAGCGCACGATCATTGATCGCCTGGATCTCTACAATATTATCGCTCTGGCCCAACCAATGCCCGCTTCTTTCATGATCTTTGACAACATGTCACTTGGAATCGGGCTATCGACATTGAGACCCATGACCGCGTCGCCCTGTATCTTTTTCCGGCCCACTTGCATACTCGCTATATTAATGCCCTCGGCTCCCAGCAGTGTTCCGACTTTTCCGATCATTCCTGGAACGTCTTTGTAGCGAAAAAATGCCATATATTTTGACGGCGCGATGTCAATCTCGAAATCGAGCATCTTAACAAAGCGCGGCTCATTTTTCTTGCCGATTAGAGTGCCCGCGACCGCGACAGGGTGACCGTTGCCAACCGAGCGCACTGTTACGAGATTAACGTAATCTTTCGAAGTCGACTGAGTAGATTTCTTTATTGTTATGCCTCGTTCCTCAGCCACCAACGTGGCGTTGACAAAATTGACAGGCTCGCTCGCCACAGTCTGAAACGCTCCGACCAAAACAGCTGATGTGAGCAGCCCGGTATCGTAATCAGCAATCTGCCCGTTATATTCTATTTCCACCTGCTCTAATGGATCCTCGAGCATCTGAACCAAAACTTTTCCTAGTTGCTGGCAGAGTGGAATAAAAGGCTGCAATTTTTCAGCTACATCGGATGGTACCGGTGCGATATTGACCGCGTTTCCAACAAACTCTCCGCTTAAGCCCGCCACGACCTGCTCGGCTATCGTAACTCCGGCCTTGTCTTGAGCTTCAAGAGTAGAGGCTCCTAGATGCGGTGTAGCCACAACACAATCGACTCCAAACAACGGGCTTGCCGTGCACGGCTCTTTTGGATAGACGTCAACTCCGATACTGGCAACTTTCCCGCTTTCAAGCGCGGCCATCAGGGCAGCTTCATCATATATGCCACCGCGAGCCGTATTTAGCAGCCTTACACCATCTTTCATGCCGGCGAACTCTTTTTCGCCAAACATGCCGATCGTTTCAGCAGTTTTCGGAAGGTGAACAGTGATGAAGTCCGCCACCGCCATTAAAGATTCGAGTTTATCCGCCCTATCGATTCCGAGTTGGGCAAACTTTTCCTTAGATACATACGGATCAAAACCAACGATCTTCATACCTAGCCCTTGCGCTCTCGCGGCCACCAGGTTGCCTATTCTTCCTAACCCGATAATTCCCAGCGTTTTTTCATAAACTTCGACGCCTTGGAACTTGCTTCTCTCCCATTTACCGGACTTCAGAGAAGCGCTGGCTTGCGGTATATTCCTGGCTTGTGCCAAAAGGAGAGCTATTGTGTGCTCAGCCGCTGAAATGATATTGCTCTGGGGGGCATTCGCAACGATAATACCGCGCTTAGTAGCAGCGTCAAGATCGACATTGTCTACACCGATCCCCGCCCGGCCAACAACCCTTAACTTCGTTGCCTTTTCAATTAGGACGGCGTCGACCTGAGTCGAGCTCCTAACGATTAAAGCGTCGTACTCAGAAATCTTGGCTTCCAGTTCGTCGCGATCCCAATCTACTCCGATATCGACGTCGTAGTCTTTTTTTAAAAGCTCGACACCTGCATCAGCTATTTTTTCTTTGATTAATACTTTTTGCTTCATTTTAACCCCATAAATACTTCCTCAGCCGCGCGCACACCGCTGCCGGCTTCAAATCCATAACCCATCTCTGTCAAGCACATCTCCAGGCCAGCCAAAGTCGTTAAGATATCAAACTGGTCAAAGTAGCCCAGATGCCCAATACGAAATATCTTGCCGGCCAAATGTTCTTGACCGCCTGCGATTGTGATTCCATACTTGGCACTCATTTTCTTAACCAATTCCTTACCATCGATATTCTCTGGCACCCAAACGGGTGTAACAGCGCTGCCTCGCCCGTTAGCCGGCGCGAACAACTTAAGGCCCATAGCCTCGGCACCAAGTCTTGTAGCTAAAGCCAACTTCGAGTGCCTCTTTATTATGTCTTCAAGACCCTCTTCCCTCATCATGGTGAGGGCCTCGCCCAAACCTATGATTAGCGAGACCGGGGGCGTGAAAGGCGTCGTTGACTTAGCCAGGGCTTTTCTTCCTTTAGTCCAACTGAAATAGAACTTAGGCAAAGTTGACTTCTCAACCGCTGCCCAAGCTTTGTCGCTTACAGAAACACATGCCAACCCCGGCGGGAGCATTAGCCCCTTTTGAGAGCCTGTCATGACAACATCTAAGTGCCAGTCATCGGTTCTTAGCTCAACCGCGCCAACACCGGTAATCGAGTCGACAACCAGCACAGCCTGGTGATCTTTGACTATTTCACCAATTGCTTTGACGTCATTGAGCACACCGGTTGATGTTTCACTCTGAACTACCAAAACACCTTTAATGTCAGGATTAGCTTTGAGCTCACGCGCAATATCAGCCGGCTCAACTACGGTATCCCAATCATATTCAAGACTGATAGCGTTTAATCCATAAGCCGCTGCTAATTGATCAAACCGTTGGCCGAATTTCCCGTTTGAGCAGACAATAACCTTGTCCCCCGCGGAAAAAAGATTGACGACCGCAGACTCCATAACTCCCGTGCCGGAACAGGCGAATGTCAGGACATCGTTTTTCGTGCTGAATATGTACTTTAGATCTTCACTTGCTTTTGCTAATATCTCGGAAAACTTAGGCGTGCGATGGTGGATCATCGGTTGGGCCTGGGCTAATAAAACTTCCGGTGGAACCGGAGTCGGCCCGGGCGTCATTAAGTATGATTTACGTATCGCTATCACCCTCTTTATTTATCCAGCTCATCATCGACCTGAGTTCTTTGCCGACCTTCTCTACCGTATGCTGCGCCTGCTTGTTTCTGGTGGCATTAAAGACCGGACGGTCGACTTGATTCTCAAGTATCCATTCTTTTGCAAACTCTCCGTTTTGTATTTCCTTAAGGATTTTGCGCATTTCCTTCCTGGTTGATCTATTGATAATGCGCGGGCCCCGAGTCAGGTCACCATATTCAGCGGTATCGCTAATGGAGTGTCGCATGCCGGAAATACCTTTTTCATGTATTAAATCAACTATTAATTTAACTTCGTGCAAGCACTCAAAATAAGCAATTTCCGGTTGATAGCCGGCGTTGACCAGAGTCTCAAATCCTGACCTTATCAGCTCTGAAAGTCCGCCGCACAGCACAACCTGCTCACCAAAAAGGTCTGTTTCGGTTTCTTCCGCAAAAGTTGTCTCTAAAATACCGGCTCGGGCGGCGCCAATACCGTCTGCATAGGCCAGTCCTAACGCCAAAGCTTTACCCGTTGCGTCCTGGTGAACAGCGATAAGCGCGGGAACTCCCCCACCTTCCGTATAAACCCGGCGAACCAAGTGGCCTGGGCCTTTGGGCGCGACCATTAAGACATCCACATCAGGCTTAGGATCTATCTGGCCGTAGTGGATATTGAAGCCATGAGCGAATATCAAAGCGTTGCCCGGCTCCAGGTTCTGCTCAACGGATTCATAGTAAACTTGCTTTTGTGTTTGATCAGGGACGAGCATCACGATAACGTCTGCAACTTTTGCGGCATCCGCGGGGCTTCCGACCTCAAGGCCCGCCTTTTGCGCCCGAATCCAAGACTCGCCCGGCCTGAGACCGACTATGACATTATGACCACTCTCTTTAGAGTTCAGAGCATGAGCATGTCCTTGGCTTCCATAGCCGATAACGGCTATCTTTTTGCCGGCCAGGCTTCCCTTGTCGACATCTTTCTCGTAATAAATCTTAGCCATTTTATCTCCTTCATAAAGTGCTTAAAAAGTACTATTTCTCTTTGACGCCTCTTGCCAAAGCAATCTTTCCTGTCCGCGCAAGCTCGGATATGCCATAGGGCTTAAGTAGATCTTCTATGGCCGCCAATTTGTCAGCTGTCCCCGTTATTTCCAGAGTTAGACTAGCTCGGCTGACATCGACGATTTTACTTCTAAAGATATCTGCTATCGCCACTATCTCGGCACGGTTCTTCCCGCTAGCCTGGACTTTCATAAGAACCAACTCGCGCCCGACAGACGCGTGCGGATCGAGATCGCTTATCTTGATAACATTTATTAATTTATGTAGCTGCTTTATTACCTGCTCTAGAAAATGCTCCTCGGCATCGACAACGATCGTCATTCGAGAAAGTGTCGGATCCTCGGTTCGACCGACGGCCAAACTGTCGATGTTAAACCCGCGACGGCTGAAAAGACCAGCCACCCGAGCTAAAACGCCAGGTCTGTTTTCCACTAGAACAGAGAGTGTGTGTTTCACTTTTTACTCCGTCTCGCTTTCCAGCATATCTGTTATCGGGGCCCCGGGGGCCACCATCGGAAAGACTTTCTCTTCCCGGTTAACAATAAAATCAATTAAAACCACAGCCGGGTCAGCCAACGCGCTCTTGATTGCCGGCGCGACATCTTTGGGAGATGTGACCCTGATGCCTTTGGCTCCGTAAGCTTCGGCCAGTTTGACAAAATCAGGCCGATAACGCGGGCACTCTGACTCAGGGCTGCTACACGCCGGCGGGCACGTGTAATCTTGCATCATGCAGCTGGATGAATACTTATAGCCGTGAAAAAGCTCCTGCCACTGCCTGACCATCCCCAGGAAACCATTATTTAAGATAGCAATATTGAGCGGCAGTTTATTCATTACCGCTGTAGCCAAATCTTGACTGACCATTTGGAATGACCCATCGCCGTCGATAGTGAAAACCTTTGAGTCGGGCTTGCCGAATTGAGCGCCAAGAGCCGATGGCAATCCAAAACCCATCGTGCCAAGGCCGCCTGAAGAAATAAATGTTCGGGCCCTCTTAGTTTTGTAAAACTGGGCCGCCCACATTTGGTTCTGACCAACGCCAGTGGTGATAATAGTGTCGTCTTTGGCTGTAAGCTCCGATATTTTTTCGACCACAAACTGCGGGCGAAGAATCTTATCGCTCTTACCATATCGGAGCGGATGATCCCGACGCCACTCCGCAATCTGCTTGAGCCACGCTTTATGTTTAACCGGCCCGTTAATGGCCAGCTTCTTCACCTCAACGATCAAGCCTTCGATAACACCCTTGGCGCTACCGACTATCGGCACTCTGGCCGGAACGTTTTTCCCGATTTCAGCCGGGTCAATATCTGCGTGAATAATTTTCGCGTTAGGCGCGAATTCCGCCAACTTGCCTGTGACACGATCATCGAAACGAACGCCAAGCGCTATTATTAAATCAGAGGCAGTGATTGCGTTATTCGCGTACCAAGTACCGTGCATGCCAAGCATCCCCAGGTTCAAGGGGTTGTCACCACCAATAATACCTATCCCCATCAGGGTTGTGGTCACCGGTATCTGCGCCTCTTCGGCCAGCTCAACCAGCTCCTCGGAAGCATTGGCCGATATGACCCCGCCGCCGCAATATATGATCGGTTTCTTAGACTCCGCTATCAACTTCGCGGCTGCTTTGATTTGTTTGGCATGTCCTTTGACGGTCGGTTTATATCCCGGCAGATGTAGTTGGTCCGGATATTTGAAATC
>JAUWRD010000063.1 GCA_030610765.1 Actinomycetes bacterium
TGTGCCCGAGGACGGGGGCGAAGGAGTAATCATCGCACCGGGCGGCCGGTTCGCGGGCTGGAGCCTCTATGTAAAAGACGGCCGGCTAACTTACTGTCATAACTGGTTCAACAGAGAGCGCTTCTATGTAAAAGCAGCCGAGCCTCTATCTCCCGGCCCTGTAACCGTAAAGTTTAGCTTCGCCTATGATGGAGGCAAGCCAGGTGCGGGTGGCACCGGCACTCTCTTTGCTAGCGACAAGGAGATAGCTAGCTCACGAATCGAGCGCACGGTGCCCTTGGTATACGACGCCAATGACGGCATGGAGATTGGGATGGACTTAGGAGCGCAGGTGACCGACGACTATCCCGAAGGGAGTTCAAGATTTAACGGCACGATTGATTGGGTTCGCATTGATCTGGGCGCCGATGATCAAAGCTCTAAAGTGAGTGACGAGCAACAGTACCATATGCGGATGGGGAAACAATAGCTATCTGTTTTCAAATCTACTCGGGTAGGTTTTCCATGGGTTGGTTGGGCAAGCCCCGGGAGAAGAAGAGCGAAAGCAGGGCGAAGATAGCGATGAAGAACAAGCTTTCTTTTAGTGCCTGCAATTGGGCGCCTTCATAGGCGTGTTTGGCTTTTTGCGCTTGGGATTTCGAGCGATCTTGCGAAATCATATAATCGTAAACTTGTTTCCCGCTTACGATTTCCACCCCTGTCTTAGTTTTTTCTTCTATCTGCGATTTGACCGGATCCGGGATATTCGGGTCTGCTCGGACCTGATCCATGACTCCCGTTGTCAGGGAAGCGATAAGTATCGAGCCTATCAAGGCGACCCCGATCGATTGGCCGAAATTCTGCGATGTACCCTGAGCGCCACCTACTTCACTCGATGACTTTTCTCCGACCGCGGACATGTTGACATTGCCAATTTGTGAAGCCATCAAGCCGATGCCTGTTCCGAAAAGAGACATCCCAAACCCAAAGGTCAAGCCCGTAAGCTCCGGTTTGATGGCGGCAACTAGGATTAGCGCCGCGATAAAGATCAGCGCCTTCCCGGCCATGATAATGATTTTTGGTGAGAATCTAGTTATGAGTTTTACCCCGAGAAAGGATGCGAAGATTATGAAAAAGGAGAGCGGAAGTATTCTGATGCCGGTCTCAAAGGCGTTAAAACCGAGTGACATCTGCAGGTAGATAGGAATGATGAAAAAGAGCGCCGCAGTTAGGAAATACTGGATCAACTGGTTTATGAGCCCCGATCGCAGTTGAGGTATTTTGAGGAGCGAGACGCTAAATAACTGGCGCCCCGATTTTTCGAGCATTTCCTGCCGGCGATAGAAAAAATGGAGCACGCCGAAGCCGGCTAGAATCAAGTAGATCACCAATGAAAACCCGAGCGGAGTAATGGGTTCGCCGTTTATCGTCGGTGCCGACAGTGGTTTTATCCAGCCCCAAGTCTTGCTTTGGAGCACGCCGAAAGTAAGAAGGAACATCCCCAGGGCAGAGTATACGACGCTGAGTTTGTCTAGTTTTTCGCGTGACCTCTCGCCGCTGTCTTTAATAATTCCAAAGAATAGCAAGACCAGGGCCATTATCAGGGATTCGCTGAGGAATACGTATCTCCAGGAAGCGTATGTAGTCACAAAACCGCCTATTAAAGGGCCGGCGGCAGCAGCGGCGCCCGAAATTCCGCCAATAATGCTGTAGGCGATCACTCGGTCTCTATCTTTATAGTTCACAGCTGCCAGGGCCAATATGGCCGGGATTACTAAAATTGCGCCTAAGCCTTCGATTAGAGACCATCCGAACAATAATTGTGCGATATTTTGGCTGATCCCGGTCATAAACGACCCGATTCCATAGATCACCACGCCGATGGCTAGAATTCTTCGCCGGCCGTAGCTGTCTCCGAGCTTTGCTCCCATCAACATGAATGCAGCCATCGTCAGGGTATAAAAAGCTATCGCTGCTTGAATCCCTGCTACGCTGGTATTGAGATCAGCCACGATCTGAGAGATAGACACGTTCATGACCGTGCTGTCCAATATCATTACGAATTGGATCAAAGCTAAAAGAATGACGATCTTCCATTTTGCCATCTATTTTTCCTTAGCTCGGTATTCCAGGGGATATGAAATGGAGACAAATCTGGCCGGCGAAGAATCGGCCGCTCAAGTTTGGTCTGCTTCAGCTAACCTATATACTATGCGGCTCTTCGATATTCTTGCTCTCTGGAGCGCGAAGTCCCTTGACGCCCATATACTGTGCCGCCATAGGCGGTGAGGTCCACTATCGCTGCCAGTATGACCAATAGCCAACCGAGAGTTGTTGGCGCACCCTGCGCGGGAACGTAAGCCAAGCTGTAGACTAGCGTCGTCAACGGTAAAAAGATAAAGCCTAATAGCGGTATAAAGAGGGTGCCGAAGGCTTGGTTAACGAGCGGTGATAAAAACCACACTAGAACGAGCGCCAAACGAGGCGCGAAAAGCGCGATTATGGCTAAAAGAAGTATCATGTCATTCCTCCTAAGTCTTACCTGTGCAACACAAGTTGCTGCTCAATTCGAAACCAGTATAGTCATACCCCGTGTAACCGCTATAAACACATTTTCGCCATTTTCGAAAACTTGCGATAGCATTAAAGTGGGAGGAGAGATACACATGGTGAGGACCCGATTTTCGAAAGTGGATCAGCCAAGCTGATAGCGCTCCCTTTCTTATCGAAGTCAACGGTCACGAAAGCTATGCCGGAGAGCATGGCTATGCTTATGCCGGCAGACTGATCAACAACACAAATATCTTCGGCAGAATAGAGAACATGAATGTCTGGTACAAACGGCTCTAACTTGTCTAGGCCGCTTTTCTTCTATTGTCGATCAGCAGCTGTTCAAACTCGTCTGCCGGCCTGGCGGCACTAAAAAGAAATCCTTGGTAAGAGTCACATTTAAGGCGCCTTAACAATTCAAGTTGTTGATTGGTCTCGACGCCTTCGGCAATCACTTTCAAGCCGAGACCTTTGGCCATAGAAATCGTGGTTCTGACGATAGCGCTGCTATTCGGATTCGAAGTCATATCCGCAACAAATCCTTGGTCGACCTTTAAAGTAGAAATAGGGAACATTTTCAGAGAAAGCAAAGAAGAGTAGCCAGTTCCGAAATCATCAATGCTGAATGAAACTCCGGCATCGATCAGCTCGAACATCATTATGCCGGTTCGCTCAAGATCCCTACTGATAACGCTTTCTGTTATTTCCAGATCCAGCGACTCGGCCGGCAATCCGGTTTCTCGTAATACTTGTTTAACCATTTTGCCGAAATCTTTCTGATCGAACTGACGAGCTGAGACATTGACTGAGATTTTCAAGTCACTGAAACCTCGCTCTATCCATGACTTGGTAATTGCGCATGCATTTTGCAATATGTTTTTGCCGAGTGGGATTATCTGCCCTGTCTCCTCTGCCAGGGGGATAAAATCTCTGGGAAGAATTAGCGAACCCTCAGATTTTTTCCAGCGAACCAGAGCCTCCATACCGATAATGCGAGAACTGTTTATTTCGACCACTGGTTGGAAATACGGCACAAACTCATCCTTTTCAAGGGCTTCTTTTATTCTATTTTCAAGATTTATGCGTTCGGCAATTCTCTCATTCATGAATGGTTTGTAAAAAAAGAAACCGTTGCCGCCATTCTTCTTGACTTGACGCATTGCAGCTTTCGCGTGAGCCAAAAGCTTACTTGAATCCGGGGTATCAGTAGGAAATATGCTGGCTCCAATACTGACGCTAGTCAATACTTCGGTATCCCCAGATCGATAAGGCAATCTTAGTTTCTTCAACATTCTGTCGGCCAGGTTCAAGATATTATCGACGGCTGATTCACCACCCAAAATGACGCAAAACTCATCCGCGCCGATACGAGCTAGCGACTCGATTTCTTGAATCTCGCTACTTCTTTTAGTACCTCGTCACCTATTTGGTGACCAAAACCCTCGTTAATGTTTTTGAAACGATCGATGTCGACAACAAATAAAACCAGTGGCTGATCATGATTTTGAGAGGCGCCAATCATATGCTCCAAGCGTTCTTCGAAAAACTTCCAACCAGGGAGATCTGTAAGTAAATCATGAAAAGACAAATAATCTAATTTGTTCTGTGTCTGCTTGTGCTCGATTAAGGCAGCCATCGTATTTGTAACCGTATCCAGAAAAACAACATCTCGATCGTTGAGCATCATGCTTGATTGCGGATATAGGCAGATCACACCTAGAACCTGATCTTTACGAGCATTGGATATAATCGGAATAGCATAATGACTTTGACCAATAACAGGTCTATTTAGTGCTTCATGTTCTTCAACCATGCTTGCTTTAGCAACAGTTTTTCTATTCGCTACGGCCCCACTACACAAACATTCTTCGAATAACTCATCATTTCCCCCTTCATCTGACATACCGTGCGAACCGACCATCTCAAAATCACTTTCGTCTTCCCGAGCTAAGAAAATCATGCCCTTTGGCTTGACTGCCGCGACTCTCGATTTTAATACAATCTCAAGCGAGCGCCGAAGCTGTTCTTGGAGAGACAAATCAAGTAGAGAAATCTTAAGCAGCTGATTCAAGACCTTTAGGTTTTCATTCTCGCGTTTATCAGTGATATCTTCTCCGGAACTCAAGGTTCCGACAATTTTGCCGCTATCATCCGCGAAATAAGAATTATTCCAGGCAATCAGGCGTTTATCGCCGTCAGCTCTTATGATTTCGTTCTCGTACTGCTCTACAAGTTGTATTTCGCCTTGCATTACTTGTTTGTAAATTGAAAGCGCTTCATTTTTCGACTCGGCGGGAATAAAATTATCGAACCAGTTCTTCCCGGTAATGTCTTCTTTTCTGCGACCGAGAACCGAAGCACCTTCATCATTGATTAGCAAAACATTACCATGGTCGTCTACTACAACAATCATTACTCTGGCGATATCCAGAAACTTTTGCGCCCTGTTTCTTTCTCTTTCTATTTGCGCTGAGGCTTGCTTTCGTTCAGTTATATCACGGTCAATACCTCGATAACCTAGAAGGTCGCCACCGGAAGACAAAATAGGTTCGCCGCTGGTTTCAAGTGTGATCAAGCTGCCGTCCTTATGTACATTAGTGTTTTCTAGACCGGCAAAAGGCTTCTTCTCTTTCGCAATAGATAAAAAGATTTCGCTGACCCGCTTTGCTTCTTCGGGTGGCATAAGATCAAATGGTGTCTTACCGATAATCTCATCTGGCTCATATCCGATCAGGTCTTTAACCTTTGGGCTTGTATATGTGTAAACACCTTGACTGTCGACTTCCCAAATCCAGTCGCTCACGCTTTCAGTCAAATCGCGGTATTTTTTTCACCGGCCGCCTGGATGTCTCTTGATTCTTTAGTCTGGGCAATCAAAAAAAACATCGGCTCGAAAAAGAAAATGTAGACTAGAGGAGATAAGGCCAAGATAAGAAGAAAGCTGTCTACCATTGCTTCAAATAGTGGAGTAAGTCTGGTGGCTAATAAGGGCTCAATAGCAAAACGTAACAATAGCATTATCATAAACTCAGCGACAAAAATCGTAGTGATAAGCATAATTAAAACGCGGCTGATCAAGCGACGCCGCATCGTTTGTATGTCTTCGCCCAGCGCCTTCTGCCAGTACTTCATAAAAGAAAGTTACCCAATAGGCTTAAACATATTCACTGGCAAACTCGAACAATCCCTTTGTGCAGGCATTGTTCGAGTTTTTTTGCACGCTTCCTACTCTTCCTCCATCACATACCCCGCGTTTTGACCATATGGCCAGAACGCAGTTCTGTCGCCTGCAGTCCATTTTTCTCGCAGACCCGGAGCGTTCAGATCCCAATCGGACCGGCATTTTCGCGTGATAGCTCGAAAGTCCTGGCGTATCTCTTCTGTTGTTGGACGCCCCCAGTACCAGTAGCCCATGTAGATACTGTGGACAATGAGGTCTGGCTCTAGCATGATCGTGTGCGGGATCATTGGCTTATGAAAAGAGTCTGTGTACTCTTCTATGTCAAGGTCTCTTTGGACAGTTCTTTCTGTATCACTCAAGAAGGTCCACGAGACCCCGAGGCGACCCTTCCATTCGAGGGTTGCAAGGCGATTGTCGGTACTGATAGTGACAATCTCGCTGTAAGAAATTCTTATTTCTGGCTCCATTTTGGCAAGCTGTACATGTTGTTGGTGGGCCTTGGGGCAGTATCCACCCCGAGCCAATACAAGACACATGGGATTGCCGTGTTGTAGCTCGGAAAGACGATACATTTTTCCCATGTGGTCCGGGAGTTGAAAATCCGGAAACTTGGCTCCGGGAGCCATGTCGGATCTCACTTCAGTCGCACCCCTAACAGAGAAAGCCCATCTTGTTCTTGCCTGTTCTTACCTCAAGAGCTTAGCTGGTAAACAGGAAGCATTATTCAAGGATTGTGGGGCTAAGGGGCACTCTCTGAACAATAACTAGAAGAGCTAATTCGACATCCTGCTCAAGTTTTCTGAGTTAATGCCGATATAATTTTTATTCTGCTTGTTTGAAACAAAAGGAAGAAAGTTATGGCGACAGCTGTCGAGAAGATTGAGAATGAACTGATTGGGCTGATGGGTGAGACGGGCCGGAGTGTCCTGCAGGCAAGTTATAAAAGAACGCATGGCCGGCATATCGAAGATGCTGGCCAGCTCGAAAATATTGAATTCTTCAACAAAGTGGCACTCGTTCAGGACTTAGCAAATGCATTCGCCATGCTGATGCCGGAAGAGCAAATAATTAGGTTCAAATTGAAACTTCTCAATTTAAAAGGAGATGAAGAGCAGTGAAACGGATGTTGGTATCGGTAATTATTATTTTACTTCTAGTCGCCCCCCTGCCGGCTTTTGCGACAGATAAAGTGAGCGATTGGGAGGATTTCACGGGCTCACTTGAAGAAGCCAGGTCGCTCGAAGATTCGGAAAAGGCGGCAACAGCGATTACCAATGCGCGAAACATTTTTGAAAAAGCGTTTGCAAAGCAAATTAAGGGTTTCGATTCCACTAAGCTTCAAATTCATCAAGGTCTAAATGACGCGGTACAAGCCGCCACAAATTCCGACGATCAAGGAATCGCAATTGGCGCTGAGTTGGCAGAAAAGACAACCCTGGGCCTGGTCTTCAGCGCGTTCCAGATCCATATTGAAGCCGGCAATGCCGCCCAAGCGCAGCCATGGTTTGATGTAATGGCCAAGAAACTAAAACTTGATTCAAACCATGACCTAGTCAAACAAATGGACAGGATCAACAGAAATCCTCAGGTCACTAAGAAAAAGGGCGCTAAAGTAATTGATGGACTCACTGGCAAGTTGGCAGGCAAAGTTGCCGAAGAAGTTGACGAAGCTCTTGTGGCTGCTGACCCGACTTCCGCTGAACAGGATCTGGCTGATGCCAAAATCAAGGCCGCTGAAGGTGTTGCCTATTTTAGAGCTATGAGATCGCAAGCCGATCAAAAACTCGGACTTGAAGAAGCCGCCC
Source organism: Actinomycetes bacterium (assembly GCA_030610765.1). Lineage (GTDB taxonomy): Bacteria > Actinomycetota > Aquicultoria > CAJVYJ01 > JAUVQD01 > JAUVQD01. The sequence goes on from JAUWRD010000063.1 coordinate 7,516, forward strand.
TAGTAGCTGGACTGCTTGATCAATTTTTCAATGCCAGTGTCGATGAAAACTATGACGCCGCGCTGAGCGCCGGTACTTTGATCAAACAAAATCTTGAGGTCCTCGAGACATCAAAGAACTTAAGCGAGTCTCAGCTAGGAAAAGAGATCGACAATATAAACAAGGGGCTCGCCAATGCCGCAAACCAAGTTGAAGCCGGTAACGTTGATGATGCCAAAAAAACAATAGACGAAGGTTGGAGCAATTTTGTAAAAATCGAAGCGCAAATAAGAAAAATCGATGCACCGCGATATGTGGCCATCGAGAACATCTTCGCTCAAATACAGGGAAAGCCGGAAAAGAAAAACATTATGAAATTACGGCAGACTTTTACTGAGGTCGCAGGAGTAGACAGCGGTGAAAGAGAGGTTTCTGCCGCTTCGACTACCGCTGAGATATTCACAAATTTTGAGCGGATACAACCAATACTTCTGGCTTTGTTGTCTCTCATTGGGATTTACCCGATCTATCTGATATATAAGGCATTTGGATGGACTCATAAAGCCTGGAGAAATATTGGTATCTTTATGCTCCTTCTAGTCGTGCCGGTTTTCATGGAGACTCTAGGCCGCCTCGGAGTTGAGTTGCAGATACCAGCGCTGCAAGTGCTAAGTTTTACGGCCAATGAGTTTGCTAAAATGGCCTGGGTGCTTTTGGTGCTAATTGCGTTCCTCTTTGCCATCAGTGGGCTGCGTAGCTTCTGCCAACAGTTCGGAGTCAAGGCCGTCGGAGTCCGGGCTCTACCGGAAGAGCCCTTTCCAGCACCTGAAGAGATTGAAGAAAAAACAAGCGTTTAAAAAACCCGAACTATGATACTTACTAGACGCCTTTCCTTGCTAACCTGCTGCACAGATCGCATCTACGGCGGTAAAACCAGCCAAACGCCTAACGGTTAGCTTTTTAAGGGCAGAACCCAATTGCGATCCGGTAGTTATTGCCCATGGTTCAGGCGCTTGTGCTCTTTCGCTTAATAAGTGCGGCCAAGACCAGGCCCGACAAGACGGTTATGGACCCGAGATCAATGGCCAGAAAGACAGCAGGCAAACTGATGAAAATCTCGACCGGACCCAAGAGGACGGGAGCCAGAAATATGCCCAGGTAAGCAAATGTGGTCACGTTGCCGGTAATGCTACCTCTAAGGTTTTCCGGACCGATCTCACTGGCCCAGGCTATAGCCGTCGGAAACGTAAGACCCCGCCCAACGCCAATAATAACAAGGGCTATTAAGATCGTTGCTTTGCCCGGCGCCAGCACAATGATCGCAAAACCGAGGGTCCATAGAACCACGGCTATCATAGCTATCGTCCCATAATCCAGGATTGTCTTAATCCACCCATACAGAAGAGAAATGACGGCGACGGTCAGGGTCAACACTGATACGTAAAGTCCAATCGTAAAAGTATCGGACACACCCATCTGCTTCAATAGTTGTGGCAGATAAACGGCCACCGTACTGAGAACGAATGTGCTCATAAACATCAAGGCATAGATGGCGATCAGGACCGGCCTGTTGGAAACAATAGTTCTAAACGCGACCTTTTTAGTTACACCTGCGGGCCTGGTCTGAGCTTGTGACACAGGAACCCATTTTAGTACCGCCAGACCCAGCGGTATGCCAACCAGGAAGATGGCGAAGGGTGCGTGCCAAGAAAAAGCGCCAAGCCATCCTCCGAGAACCGGCCAGATGACGGCGGCGAAATCGTTGATACTCACTCGAAACCCCATCATGTAGTGAAGGTTTTTCCCATGGTAATTTTGGCCGATAATTACAGATACCGCCGAGAAAATCGCGGCCACGGCGAGCCCAAGGACCGCACGACTGGCAACGAGCGAATAATACGAATTTATGGACAGCCCGGCGCCGCCGGACAGACCATAAACCAGTAAACCGGTCACGAGCAGCGCTTTGGCCCCCCATCTATCAATGGCAATACCGACAAAGGGACTGGCTAG
>JAUWRD010000073.1 GCA_030610765.1 Actinomycetes bacterium
CTCAGGGTTAAAAGGCGGATGCTGACATGACATTCAAGGTTGAGCTGAGCGACATATCCTTATCATACGAAGGGGTAAGGGTTCTTGAGAAGATAAGTTTTTCTGTTGGCGAAGGCGATTTTATCGGCGTCATCGGTCCCAACGGCAGCGGCAAGACGACGCTTTTGCGCACAATTGCGCGTGTGCTAAGGCCGGAAAGCGGTGTGGTCTTCGTCAACGGCTTGAATATCAATCAACTCAGTCGGCGTGAGATTGCCCAAAATATCGCGGTGGTCTCACAAGAGACAAATATGGTCTTCTCCTTTACGGCTTTCGAGGTCGTTTTGATGGGAAGAACCCCACATGCCTCGCGGTTTAAGATTGAGGACCAGGATGATTTTGTCATTGCTGAGGAGGTAATGAAGGTAACTGATACCTGGCACTTGGCCGATCGCCCGATCAGCGAATTAAGTGGCGGCGAGAAACAGCGGGTGGTGATTGCGCAGGCTCTGGCTCAAAAAACGCGTTTACTTCTGCTCGACGAGCCTACTTCGCACTTGGATATAAACCACCAACTTCAGGTACTTGATTTAATCAGGAATCGAAGCAGGGGAGGGCTGGCAGTTGTTGCTGTCTTTCACGATCTCAATCTGGCTTCAAGGTTTGCCGATACCTTGATTCTCCTTAAAGACGGTCGTGTTCACATTAATGGTTTGCCGGAAGAAGTATTGACAGTCGATAATATCGGGGAAGTTTTCGCGGTTGACGCTCATGTTGAAAAGCATCCGGCTACCGGCGAAACATATATTTATCCGTTGCGGAACGCCAAAAGCAAAGAGCGCGTGTAATTCGGTGAAATTAATGCGGGGATTAATACGGGTAATTCAGTGACACAATACTTAATTGGGTTTTTTAGAATTAAGTATTGTGTCACTGAATTACTGTCCCCGAATTACTAAGTAGTTGCAAATTAGCCGGTTTTTAGATATATAATATTTAACAATAAAATACCACTGCGGGAGCTCGCTTTAATGGGCTGAGAGTTTCGCACCACTCATGCGGTCGTTGACCGGCTATGCTTTTAGGATTAAGCCGACACGATTGGCGAAGGTGCGGGAGACCGGTTGAACCTGTTGGATAATGCCAGCGAAGGAAAGCTAGATTATTAGCGCGCGCAGGCGCGCTTTTATTATTTTAAGGAGAAGATCAAATGAAAAATGAACTAAGTATTAGAACGATAGCTGAGATCGGTATCATGGTGGCTTTGGCGGCTGTTTTGAATTTCATGCCAATTTTTAAAATGCCGCAAGGCGGAAGTGTCTCGCTTGATATGGTGCCAATACTCTTCCTGGCTTTTTATCGCGGCCCGAGAGCGGGTATTTTAGCGGGGGTAGTCTTTGGTTTTGTCGATTACGCCGTCGACCCGTTTTTTGTTCATCCGGCGCAACTTATTCTTGATTATCCCCTGGCATTTGGCCTGGTCGGGGTAGCCGGTTTCTTTGGTAAAGATAGTTTTCTAAAAGTCGCGGCCGGCACGATAACTGGTGGTCTGGCGCGTTTTGCGGCGCATCTTCTCAGCGGCGTTATCTTTTTCGCCAGCTACGCCCCCGAGGGTCAAAGTGTCTGGCTCTATTCGGCGATCTACAACGGCTCCTATATGTCAGTATCCACAGTAATCGCGATCCCAATCGTCTATGCTCTCTTGCGCGCTTTTGGCGAGACTGGAGGAAAGTAAGCTATTAAAGCTGTAATTGTCACTGGCGGGTCACTTGGCAACCACGACTTCTACCGTCATCTGATTAAGGAATATGATTTCATAGTCGGGGCCGATAGTGGCGCCGACCACCTGCGTACATTGGGGGTGCTGCCGAACCTTGTCGTCGGTGATTTTGACTCCATTTCTAAAGCTACATTGACGTGGCTTGAGAAAAACAAAATCCTGATGAAGAGATTTCCAGTTGAAAAAGACAAGACAGATTGTGAGATAGGCATAGATGAGGCAATTGATTCAGGGGCAACGCAAATCACTTTGACCGCGACATGGGGCGGTAGGTTTGACCAGACGTTATCTCATGTTTTTTTGCTTAGAACGACACACAAACGGGCTGTTTCCTGCTATATTAAAGAAGAAGCAGGGGATATTTATTTAGTTGAGCGCTTCATTAGCCTTAAAGGCACTCCCGGAGATGGCGTAAGTTTGCTGGCGCTTGAAGAGAGTACCGGTCTTCGTCTAGAGGGGTTCAAGTACCAAGTACCCGGAGAGCATCTTGGCGTTGGAAGCACATTGGGGATAAGTAATATTTTGCTCGCAGAACAAGGAACGATAGAGCTTGAGACAGGATCAGTACTAGTCGTCCATCAAAAGAGGCCGCTTTGAAACAAGGACCTAACATATTAACCGTCGGTGGCCTGGATGCTTGTGGCCAAACCGGCATCATAGCCGATAGAAATAGTCTTATGTCGCTGCGGTTAAGTCCGATAGTGATAGCCAGTAGCGTGACTTTGGGTCCAAGCGAGATCGCTCCCATTGATATCGATACCTTTCGGCGGCAACTTGCGGCGTTTGTTGATCTGAGCGCAATCTCAACTATAAAGACAGGCATTCTGGCGAAAAGAGACATTATTGAGGAGCTGGCCACGCTCTTCGAAGATCACAAAAATGATCTGCCCGAACTTGTGGTTGATGTTTGCTTAGAGACAGAGGATGAGTCGCAAATCTTGAGCAGTAGCGCGATCTCCTTGCTGAAGATGCGCATGTTTCCTCTTGCCACTATCACCATCGCGTACCTAAGTGAAGCGGAGCGTTTATCCGGGATACGCATAGAGAAGATTGACGATATTAAAGAAGCGGCCGAAGCGATTCAAATTTACGGATCAAAGTTTGTATTGATAAAAGCCGATAAAATTATCGAAAATGAACTGGTTGACATCTTATATGATGGCAATGAACACCATTTTTTGTTTACAAAAAACGTGCCTGAAACAGACGTAAGGAGGATGCGAGATATTTTTTCTTCAGGAGTTGCTGCCTATTTAGCAAAAAGCTATCGGCTCAAAACGGCAATTGAGGCGGCCAAAGATTTAACTTTATCACCACGTCTTTTGGGTCAAGAAAAACCCGCATAAAGCCGAAACTCTACTCTTTTATTCCAAAATACAAAAAAATCTTTAAATAATTTCTTGTTATCTCCATACATGCGGTCGATAAGTATTCTATGAGGATTCAGGTGTTTGATATGTTATATGATTTTGATTTGACAGTGGCAGGCGGCGGGCCGTGATTGACGGTTTCCTGATCGTTGCTGGTTCAGTCATTTTCTTTTTAATATTAATTATCCTTTTTTTGCAATGGCCGCAGAAAACCGGAGATGATAAAGCTAACCCCTTGGAGCCTAAAGTGGCTACTCAAGCAGAGCCTAAAAATACGCAGAATGTTAAGGCTGATGTGGCCGGGATAGAGATACCGATTAGGCCCGCTGGTCTAGTTGCCAGACCTTCTCTGATCGAAGCGATCGGGAAAAAGGTCATAGACCTCAAAGACATAACAGCAATTGCCGAGCGGTCTCTAGATCATCTTAGCCGTTATATGCGCGCCCAGACCCTCTTGTTTCTGATGCGCGAAGGTGATGGATTAAAGGTTAAGGCAGCGCACGGTCTGCGATCAGATGATTTTATGAGTTGTGAATATGGTCTGGAGGAAAACTTAGAGGCTTTGCTAGACACCGATAAGGCTGTTTCCTTGAACATGCCAAATATCTCTAGTGAGTTGACTTTAGCTAATGAAGATAAGTTGATAGGCAAGCTAGCCGCCGCCGGCAATATCTCTCTTTTGCTGGTCGGAGTTGGCAAGGCGGGGATCATAGCGCTTGCAGGCAACAAAGCGGATTCATTCACAAAGCTTGATGAAGCCGCAGTGGAAGGTGTCGCTGTTCAGCTCAGATATATATTAGAGAACATACAGCAAAACAGAGTTCTTGAGCAGTCTGTTAGTGAATTGGATAAGCTGCTTAGTTTCATCAACGAAGTGAGCGTTGACAAGGATCTTTCACCAACGCTGATTCGAGCTTTACGGTCAGCTATAGAAATAAGCGGAGCCAGCAGCGGTTCTGTTCTCTTGTTTGATGAAAATACCGACCGATTGACATTGGCGGCGTCAGTTGGTTTGCCTGAATCAGTCACAACTGTCGAGATTGGTATCGGCGAAGGTATCGCCGGCTGGGTGGCAGCCCATCGCCGGCCGATAATCATCAAGGATCTTGATAACAACACTGCTTCGTCTGTTGGTCTGGGGACCGAAAAAGTAGCCGTTGCCATTTCTCTGCCCATTACTTTGAAAGAGAGATTAATCGGTGTGCTTAATCTCGGTTCCAATTATCCCGACCATGATTTTACAGTGAAGAACTTAACGAGGGCGGTTAGGCTTTTGAGCCAAGTCGGAATGGCGGTTACAGCCGGACAATCCTCGGAAGAGTGGCAGGGTTTGTTTTTAGACATGATAAAAGTACTTTCTCAAATCGTAGAGTCTCGCGATCCGTTTAGTCAAGGTCACGCCGTTGAGGTGTCCAAATACGCTCTAGATTTAGCTCGGGAGATGAAGCTTGATTCTGAAGAAGTTCAAACCATTGAAATCGCCGCTCTTTTGCATGACATTGGTGTAGCCGGGATAACTGACGGCATATTTCGGCTCAATAAACCATTAAGTAGTGTCGAGAGACTCCTGATAAGAAGCCACCCTCGTTTAGCTGTTAAAGCTTTAGCCGGGATTCCGCGTCTGAGCCGGGCTCTTCCATATATCTTGCATCACCACGAAAACTTTGACGGGACAGGTTATATAGATGGGTTAAAAGGCGATGAAATCCCGCTTGGCGCGAGAATAATTGCTGTGGCCGAAGCTTATTCAGCCATGACAGCTGAGAGACCTTATCGTCTGGCGAAATCTAAAGATGAGGCGTTAAATGAGCTAAACAGAGCCGCGGGCACGCAATTTGATCCGCAAGTCGTCTCGGCTTTCAGTAATTTGCCGACAGAGTAGTGTGAATGAGAAAATTGTTTTAAGCAGCTTGCGCTTGCTCTTCCTGTCTTGACCGGTCGATTTTATCGAGTTGGAAAATTGACCCAAGACCAATTATCAAGTAGCCACCGATCCAGAAAGAGTCAAGTAAGCTGCCTGATTGGTAGACGTCAATAATTGCTAAGTAGCTAAATATTACATCGTTAACCATGATCAGGCCTATCCCAAATGCAATCAACTTCCAGCTATGATCAACCGCTTGGTACTTCAGTGTCATTAAGCTATAGATTATCGGCGATAACAGTACTAGGCCGCCAACCGGATAGTAGATATTAAGAATTTTCTCGATTAGCGCAGCTTTCGCCGGCAAGATTACACTCAAAACAAAGTACCAGAGATCAAAAGCGATAATCAAGATCAAAGCCGTACCCATGATCTTGCCCCCCGAAGATGGGCGCACGTGCAATGTTTTCATCCCCAGCGCCAATCCGACAAAAACGACCGGGTAACCCAAGACCTAGAATAAATCGGCAATTGACGGATACGGATCGAGCCCCAAAATAGCCTCAATAATAAACCACGAGGTTTCACCCAAAGCCCACAGCGCGAGTCCCGCAGTCAAGACCGCCCAGACTCCCTTTTAAGTGAGTCATTTCTTCTAAAAGCCCTCATCGTCACATATGCGGCTATTGTTGCGAACCATGCTACCAGGGCAAATATCGCATCAACCACGTAAAGATTGATCGCTCTTGGTAATCCAAAAGTAAAGATGGCCGCTGAAATCAGGAAAACGACAACTGCTGCCCAGCTCCATTTCTTTGTAAAGTCCATGAATGGGCCAGTACCCGTTATGTTAGTGGTTTATTCAGCTAGAATTGTTCGATGGGAGATTAAGCTTTTACTACTTTGTTGGCCTTCATGCATTTAGCGCAGACATGTACCCGTTTTACCGAACCATTTTCTTGGCGCACTCTAATGCGTTGGACGTTAGTGCCCCACATTTTAGGAGTCTTTTTATTGGAATGGCTGACGTTATGTCCAAATGACGGTATTTTTCCGCAGACATCGCATTTTTGCGACATGATTACCTTCCTTTTAGAGAATCAAAACTAATTCCATACTTAAGCTAACGTATCCTAGCATAACCAGGTTGCACCGGCAACCTCTAAGACCTGCTTTGGCACCGCGTTTGTCGCTGAAATATACCCGATTCGCCACCTGTCTATTCTCATCAACGGTAAAAACGATTTTCTGGTTTCTGATATCATTTATTGTCATGACCAAAACGCGATCAACTCCATTATATAGAGTGCCCATTGAGGACGTCGCCGGCGTCGGATCAAAAGTAGCCGAGGCCCTTGCTGACCTGGAAATTACTTCAGCAGCGGATCTGCTGGAACATTATCCTCACCGATACCTGGACTTAGGTACAGTAAAAAAAATAGGTTCAGTTCGCGAAGGAGAGGAAGTTACCGTTGTCGGTCAGGTAAAAGATGTTCAAAAACGGGTGGCTAGACGAGGGCGGCTAACTATCTTAACGGTCACGATTTTCGATACCACGGGGTACTTAAGCGCGGTTTGGTTTAATCAGAATTATATCGCCGATAAGTTGCCTGTGGACACCACAGTTGCCTTGAGCGGAAAAGTCGCTTGGAGGTTCCAGCAGTTGCAGATGCAAGGACCATTTTTTGACGTGGTCGATGACAGGGACGCGCTCAATACTGGCCGCATCATCCCGGTTCATCCGGCTACGGCAAAGCTTTCCGCTGGTCGGCTCAGGCGGCTTATTAACAATGCCATTAAGAGTTACGGTAGCGGGGTTGTCGAGATTCTGCCGGAGGAGATAAGGAAACGTCACGACTTGATTCCTTTGGGCGAGGCCATAGAACAAATCCATTTTCCAATGAGTCGATCCGGATACCAAAGTGCCAAGAAGCGCCTGGTCTTTGATGAGTTCTTCCGGCTGCAACTAGGGTTGGCCTTAAGGAAGCACCACCTTACGGACAATGTTGCCGGCATTAGCCACAAGGTTAACGGACAGCTGCTCAGTGATTTTTACACCGGTCTTCCGTGGCGATTGACCGATGATCAGAAAAAAGCTTTGAGCGAAATCCGCTCCGATATGGAAGCGCCCCGGCCGATGCAGAGGTTGCTTCTCGGGGAAGTCGGTTCCGGAAAAACTGTCGTGGCGGCGGCGGCGATCTTAATGTCGGTCGAAGGTGGGCGACAAGCGGCGCTTATGGCTCCCACCGAAATATTAGCCGAGCAACATTATTTTAGTCTGAAAGATCAATTCGCGACCCTAGGGCTAAAAACCGTCTTGATTCTTGGTGGTCATACCCAGGCTGAGAGGCGAGCCAACCAAAAGCTGGTAGACGACGGGGAGGCGACAATAATTATTGGCACCCAGACGTTGATTCAGGAAAGCATAGACTTTTCATCTCTGGGGCTTGTTGTCGTTGATGAGCAACATCGGTTTGGAGTCCGTCAGCGTCTTGCCTTACGGGCTAAAGGCGAAAACTCAGACTTATTGGTCTTAACAGCCACGCCAATTCCGAGAACTCTGGCATTGACACTCTATGGAGATCTGGATATTTCAGTTCTTAGCAGCAGGCCTGGAGGAAAATCGGTCGCCGATCAGATAAAGACCAAATACATATCAGAGAAGAATCGTGAAAAAGCCCATCAGTTAATTAGGCGCGAAGCGGCCGCCGGTAGACAGACATATATAGTGTGTCCGCTAATTGATGAATCCGATAAGCTCGAAGTCAAATCAGTTTTGAAAGAAGCTGATCTTCTAAAGACAAAAATCTTTCCCGACTTAAACGTTGGCTTGTTGCACGGGCGCATGCCGTCAGCGGAAAAAGAAGCGGTCATGAGGGCCTTTCGCCTTGGTGAGCTAGATATCTTGATCTCAACTACAGTTATTGAAGTCGGGGTCGATATTCCAAACGCGACGGTGATGATGATAGAGCACGCGGAACGTTTTGGTCTCTCACAGCTGCATCAGCTTAGGGGCCGTGTCGGGCGAGGTACGTGTTCCTCATATTGCCTCCTTTTCGGCAAGATCAAAACCGATGAAGCCAGGGCCCGGATAAAGGCGATTATGTCGACTCATGATGGTTTTCAGCTGGCTGAAGCAGATCTTAAGATAAGAGGGGAGGGTCAGCTTTTTGGCCAGCGTCAATCTGGTTTGCCCGATCTCAAACTGGCCCGGCTGACTAAAGACATTAAATTACTGGAGATCGCCAGGGCCGAAGCTATTGCCCTTGTTGAAAAAGATCCTAAGCTTGCCCGTCCGGCTCACCGCCCACTTAAAGCAGAGCTAAAGCGACGATTTGCCGACAATCTTATCTGGCTTACTAGTGGATGACCTGGAGTAAATGTTGTATAATCCCACCAAGTTCGATTGACGCAAAGGACAATCATGACGCTTTCTCCGCTAAAGACCAAAAGCTCGAAAATAGTTCTAGTCTTGGTTCTGCTATTAATGGTTTTCTTTCTTGTGAAGCCCGGTGGCCTATTAGCTGGTGTCGCGTATCAATTTCTATTTGAATTTGGTGGCGCAGGCGCGGATGATGGTCAACTAAGCTATCCGAGCGGCATGGCCATTGACTCGAGCGGAACAGTTTTTGTCGCCGATACCCAGAACCATCGGGTGCAGATGTTTGATTCCAGCGGTGCGTTTACCGCACAGTGGGCTTATACACAATTCGGAACCTGGGGCA
>JAUWRD010000096.1 GCA_030610765.1 Actinomycetes bacterium
AATAAATACGGGGACACCATACCTATTTATTACCCCAAAATAGGTATGGTGTCCCCGTATTTATTTACCAACGTCCCTCATTTTACCAACCCACAAAAAGCTTGAGTTTCACGAACACAGTATTTACAAATAAACGTATAGGAGGCGCTTTAAGGATTACGACGCTGATTGTTGTTAGAGCCGCAAATATTAGAATTAGCAGGTGGGACATCTTCGGTGAGCTGCGGTAGAGCTGGTTTACGCCTTTGGCTTCTACCAGACGGTCACCAACCTTAAGCCGAGCGAGAAACGTGCTGGCCATTCCCTCTCTGCCTTTATCAAGGAACTCAATTAAATTTCCATGGGTGCCGACAGCTACTATAAGTTCCGCCCCCATTTGATACGCGATCAAAAGAGCAATGTCTTCACTTGTGCCCCCAGCCTGAGCTAATTTGCATTCAAGGCCCATCTCATCAAGGCGGTCTTTGCCCGGCGCCCGGCCGTCAGTATACGCATGACAAATAAGTTCGGCGCCGCTTTTTAGGGCTTTGTCGGAAACACTATCCATATCACCGACGATCAAGTCTGGTTCAAGGCGCTCGTCCAACAAGGCGTCCGCCCCTCCGTCGACACCAATTAAGATCGGGCGCATATCGCGGATATATGACCTGAGAGTCACGAGGTCGGCTTTATAATTATAGCCACGAACAACTACGAGTGTATGGCGTCCTGAAAACTTTGTATTTATCGGAGGCAATTTGAGATCGCCCAGGTAGGAGTCTTTTTCGCGCCTCACATGATCGAGAGTGTTGACGGCGAATTTTTCAATTTCGTCAGTCAGGGAGAGTCTTGATTTATCCATGGCGGCTTGAATCTGGGCAGAATCCAGTCGTAGACCACGAGCCACAAGTTTTCCGCCTTTTGAGACATTATTATCTTCAATCTCAATGACATCCCCTTCTTGCACCCGGTCAAAAACTTCGGAACCGACATTATCAATTAGGGTGATACCAGCAACTGATAATAAAAGCGGACCGGTGTTGGGATATCGGCCTGAGTTGAAGGTCGTGGCGTTGACCACAGCCGCGACTTTCTTTTCAAGTAATGATTCCGCGGAGACTTGATCGAGATCACTATGGTTAATTATAGCTATCTCACCTGGCTCTAGCCTTTTCGTCAGGTCCTTTGTTCTCTTATCTACCCGCGCCCGGCCTTCAATTCGCATTGGCGGTGACCGGTTGTGCTTCGATTGGGTTTATTTGAATATGAATGTGATCGGTCGGCTTCCCCAAATACTGATTTATCTGCGAGTTTACGCCCAGCGTCCGAACTTTAGCCAACGGTGTTTTTCCAGCCTCAACCCGCTGCCCCGGAGAAACCGTGGGATCCATGACGTGGACAATACATACTTTAACGTCTGGATTGGTATCCGGCTTGATCTCGATTCTGATATCGTCATATTTTCCATAGAGCTTATACGCGGACACAGTAAGAACTTCTCCGGAAATCAGACTTCTTACTTCCGTTCCCGGGGCAATAGCTAGATCTACAGATGAGTCAAGGGGTGAGCCGCGACCCCGGGCTGCCATGACAAAAGAGACCATCTCCCCTGATCGAGCGGTCCGCGCCACAGCCGTTGTTGTCGGACTAGGCATGAGGCCCACAAGAGAGCTAAGCGGCATTGCTTTCGTATTATAGGCCTGGTGATAACCGATACCGAGCACCTGCTCGCGAGATACCGGCAGAACCAATTCAAGATTATTGCCAACCGAAAATACTTCCGGGCTATCTTCCTTTTGATCCGTCCCCGCTACTTGATTGATTACCAACTTTCTTTGGCCGGGAGCTGTCTCTGCCGGACTTAAGGAATTTAAGATCAAGTAGACACCGATGACTGAAATAGTGGCAATAACAATCGCGCGAATCTGTTTTTTGAGCTTATTTCCTTCAGTCATTAGGAACCCCGGAAACCTTCTTGCCCGATGCTTGATCGAGCAATTGTCGAGCATGTTCAACAGAAACTCTCGATTCATTAATAAGTCCGCTCAAACGCGAGAGCTCTTTTAATCTATCATCTCCGAGAACCTTATCAACCCTTATCTCGGTTTTTCCAGCCACTACTCTTTTGCCGATCACCAGGTGATGGTCGCCAAAAGCGGCGATTTGCGCCAGATGCGTAACACATATTACCTGGTGGCTCGCAGTCAGAGCAGCCAAACGTTCTCCTACCTTAACAGCCGTCTTGCCGCCAATGCCTGAGTCTATCTCATCGAAAACCAAGCTTGGAGTGCCATCGGATTGTCCAAATACCGTCCTGATCGCCAACATTACCCTGGCCAGCTCGCCCCCTGAACCAATACGGGCTAGAGGCCTCATATCTTCACCAGCGTTTGCTGAGAAAAGAAATTCGATTTGCTCCAACCCTTCGTTGCTCAGACTATCAGCGACAAACTCCCGGTTTTTGATCTGAACCTGAAATTGGCAGGTTGAAAAATCCATCTCTCGAAGATGGCTTAAGATCAGCTCTCCAAATCGCTTGGCAACCCTCCGTCTTATTGCGCTGAGGATCTCAGCCTCGCGCTTGGCCTTATCGAAAAGCTGAGCCACTTCATTCGTTAACTCGGCCAAACGGAGATGAGACGATTTCAAACTTTCCTGCTTGACCAGGGCTGCCTCATGATGTTCGATCAAACCATCGATTGACAAAGCGTATTTCTTTTTTAAATCGTCTAAGAAATAGAGACGAGTTTGGTATTGATCGAGTTGACCGGCATCAAACGCTAAAGACTCATGGTAGTTGTGAAGAAACTGTTTTACCTCGTCCAAGCTAGCGCAGGTCGCCTCAACCTTGCTCGAGGTTTCAGCTAGTGTCTTATCTGCTTCACTCGCTTTTGCAATTTCGTCTCGACAAAGAAAAAGGCTGTCGATGGCTCCACCGTCTAGGTGAGCGAGACCAAGCCCCACCGCCTCGAAAAGTTTGGCGTGATTCTTTAACCGCTGAACTTGTCTCTCAAGCTCCGCGTCCTCACCAGGCTCCAACTTCGCGTCATCAATCTCTTTGATTTGCCAACTTAGAACTTCCAGCCTATTTTCCCGGTCAGCCTCGGCCGTTTTTAGCCCTTCCAGCTCTTGTCGCCCCAGCTTTTCCCGCTCTAAAGTCTTTTGGAAAGCTCTCTTAGCCTCAACTATTTCGCGACCGCCAAAACGGTCAATTAGCTCAAGGTGGGCTTTCGGGTTAAGTAGGGATTGCTGTTCGTGTTGTCCATGAATATCGAGCAGCGCTCCGCCTGTCTCGGTCAACTCGCCTATTGCCGCTATTTTTCCATTTATATAGGCGCGACTCTTCCCGTCACGCCTTATGGAGCGCCGAAGAACAAACTCGCGGCCGTTGTCAAAAACAAATAGGCCTTCGATTTCGCTGGATTCGGTTCCTTGCTTGATCCTGGTGGTATCAGCTCGACCCCCGACAAGGAGATTGATCGCCTCAATAATAATGGACTTTCCCGAGCCTGTTTCCCCGGTAATAGCATTGAGCCCGGGCTCAAAAGATAAAGCCAGCTCATCAATGATCGCGAAATTCTTTATCCTGATTTCAACAAGCATAGTTTGATCAATATTACCTCAGACTGAGCCACTTTTTTAGTTTTACACTTAGAGCTTCGTAAAAATCTGGTCCACCGGTGCTGACGAAGGAGCATGTATGCTCAGCCAGCCCGATTTCGATCGAAGTCACGTCTTGCGGCCTATCAACGATAATTCCATCCACACTCACTCCGACTTTACTGGCCGGTTCTTTGTAGATTGGCTTAATCGTTATCTTATCGGTTGAGCTGAAGACCAGGCTTCGATTATTTAATGAATGGGAGCAAATGGGAATCGCCACGAAGACATCGGTCGCCGGAGCTATGATCGGCCCGCCCGCTGAAAAGGAATATGCCGTGGAACCTGTCGGAGTAGCGGCCACCAGACCATCGGCAGCGTATCGACAAAAAAGTGTATTGTTGACTAAGAGATCAAGCTTGATGAGCCGACCGAACTCATCGCGTCCGACCAAAACATCATTTAGGGCGAGGCGTTCGATAGAATGACCGTCTTTATAGCTAATTTTCGCCACTAACATTCGTCGCTGCTCTATCTGAAAACGGCCATCTTTAACGCGATCCAGAACATCTTCCATTTGATCAGGGTTTACCCACATCAAGAAGCCCATCTCGCCCAGATTCACGCCTATAATCGGTATATTCCGCTCACCCATCAAATTGACGGCTCTAAGAGTTGTCCCGTCGCCGCCAAGAGTCAAAGCCAGGTCAGCGTCATCGAAGAGGTTCTCCTTTTCTACTCCGTATTCAGGCAATCCCAATACAGAGGCGTCTGATTTAGGTATGGCCATGTCGACATTGTTCTGCTTCGCCCAAGCGACCAATCGAGGGACGATTTTTGCCACACCAGGTTTTTTTGCGTAAGGAATAACGGCAAGCTTTTTCATTATCGTTTACGTGCCTCCATCATTTGAGAGTTTCATGGGCTCCTTCGACAACTGCCACCGCTGCCTCTTGAATCCCTTCGATAGCATAACCGACGAGAGGCTTTTTGGACAGATGTATCCAATATTCAATATTACCTTTAGCGCCCACTATTGGCGACCAGGTCATGCCTATTAGTGACAAATTGCCGGCAACAAACTCTCGCCCCAGCGAGGTCAGGACTTCACTATGAAGACTTTTATCTTTAACAATGCCACCCTTGCCCACCTGGCCTTTACCAACCTCAAACTGAGGTTTAACGAGGGCAATGACTTCACCTTCCTCCTTAAGACATCCGAGGACCGCCGGCATCACTTTTTTCAGCGAAATGAAGGAAAGATCTAGTGTGGCCATATCCGCTAACTCAGAAATATCTTGCGGAGTCAGATGGCGCACATTGACACGTTCATGTAGCTCAACGCGTTCATCGCACCTCAGTTTCCAGGCAAGCTGACCATAACCAACGTCGACAGCGATAATCTTGCGCGCGTCTTTCTTGAGGAGGCAATCGGTAAAGCCGCCAGTGGAAACACCCGAATCTAGAATCGTGAGCCCTTTGACATCAACGCCAAAATCATCAAGAGCCTGCTCTAGTTTTTGTCCACCCCTGGAGACGTAGGCAAGATTAGCGGGCTGGTAGAGGATGTTGGCATCCCCGCCAACCAGTTGAGCCGGTTTTACAGAGATTTGTCCATCTATGCTAACTTCACCAGTGACAATAGCTGCGTAAGCCCGGTTTCTGCTGGCAACAAAACCCCGGCTAACTAAGAGTTGATCGAGCCTCACTTTTTTCATATGTTTTCAGAATAGCTAGAATTTTTTCTGAAAGCGAGGCCGGATCAAGACCAACCTCATTAAAAAGTTGTTCGATTGAGCCGTGGCTAACAAAATAGTCTGGCAATCCAAAGTTGACCAGGCGGCATTGGTTGAGGGAGGCAACAACTTGCGCAACCTGCGAGCCAAAGCCACCGACAATACTATTATCCTCCAGAGAAACCAGTAAATCGTGAGAATCAGCCATTTGAAAAATCATTTCGGTGTCGATTGGCTTGACGAAGCGGGCGTTCACGAGAGTGCAATTGAGGCCCTCCTTCTTAAGCAGATCAATTACCGCGCGGCCGGTCTCGACCATCCTGCCAATAGCCAAAATGGCCACTTGTTCGCCTTTAACTAAGACCTCTGATTTGCCGAGTGGCAGAGGAGTAAAATCATTTTTTGAATCTACTTCAGGCCCGACCCCTCTTGGATATCTAATGGCCGCGGGCTGTCCGCACTCGAATGCTGTGCCCATGAGCTGCCTTAATTCCGCGTCATCTTTGGGAGCCATTACCACCATGTTCGGCATGTGGCTGAGATATGAAAGGTCAAAAGCACCATGATGCGTCGGCCCGTCATCACCGACCAAACCACCCCTATCAAGAGCGAAAACAACCGGCAACCCCGGTAGACAAATATCTTCAACCAGCTGATCGTAAGCCCGCTGCAGAAACGTTGAGTAGATA
>JAUWRD010000115.1 GCA_030610765.1 Actinomycetes bacterium
GCCCTTCAAACTCACCTTTTGACCCGAACTCCCCTATCTTGTTGCCTTCATAATCAAAGGCGTGTATCGAATGCCGAAACGCGTCAACTACATAGACACGCTCATTGCTGTCCATCGTTATCCCCATATTTAAGCCAAAAATCCGACGTGAATCATTCAGGTCTTTTGGAGGAGTGCCGAGCCAGCCAATAGGATCGCTTTTGCGGTCAAAAATCTGTATACGGGAATTCTGTGTATCAGAAACAAACAAATTGCCTTTACTGTCTGAAACGACGCCGTTTGGATATTGAAATTGCTTAATCCGGCTCCCCTGCTCACCCCAGCGATTAATTAAGTCGCCCTTGAGGTTATATACCAAAATCTCCCCGGGTGTTGTTACGTACAAGCGTTGACCGCCGATCGTCAAGGCTATCGGTTCTTCAGCGCCGACCTCTCTTTTGAAACTGCCGGAGCTATCATATATAAGTATGGAGTCGCGCTCCATGGAAGAGATAAAGATATCACCGTTTCCGGCAACCGCCACCCCGAGAGGGAAGACTATCGGACCCTCTTTTAGCTGGTTCCTTATATTATTTGCTTTCTTCCCGATGACAAAGCGAAAGTTACCGCTACCGTCAAAAGAGACAACTCTATGGTTTGCTGTATCCGCGATATAGATGTTTCCAGAGCCGTCTGTGGCAACCCCATTGGGGCTCGAAAGACGCTCATTGCCCCATCCGTAAATTGAAAAAACCGGCGTGATCCCTTCTGAAGGCACGAATCCACCCGGCTTCGCTGGAGTTGTCAAACTTGTGTATAAATATAAGAGAACAAGAAATAGACCGATCAAAACGACCAGCCTTGACCACCTTTTTTCTTTAACTACAATGGGGACCTGCTTGGTTTCCTGAAGCTCTAATGTATCCAACTAACGCCCCCGTTTCTTTTGCAGCTTTTCAATGGCCTGGGTCGCTAGAACGTAATCAGGTACATATTTCAAAGCCTCTTTATAATGAGCGATCGCCTCATCGTCCTCACCCTTTAAGTCATACGCTTTGCCGATTTGAAAGTGGGCGTCGGCATTTCCGGGCGTCAAACTTGATCCCGTTTTAAAGTTATCGATCGCTTCGTCGTATTTCTTTTGCTTCATCAGGATTTTACCTAACTGAAAATAAAGAACTTCCCATTTCGGTGTGTTCTTGGTGCCTTTTCGGAGCTCTACTTTAGCTTCATTCAGGCGTCCAAGTTCATAATAAGCGACGCCAAGATTATATCGATATTGAGAACTCCCGGGATTGAGTTTGACCGCAACCTCGAATTCTCTGGCTGCTGCTCCAAAGTTTTTCATTTTGATATAAGCGATACCGAGACCCGCGTGCGCGACTGCGTCTTTCGGATTATCCCTGAGCTTGGCCGTGTTATTCATTATATCGCGCTCAAGTGATGTGCGAGGAGATTCTACGGTTGCGAAAATGACATTGTAGAGGATGAGGACAACGATTATTAGAATGAGAAAGATTAGCCATCTCAAGGCTCGATCCAAACCGTCTCTTTTTCGAGGCGCGCGTTGCGTGCCTGACCGTTGTTCTTGGCTAATATTCAGCTTTTTTAACTGATCCATAGTTATAATAAGTGACCCTGCGTGACGATAAGCCGCCTCGTTCCTTTTGCACATTTGATTTTCGCTAAGCCACGAATTGACCAGTATACTTGACCGTGCTCAACAGTGTCAATATTGCCAAATGACACGCGCTTTATTAAAAATGCGGCACTTTGGTAATACTTATTAGAGCGGCTGCTTAAGCAAAAGGAGCAAGAATGAACAAGACGGCTTTAATTACCGGGGTAACGGGTCAAGATGGCGCTTATTTGGCGGAATCTGAAGCTACATTATATAAAGTGATATCACAGACTCTACAAATATCGCACGTCTGATCAAGCAAATTGAGCCGGACGAGATATATCACCTGGCAGCCCAGAGCCATGTCCACGTTTCATTTGAATCACCTGAATACACGGCCAATGCCGACGCCTTGGGGACATTAAGATTACTGGAAGCCGTGCGCTTTTTGGGTCTGAGCGAAAAAGTACGTTTTTACAACGCTGCCACCAGCGAACTCTTTGGTTTGACACAAGAAACGCCTCAAAAAGAAACCACTCCTTTTTACCCGAGGAGCCCGTACGGTGTCGCTAAGCTTTACGGATACTGGACCACAATTAATTACCGCGAAGCTTATGGAATACACGCTAACAACGGCATCTTATTCAATCATGAGTCCCCTTTAAGGGGCGAAAATTTTGTGACCAGAAAAATCACTATGGCCGCGGCCCGAATAAAACTGGGCTTGCAGGAAAAACTCTACGTGGGAAACTTAGACGCCGAGCGCGATTGGGGTTTTGCTAAATACTACGTCGAGGCCATGTGGCTTATGCTTCAGGAAGACGACCCGGACGACTACGTTATCGCTACTGGTCGCTCCCATTCTGTTCGTAGTTTTTGCAAAGCAGCTTTTGATGAAGTTTCCATTCCGGTCAAATGGACCGGGAGAGGCATAGACGAAAAAGGTATTGACGCGAATAGTGGCCGGGTAATTATTGAGGTTGATCCCGATTACTTTCGCCCGACAGAAGTTGATTTCCTCATTGGCGACGCCACAAAGGCTCAGAAAAAACTTGGCTGGAAACCCCGGGTCGCCTTTGAAGAGTTAGTAAAGATGATGGCCGCGGCAGACCTTGAAAAAGAAAGAAACAAAGAATGGCCGGAGCTCCCCTGGTCGGCTCCCGATTTTCCCCAAGCGCAATCGCTCAGGCCGGAGGATCCGGACGAGTGGCTGTCTGAAGCTTAATCTATTGGAAAGCTTAAATCCCTTCTGCTAATATCTTTATTAGAGGCTGTCTAGGTTCAAGCACTAGGCACACTGGCGCTTTTGGCCCAGCTTGACATTACCTGTTCCGGTGCTTACCATTGTTCATATAGTGAACAATCATCAATTGGGACAGCTTCGGGCCAACAGGATTAACATGAGGGTTAAATGACAAAAACAGCCTTGATAACCGGTGTCACGGGTCAAGACGGAGCCTATCTAGCTGAGTTTCTGCTGGCAAAGGGATATCGTGTCCATGGTATAAAAAGACGATCTTCCTCTTTTAATACACAGAGAGTAGATCACCTGTACAAAGACCCCCATGAAGACCATCCTGATTTTTTACTGCATTATGGAGATATCACTGACTCCACCAATATCATCCGTCTCATTCAGGAAACCCAGCCGGACGAGATATATCATCTGGCCGCTCAAAGCCATGTCCAAGTTTCTTTTGAGTCACCGGAATATACAGCCGACGTTGATGCTCTAGGTACGCTTAGGTTGCTTGAGGCCCTGCGTATTCTGAATATGTGCGATAAAGTCCGCTTTTACAACGCCGCGACCAGTGAGCTTTACGGTCGCGTTCAAGAAACGCCGCAAACAGAGACGACGCCCTTCTATCCCAGGAGTCCTTATGGTGTGGCCAAGCAATACGGATACTGGATTACTATTAATTACCGGGAAGCGTACGGCATACACGCCAGCAACGGTATCCTTTTTAACCACGAATCGCCTATCAGGGGCGAGACTTTTGTCACGCGAAAGATCACCCGGGCCACGGCCCGAATAAAATTGGGCCTCCAGGAAAAGTTATTTCTGGGCAATTTGGACGCCGAAAGAGACTGGGGATACGCCAAGGATTTTGTCGAAGCAATGTGGCTTATGCTCCAACAGAAAGACCCTGACGATTATGTGATCGCCACTGGCCAAAGCCACTCCATCAGAGAGTTCTGCGAAGCGTCTTTCAGCGAAACCGGTGTCGACCTCAAATGGCAGGGCGCCGGGGTCAGCGAGAAGGGCATTGATAAAAAAACCGGCAACGTGATCGTTGAGATAGATCCGAAATACTTTCGCCCAACGGAAGTCGAGGCACTTAGGGGCGACTCTTCGAAAGCTCGTGCCAAACTAGGGTGGAAACCAAAAGTAACTTTCACTGAGCTGGTTAAGATAATGACCGCATCTGATCTTGAATCAGCCAAACAAGAGTTGCCGATACCGGTTGATGAATCAGTGACCGTGGAGTCTTAAAAGTATTGAAAACTGGGGGAACCTATTAATAAGAACGATAAAATATATGTCGCCGGTCATGGCGGCCTGGTAGGCTCAGCCTTGATGCGCCGGCTCAAGCAAGAAGGTTATCAAAATCTGATCTCACAGCCAAAAGAAAAACTGGATCTTAGAGATCCTCTTTACACCAGAGCTTTTTTTGAAGATACCCGTCCCGATTACGTGCTCTTCGCGGCCGCGAAAGTCGGTGGGATCCTGGCGAACAGCACCTATCCGGGTGATTTTATCTACGACAACCTGGCCATACAGACAAACATTATTCATAACGCCTATCTCGGTAACGTCAAAAAACTGCTTTTTCTTGGCAGTTCATGCATCTATCCGAAAGAAGCGCCCCAACCAATAAAAGAAGAATATCTTCTGACCGGACCTCTGGAGCCGACCAATGATGCCTACGCTATCGCTAAGATAGCCGGTATCAAGATGTGCCAGGCCTACAATCACCAGTATGGGACCGACTTTATCTCAGTAATGCCGACAAACCTATACGGCCCAGGCGACAATTTTAACCTTGGCACGGCACATGTTCTGCCGGCTTTGATCCGCAAATTTCATGAAGCCAAGATCAAAAATAAGCCAAATGTCATAGTCTGGGGAACAGGAACTCCGCGGCGTGAATTTATGCATGTGGATGATCTAGCCGATGCCTGCCTATTCCTTATGGACCATTATGACAGCAGCGATTTAATAAACATCGGCATCGGCACTGACTTATCCATCAAAGAACTGGCCTTATTAATTAAAGATGTGGTTGGTTTTGAAGGCGAGATCAGGTTTGACACATCAAAGCCTGATGGTACGACCAGAAAGCTGCTTGATGTCACTAAAATAAATGACTTGGGTTGGCAAGCGAAAATCGACCTGCGCCGGGGTCTTAAGATAACCTACCAGTG
>JAUWRD010000222.1 GCA_030610765.1 Actinomycetes bacterium
GGCGACGAGAAGCTCAGCCAGCTTCTGGATAAGCTGCCTAAATACGTTGTCACGCCTGAATACCGCGTCGACTGCCCGGATGATAAAAAATTTGAGGTGGTCGAGATGCTGGCTGAGTATTTTGCCCGAGATCACGAAGTAATCACGGTTGACGGTGCCCGGGTTAAAATTGACGGTGGCTGGGGTTTGGTGAGGGCGTCAAATACTCAACCCGCATTGGGTTTGCGTTTTGAGGCTGTAACGCAAGAAAAGCTTGATGAAATTTTTGATCTTTTTCAGGCCACGCTTAAAACGGAAGCCGGCCTTTATTTAGCTCGCTAGAGCGCGGTCTTGAAGTAAACCGGCTGGACAACTATAATAACCCCATAACTTTAGGAAAGAGTGAATACAGTCAAGTATGGTTAGTGCTGCGCAGAAAAAATCAAAAAAAAGCGCAACCGATAAACTGATCCTCTGGGGCATAGGCGGCTCCGGGGCGGCGGGTCTTATATATGAAGTTATCTGGCAAAGAGCGCTGACAAATACTATTGGGGGCACTGTCTATTCCTTTAGCATCTTGCTGGCAGCCTTTTTAGCCGGCTTGGCCATCGGCGGGTATTTCGGTGGCAGATACATCGATAATCACAATGAGCCGATCAAAATATTCGGGCTTCTCCAGTTAGGTATTGGACTATCAGGGGCGACGCCACTCTTTATCATAAATAGTTTGGGGCCGATCTATGGGGAACTCTTTTACCGGCTAAGGTTATCGTTCACATTATTTACCTTCGCCCAAATGGCGATGGTTTTTGTGGTTATGCTTCTGCCGACCACTTTGATGGGCGCTAGCTTCCCTGTGGCCGTTAAAGCGTGGGCGCATCGGCTCAAAGAAGTTGGTCGAAACACTGGTGACATCTATGCCATTAACACCTGGGGAGCTGCCGCTGGCGCCATGGCCGCCGGTTTTATTCTAATTCCCACAATGGGGCTTCGGTGGACAAGCCTGATTGCTGTCAGCATTAATCTGCTCATAGCCTTGCTCTCTTTTCTCGTGGGCAAATCTAATCGGCTTATAGCGACTACGGCCTTGGTATTGGGGGGTGCGGTTCTTGTATCGTTGCTTCCGCCGGCATCGGGAGTTGTTTTTGGCTATAATATCGCTAATCGGTTCACATCGTATTCAGAATACGAAGAATTCAATAGAACCTCCCATTCGGTCTTTGACAAAGAGAGCAGTTACGGCCGCGTCCAAGTTTTTAGGAAGATGAACGTGGTGTCAAGTGATTCTAAATATTTAGTCGTCA
>JAUWRD010000169.1 GCA_030610765.1 Actinomycetes bacterium
CGAGGTCTTGACAGCGCTTGATAGATACGAGGAAATCTTAAAAAAGAACAGACACGACCATAAAGGTTGCGATAATAAAGAATGCCTGCTCCTTTTATAGGGACTATTTAGAGAGCTTTCTAACAACCCGCCATAGAAGCAGTAGCGCTAAGACGCCGCCATAGATCAGAGGCTCACCAAAATTCTGCTTTGCCGCCCACGTAAAATGTATGATCACCAGCACTGCCGCGGGATAAATAAATCGGTGAAGACGCTTCCAATTTTTTCCCAGACGCTTGATCCAGCCGTTTGTTGAAGTTATGGCAAGCGGTAACAATATTAAGAACGCCAAGAAGCCGACGAGCGCGAAAGGCTTCTCAAGAATTCCCTCCGCGATTAAGGCAAGATCAAACATGTAATCCAGCCAAACAAAAGTAGCGAAATGAAAAAGGGCATAGACGAAAGCATATACCCCCAAAGCCCTCCTGACGGTAAGGATGCGACGCCACTTTAAGACCTGACTTAAGGGGGCGCAACTGAGAGCCAAAAGGAGCAATACGAGGGCGTCTCTGCCGGTTCGCTTCGTTATTTCTTGAATTGGATTAAAAGTCAGCTGGTCTAAGCGCCAATCAACGAGAAGCCACACAAGCGGTGTCAGAGCGCCAATATGCACTGCTAACTTAAAGTAGTCAAGCTTAAATCTGGACATTAAAAAAGTTTTTTCGGATCCATGCCCCGGTATAGCCCACTGACCTCATCGCCATAGCCGTTGAAGGCAAGCGTTTCCCGCCGACGCGCATCACCGATGCGGCGCTCAGTAGATTGTGACCAGCGAGGATGAGGTACTTTTGGATTAACATTCGCGAAAAAGCCATATTGATCAGGCGCCGCCCGCATCCAAAGAGAAGCCGGCATTTTTTCAACTAAATCAATCTTAACAATTGATTTTGCCGACTTAAAGCCATATTTCCACGGGACAACCAGCCTAAGGGGTGCTCCGCTTTGAGGTAGCAAGTCTTTTCCATATAACCCGTGTGAGAGAAGAGTTAACTCATTCATGGCTTCATCTAGACGCAAGCCTTCGACATAAGGCCAGTTATATGAGGTGTTAAGTTGTCCCGGCATTTGCTCTTTATCCAGAATCGAAGTAAAGCGCACATAGGCAGCCTTTGATGTTGGCTCAACTTCTTTCAAGAGCTTTGCTAACGGAAACCCAAGCCAAGGTATTACCATTGACCAACCTTCAACGCACCTCATCCTGTAGATTCTTTCTTGCGCTCCAAACTTGCGAATAAGATCGTCAACATCGTATGTTTTTGGGCTCTGAACCAACCCGCCCACCTTGACTGTCCAGGGCCGGGTCTTAAAACCAACCGCTAAAACAGCGACGTCTTCCTTGTCTAACGTAAACTCATAAAAATTATTGTAAGAAGTAACCGCTTCAAACGACGTCAAGGGATCGCCCAGCTCATCTTTCGTATTCTTGGTCTTTCCAGGGGTAGGCTTTTTTTGTTCACTCACACCCGCGCGATCACAGGCGCCTAGGATTACCGCACCAGCCAAAGTCGCCCCGACTCCGGTGATAAATTTCCGTCTCGATAGATAATCTGATCGAGAGGTAATTTCCGATGGTTTGATCTTCATTTACACGGCTTCTTTTTCCAAAGTGATATCAAATTTTAGATTTTTGCCGGCCAACGGATGATTAGCGTCAACCTTCACGTGCGATTCACTCACGCCCTTGACAGTCACAATGGTAGTGCCTCCGTTAGCGTCTTTCGCCTCTAGTTGGTCGCCAACCTTTGGCTCAATCTCTTTTGGGAATTCTTTGCGGTCTACGTCGATAACCATCTCGTCCCGATACGGCCCATACGCTTGCTCAGCCGGGACGTTCGTACTGGCCGACTCGCCAGCCGCTAACCCTATCACCGCTTGCTCAAAAGCGGGCATGATTTTCCCATCGCCAATTGTGAACTGCAGGGGTTCGCGCTTTTCGGATGAATCAAAAACTGTTCCGTCGTCAAGCGTCCCTGTGTAATGAACGCTAACCTGATCGCCTTTTTTTGCCTTCGCCATGTGTCCACCTTTCATTAACGGTTAAGCAGTCAAGATATCACAAAACGCGTAATCTGAAACATAGTAGTTCTAGGTTTTTGGCTCTTGCAGGTAGTCAATTACATCCTTGGCAGTATAAGTAATATTCGAGTTATTAATGAATCTCGTGATTTTGTAAAGATCATCACCGGCGGTTACTATGGGCGGCTCAACATATCCGCCTTTTCGCACCTGGGGGTGACCAATGGTCGCGATGAGGCCACTGCAAAGGCACCGGCGTCCAAGAGTGTTTTCGATTTTGCCTCCCTTGCGAACATACGCCTTTTCGGGCTCGGCGGGACAACGATAACCTAAAGAACCATCTTCTTTTTTATAAGCCTGGCGTAGATATCCTAAATCACAAATTCTCGGTCGACCCTCGTAAACATCTGTTTCTGAAAGTGAACCCGGAACTCTGGCGACCTTAAAAGGAAATCCTGTTGGAGAAGCAACTGGATCAGTGAAGACCTCTACCCCTCCGTCAAGAGACCGGCGCAACGTCTTCTCTTTGATTTCGTCCGTAATACTCGATTCCTGACAAAAAGCAAAGGGTGTGCCAATTTGGACACCAGCG
>JAUWRD010000157.1 GCA_030610765.1 Actinomycetes bacterium
AAATTTTTTTAGGGGCGCCAATCTCTCGTCAAATTCTTCTTTTTCGTGTTTATGGGGATTGTCGTTTAGGTTTTTACCGCATTCAGGGCATATACCGGCACAATTACCGGCGCAGAGGGCCTGCATGGGAATTTCGACCATAAGGTTCTGATAGACTATGGGCGCCAGATCAATTTTTCCATCAACTATTGGAAAGACGTCGTCTTTGGCAGCGGACTCAATATCTTCTGCGGCTAACTCATCAATACTGGTGCTTGCCTCATAATCGAATTTCGCCAAACACCGGCTGCACCGCAGTCTTACTTTTCCAGACGCGTTGCCTTTTATGATTACGCCGTCGTTGATGCCACTCACGAGCACATCGACATGTAGCGGAGAAGGGGTCTCAATGAGTTCCTCGCCCAACTTAACCGCCTCAAGCGTGACCTCTCCGGAAAATGAAAGCTCCTCACCGGGCTCCCCTATTATTTGCGAGATATCTTTGAAATAATCTTTCATAGCATCCCTATTCCCATGATGAAATCGTATATTCAGCTTGCAGACCTTTGCGCGCACTTAAATTCTAAAAGAAAACGCGCTGATTATTAAATAGTATAGGGAAGTAAAGAGGTGTTGTTAGAAGCCCCGCTTAACTCCGTGGTTCTGCAGCTTTGCCTTGCAGGCGATCTCTGCCTCTTTGCACAGCTGTGAGCAGCTTTCCTAAATTGACCTCTAGGTTTGCCAACATTTCATCGGCGTAATCTTCCGCGCCCAGCCGTATTTCCCGCTCTTTGCCCCTCGCGTCTTCAACGGTTTTCGTCGCTTTCTCTTCCGCCAATCTCGCTATTTCGGTTTCAGCGGCGAGCTCATCAGCTTTCTGCTGAGCTTCCTCTAATATCTTACTGGCTTCTTTTTCTGCCTCATCCAGCATTTCTTGACGTTCTTTGACGATCCAACGGGCTTGCTTTATCTCATCCGGAAAGCTAGCTCTGATTTCATCAATAATTTCGAAGATTCTTTCCTCATTGATCATGACTGAGGACGTCAATGGTACTTTCTTTCCTTCAGCAACCAGATCTTCAAGTTTGTCAACAAGGGCCATAATATCCAAGTGGATTTCTCCTTTCAGACTAATCCTTCAAAAATTTATCTGCCAAACGCGCCTCTACGCCAGACGGCACAAACTCCGAGATATTTCCGCCATAAGCGGCAATTTCCTTAACCGCGCTCGAACTTAGAAACATGCATTCCGGGCTGGCCATCAGAAAAACAGTCTCAATTGTGTTATCCAGACGCTTATTTAAATGCGCCATTTGAAACTCGTGCTCAAAATCTGATATTGCCCTGAGGCCCTTGATGATGACCTTAGCCCCATGTTCTTGAGCAAACTCAACCAACAACGAGCGAAATACAAGAACCTCAACTTTCGCCAGGTTCTTTAACGCCTCTTTAGTAAAGTCTAGGCGCTCTTCCAAGCTAAAGAGCTCTGCTTTGCTGGGATTGTCAGCGATACCGACTACTACTCTATCGTAAATATAAGTCGAACGCTCAATAATATCAAGGTGTCCGAGTGTAATCGGATCGAAACTACCTGGGCAAACGGCTGTCAACAACAGTTTTCTCGTTTCTCAAAGAAACTCAAGTGCGTCTCCCCGTAACGGCGTATGTCTACTAAAGACATCTCACTTGCTAATTGAAGCTTTGCGATACCGGACCGATGCTCGAGAACAACCAAACCTTGCTGGTCAAGGAGGTATCCCGCCTCTCCTACAACAACCCCTAGCTCGGCTTCCTTGATTCTATAGGGAGGGTCGAAGAAAATCAAATCAAACGATTGATTTTCTTGGCGTAATTGCTGTAGCGCAGTTAGTGCCAGTCGTTGAATCACGACTGCCTGCTCCGAAAAGATAGTTGAGGCCAAATTGCGATTCATGGCCTCAACTGAAACGCGATCATTATCAATTAGAAGAGCGCTCGCAGCGCCTCTGCTCAAAGCCTCTATCGCCAACGCGCCGGTGCCCGCATAGACATCTAAGACCCTGGCGTCAACAACTTTATCGGCGAGGATACTAAACAAGCTTTCTTTAACTCTGTCCGCTGTTGGCCTGACTCGCTCACCTTTGGGAGCGAAAAGCCGGCGCCCTTTTGCAGTGCCTGAAATAACTCTCATTTACCTTAAAACGTAGACGCCGTCTAGATCAGATTTCCGCTTGTTGCCGACATTGACTAACTTGATAGTCCTGGTAGCCATCTTGGGCCAAGACTTGCCGAAAATAACTTTTCGATAACGGGTTTTATGTGAATAAGCATTAACTCGCTCTTCAAATTTCCCATTGATGTAAACGTCCATATAATTATAATATTTTCCCATCGTCCCCACGACATAGAAGGCCTTACCCTTGAATCGATAAGTAACATAATCGCCTTTTCTTGTGGAGCGCCTGACTGTATTTAAGTAATAATTTTTTCCCGTTTTCTTCTTAATGTTTATGTTAAAGCGACTTCGCTTGTACACATATTGTCCATTATCGTAGGCGATCAACGTTCTTTTTACTTTTGACCAACCCCAGACTTTTCCATCGCCGCTCCGGCCTCTGGCCTGGAATCTATATGTCTTCCCGCGCTTTCCTTGAAACTTCAAGGACTTCTTTGTGGTTTTGGAGAGCAAAATACGCCAGCTTCCCTTGCGGTTGATCTTGTATCTAAGATCATATGACGAAACACCGGATGCGGGAATCGTGTCATAGGCCGCCCAGTGAACTTTAAAATCTGTCCGGTTGTGGTACCTGGTCGGAAAACGAGGCGTCGCGACTCTTACTTCTAGTTTTTCCTTAACGCCGGGCCCGCCTGTCAAGTCTCTTGTTAGATTAATACTGTCTGAGACCGTGTTAGAGATGAGACCATTGTTATCTTTGAACTGCGCGTAAACGGTATTAACGCCTTTATTGCCATTTAGAACCCAGCCCTTATTTAACCCAAATGGTTCCCAGCCAGCCCCTAACACGCCCGACGCGGTATTTGAGAAACGCATTGAGACGGGGTCGTTTCCCGAGGCATCTTGCGCGTG
>JAUWRD010000084.1 GCA_030610765.1 Actinomycetes bacterium
GCCTCCGCGGCGACCCGCGCCGCCGAAACCGCTGAGTTGAAGCCGCATCCCGTTAATGATTCCGGCAGGAACTTTAAGCTTCACCATTTCGCGTTTAGATTTTCTTCCCTCTCCGCTACAACTCTTGAATGGCGATGTGATTACCTTCCCTGTCCCCTCACAATTTGAGCAAGGGGCGGTCCGGGCGAAACTTCCAAAAATTGTCGACTGGGTTTGATTCACTACTCCGTGGCCACCGCAAACGCTGCACGCTGTCGGTTTACTGCCTTCACTTGCACCTGAGCCGCCACAATCCTCACACGGGACAGGCCTCAATGTTTCCACTTCCTTTTCAACACCAAAAGCCGATTCCGCAAATGTGATTTTTACCTTCGTCAACAAGTCGGCACCGGCTTCTGCCGTTGGTCGCTGCCTTGAACGGCCACCAAATCCCTCAAAGAGCACATCGAAGATATCTTCAAAACCTGCTCCCTGACCAAACCCGCCGAAGCCTTGTCCTTGCCCTCCGCCGCCTCTGCCTGTATGACCATATGTGTCATACATTTGGCGTTTTTGGGGGTCGCTTAAGACTTCATAAGCTTCTGCGACCTCCTTGAACTTAGCTTCCGCGTCTTTGCTGTGGCCGTTTATATCGGGATGATATTGGCGCGCCATTTTGCGATACGCTTTTTTGATTTCCGCTTCGCCCGCGTCTCGCGTTAGACCTAATATTTCATAATAATCTGTCACACTTTCACCTCTTGCATGAGCCGCCTTGAGACTCGGCTAGGAACTCACTTAGATTCTTGGCCATATATTCGACTGTGGGTATTACCTGTATATAATCCATCCTTGTCGGGCCCAAAATACCGAGCACCCCAACAAGCTCGCCCTCAACCTCATAACCGCTTGCCACCAAACTAAACCCGTCAAGATTATACTCGTTCTCAGAACCGATACTAACCATCACATTGCATTCCTCGGTCACGGCTTGAAGCCATTCCAGAAACTGATAATTTCTTTCGAGCTTATCAATAACTTCATGAGCTCGTTTAATTGAAATGATGTTCTCTTCAATTAAATGTTCTGTCCCAGCGTGGTAAACCCTTTGAGTCAGTCCGGCGACCAACTTTTTTTCAATAATAAACCGTATCTTGGCAACCAACTGTCGTTCTTCTTGGTCTAAATCACCCATTTCGAATGCAATATCGCCAACGTGCTCGACACCGACATTAGTCAACGTGCGATTGAGTAGTTTTTCTACTTCCAAAAGGGTGTCATTTTCAACTTTTTTACCCAAATCCACGACCTGTTTCGACAACGACCCGGCGCTGGTTATCACAACGATCATGACGGCTCGTCCACCTAGCCCTACAAGGTCAATATGTTTTATCTTCTCCTTGTTGATATCTGGCGCCCAAACAAGCGAGGCGCAATTAGTCAACTCGGAAAGCAGATGAGAAGTATCACTCATTAACTGCCCGATCTCAAAATTGAGATCACTGTAATATTGCCGAATTTTGGTGGATTCAACCACCTGTGGAGTTTTCTTTTTCTCTAAGCCATTGACGTAATATCTGTAACCGGTTTCGCTCGGCACCCGACCAGCAGAGGTATGGGGTTGAGAAAGAAAACCCATTTCCTCAAGACCGGCCAGTTCGTTCCTGACCGTCGCCGGGCTTATTCTCAAACCATATCGTTCAACCAACCGTTTTGAGCCTACCGGCTCAGCAGTGGTGATAAATTCCTCGATAACCGCCGATAATATCTTTTGTTTGCGCTCGTCTAACATGTTGAATACCACTTTAGCACTTTAAGATAGAGAGTGCTAACTAAGCCCCTAAACAAAGGCCACCATCGCTTCGTTTGCCAACAATAGTCCTTTTTCCGTCAGCGCGAGTCTTGAGCCGGCAACAAGAAGGCCTTTCTGTTTCAGATCCCTGATAGCGTCACCATAAATATCGCTTATATTAACGCCGTATTCCGCCTCCAGCTCACCGATGTCAATACCGTCGCAAAGGCGCAGCCCCAAAATGATTCTCTCCCCTAACTTCCGACCTTTATCCAGCACTTCGTTTCCGGCTATGGTGTCGTTCTCTCGAGATCTGACAATGTATTCAATCGGGTCATTTACGCGCCACGATCTTTTCCCCTTTAAATGAGAATGGGCGCCGGCTCCAATTCCTAAATATTCGCCACCGTGCCAACAATTAAGGTTATGGCTGCAAGCGTGCCCGTCCTTAGCAAAATTTGAAATTTCATAATGATCAAATCCTGATTTTCTCAATACCTCAATCGCTATTTCATACATATGCGCGACATCGTCAACGGGTGGCAGCTCCGTTTTTCCTGCTTCGACCTGACGGAGCAATTCCGTACCGGGCTCCAGGCTCAACGAGTAAAGAGAAAGATGATCCGGATTGAGTGAGGCCAATGTGGCTAGATCGTCTCTCCACTCAGTAATGGTTTGATTCGGTAACCCGAAGATCATATCTATATTGACGTTATCAAAACCGGCGCCTCTGGCAGCGGTTAAAGAATCGATGGCTTGCTGACGATTATGCCTTCTTTTTAGCGAGACCAGTCCATCGCCATTTAATGTCTGCCAACCCAAGCTCAAGCGGTTAAAACCCGCGCTCTTTAGCGATTTCAAAAGCTCTGGCGTGGCGTCTTCCGGATTAAGCTCTGTCGTGACTTCAGCCGTCGGAGAAAGGCGAAAGCTTTTTCTCAGAGCGCCCAAGAGCAAACTTAAGCGCTTGCCACCTAAGATGGCCGGGTTTCCCCCGCCAAAGAAGACGCTTGAGACAACAGGCCAATCTTCAGTTGATAACTGATACTCTATCTCTGTCAAAAGAGCCTCGAAGTAGGATGTATAGCGCTCCTCCAGGCCGGCATACGAGTTGAATCCGCAATAAGAACAGCGACTGCGGCAAAAGGGTATGTGAAGATAGAGACCAAACATCTCCAAATTACTCCTCGACTTTCAAGATCTCCAGAAAGGCTTCCTGAGGTATCGTTACCTGACCAACTTGTTTCATTCTTTTCTTGCCTTCTTTTTGTTTCTCTAAAAGCTTTCGTTTTCTCGAAACATCGCCGCCATAGCACTTGGCAGTGACATCCTTACGCTTGGCTTTTACTGTTTCTCGGGCGATAATGCGCCCCCCTATCGCAGCCTGAATAGGTACTTCATACATCTGCCTGGGTATGATCTTTCGTAATCTCTCGACCAATATCTTGCCTCTATCGTATGCCCTATCCTTCGGCACAATCGCTGAGAAAGCATCAACTGGTTTTGCGGCCAATAAAATATCAAGTTTAACGAGATCTGAAGACCGATAGCCGCTATGTTCGTAATCGAAAGAGGCATATCCGCGTGTTTTTGACTTCAGTTGATCGTAGAAATCCATAACAATTTCAGCGAGTGGAAGATCATAATTAATCTGCACGCGGTTATCGCTCAGGTAGGCGATGTTGGTTTGATGTCCTCGCCTTCCCTGGCAAAGCTTCATAATTGCCCCGACGTATTCTCCCGGGGTCATTATCGTCGCCGCAATATACGGCTCCTCCAACTTCTCTACCTGATCCGCGTTATAATCCGAGGGATTTCTAATAATTGCCTCTGACTTGTCGGTCTTAATCGCCCTGTAGGCCACACTTGGCGCCGTCGCTAACAGATGAAGCTCGTACTCGCGCTCCAAGCGCTCTTTAACTATCTCCATATGAAGAAGGCCCAAGAAGCCGCATCTAAAACCAAACCCGAGTGCCACCGATGTTTCCGGCTCAAAATTTAGCGCCGCGTCATTTAATTGGAGCTTCCCCAGGGCCTCTCTTAAGTTCGGGTAGTCGTTTCCATCAACAGGATAAATGCCGCTAAAAACCATCGGTTTTACTTCCTTATATCCGGCCAGAGGCTCTATGGCTTCGTTCTTTGCCCCCGTAATGGTATCGCCGACTTTTATTTCTTTCACTTGTTTGATTCCAGCTATCACGTAGCCGACCTCGCCGGCAACGATTCTTTCCGCGGAAGTCATTTTAGGCGAGAAGAATCCAATTTCCTCGACTTCAGAAGTGCGACCAATGGCCATCATCTTAATCTTGTCGCCCTTTTTTATCGAGCCGTCTATCACCCTGACAAAAACAACAACACCGCGATAGACATCGTAGGTTGAGTCAAAGACCAACGCCTTCAATGGATTGCCAATATCGCCCTTCGGCGGCGGCACCTCTTTAACAATCGCCTCTAAAACTTCACCGGCGCCTTTACCGGTTTTCGCGCTAACTAAAATAGCTTCTTCTGCCCCGATACCGAGACTCTCTTCGATCTCCCGCTTAACACGTTCCGGGTCGGCGCTCGGCAAGTCTATTTTGTTAATCACCGGAATAATTGCTAGATCGTTTTCAATTGCCAGGTGAGCGTTGGCGATCGTTTGTGCCTCAACCCCTTGAGCAGCATCAACGACCAGCAAAGCGCCTTCGCAAGCAGCCAGTGTTCTTGAAACCTCGTAGGTGAAGTCAACGTGGCCGGGTGTATCGATTAGGTTAAATATATATTCGCGCCCGTCGGGAGCCTTGAAGTTAATTTTGACCGCCTGGGCCTTGATGGTGATGCCCCGCTCGCGCTCCAAATCCATCCCATCCAAGACCTGCTCTTTCATATCCCGACTGGAAATTGTGCCGGTTATTTCAAGCAAGCGATCCGCCAAAGTAGATTTGCCGTGATCAATGTGGGCAATTATGCAAAAATTTCTTATATTATCCAGGTTCATCAGGTAGGAATTATAGCATGAGAGACCGGAGGTATGCTCAAGATAATCTCATTGTGTTAGAAGCAAGAATTCGAGCTACTTCAGCCCATCGAGTTTTCTTTGAACAGATTTAATATCAAGGCCGAACGGTTTCATTTTGATTAGGGTTTTATATTGCTTCTTAGCTTTCTCGGGCTGGTTTTGTTTGACGTAAAGCTCCCCCAGAATTAATCGGGCGCCGACAAAATCTTTGTTCAGCTTAACGGCTTCTTCTAATTCCGCTATGGCTTCTTTGGTCTTATTCTGAGATTTATAAATTATGGCTAGATTGTAAAGCGTTTCCGGTTGATTTGGATCAGCGCTCAAAGAATCCTTGTACGCTTTGGCGGCCTTATCAAGTTTGCCGGTCGCTTCATAGCTTTGCCCCAAGCTCCTTTGCGCTTGACTATTCTCCGGGTCAAGTTCCACTGATTCTTCAAGGCTCGTTATCGCTTTATTGAAATCACCTTTTTTGTAGGACGCTTGCCCATCTTCAGCTTTTTCTTTTGAAGTTTCGACCGCGTTACCTTGCCTGATATTGGGCAACACCCGAAAGACGCCTACTAATGCGACGACACCAATAAGGAAGACAACAACCCACTTCAAATTGTTAGATTTCGTTTTAAGTCCTCTTCTTTAAGAATCTATAGCGCTGATCCGCCGGCTATGGCCGGTATTATCGACACTTCCGCACCGGCTTCCATCTGAGTGTCTAACCCCTTCAGGAACCGGATATCTTCCTGACCGACAAAAACATTAACAAATCTTCTGATGTCGCCGGATTCATCGCACAATCGCTCTTCTATCCCGGGATACTTGTTTTCCAGATCTTTTATCAACTCCCGCACATTATCGGCATTGCCGGAAACCTCACCCTCGCCGTCTGTTAAATTTCTAAGCGCGGCTGGTATTCTCACTATAACTTCCATATCTCCTCCTACCGTCGATTGTTACTCTTTCCCTCATTTAGTCCTGGTTGTTCTATGATTTCTTTAAATCAAATGCTTCTTGAAAATCTTTAAAGCCAGGCTGTATGGTAGCCGTTGGGCCAAGTTGCGGCTCCAGCGCCTCCAGTGTTTTCAACCCAAGACCCGTCACATACGCGACTGTTGTTTCATCGGGCTTTATCTTTCCGGCTTCAGCCAGCTTTTTTAATACACCTATTGTTACACCACCGGCTGTTTCTGTAAAAATACCTTCGGTTTCCGCCAGAAGCTTCATCGCCTCTATTATTTCCGTGTCACTGACTGCGGCAATTTCGCCATCCGACTCATTGACTACTCTAAGCGCGTAAAACCCGTCGGCCGGGTTCCCTATTGCCAATGATTTAGCGATTGTTTTCGGTTTGACAGGTTTTATTATATCAATGCCTTCCGCGAAAGCGTTGGCGACCGGGGAACATCCCTCTGCCTGGGCGCCCGAGATTCTTGTATTAACTTCATCTATCAAGCCAATCTTTTGCATCTCGTCAAATCCCTTTTTCACCTTAGTCAGCAGTGAGCCGGAAGCGATCGGCACAACTACGTGATCGGGCGCTCGCCACCCAAGTTGCTCTACTGTTTCAAAAGCAATGCTTTTTGAACCTTCCGCATAGTAAGGCCGTATATTTACATTTACAAATGCCCAGTCGTATTCGCTGGCTATCTCCGCGCACAGTCGATTAACTTCATCGTAATTCCCATTGACAGCTACAAGATTTGGTCCGTAGATGGCCGTTGAAATAATTTTGCCCTTCTCAAGATCAGCGGGGATAAATACATAGCTGTCCATGCCGGCCCAGGCCGCGTGAGCCGCAACTGAGTTGGCTAGGTTTCCGGTTGACGCGCAGGCAGCGATTTTATAGCCAAATTCTTTTGCTTTTGTTAACGCAACCGAAACTACTCTGTCTTTGAAAGAGAAGGTTGGATTCTGAGTGTCATTCTTTATATAGAGCTCTTTAA
>JAUWRD010000186.1 GCA_030610765.1 Actinomycetes bacterium
TAAGACCTGCCATTTTAGCTTCTCCTATTCTCTGAATTTGCCAGGTTGTTTCCTTTACTCGCCGGTTCAGGTGTTGCGAGTGCTACACAAGTAGGATAATAGCATACAGGCATAGTTATGACAGCGAAACTAATCACTTAGTGGAGTTGGAGTTGACCACTTTCGTTGACACCGGATTGCAAGTAAACGAAAGACTTAGTTGTCAGCTACTCTCTTATGCTTAGAAAGCTTGTTTTTAAGAAGCCAGTGCCCCCAGCAGAATTCGAATCCGCGCCGCCGGCTTGAAAGGACGTAAATGACTTTCATCCGTGGTCTTTCAGTTTCCACTATTGAAACCTTGAACTGCGAGAAATGGGTACTGGTTCCCTCGATGATCATCCACTTTCTCGGGTGTTTTTCTAAGTCATGGGCAGAAATTGGGCAGAAATTTTTATGCGAAATGCTACTGTCAAAAGTGAAAATAAGCTTCTGTTATTTAAGTTCGAGTCCTATCTGGGCTACATCCGTAGTCTCAGTTGTTTAAGAATCAAACGTCTATTTGCAGTGCCACCGGAACCTTGTACGAATATTTAGAAAAGAAGCCCTCTTTGCTTACGCGGCCCTGTGTTCTCCACGTGCAACCGGGTTGACAACATTTTGGAGACGGCCGTCAATGAAGCCGATAATATTCTCGATTGTTGTGTCGATTATACGGTCGGTCGCCTCCCTGCTGTAAAATCCAATATGCGGGGTGATCACAACATTATCGCGCCGGGCTAGAATGTGATTACGCACCAATGCCGCCAGCGTTTCCACCGAATACGCGGTCGAAAGGATCTCCGCTTCTTCTTCCACAAACTCCTCTCCCTCGAGCACATCGAGTCCGGCTCCACCTAGAATGCCTTCGTCGAGCACCCAAACGAGCGCCTCGGTATCGACTAGCGACCCTCGTGATGTATTGATAAGCAGCGCCCCCTGTTTGACTTTTTCCAAGGCGTTGCGGTCAATCAAGTGATGCGTCTTGGGGCTATATGGGGCGTGAAGTGTAATTATGTCCGATTCGCGCATAATCGTGTCGAGATCCGCGTATTCGAAACCAACGACTTCGGCCATAAACGGATTGGGCGAGACGTCAAAAGCCAAGACCCTCATTCCGAAGCCTATTGCTATCTTAATTACGTGCAGGCCGATGTGCCCTGCCCCCACGACCCCAAGTGTCTTGCCCTTTAGGTCAAAGCCACGCAGACCCTCGAGCGAAAAATCGCTTTGCATAGTACGAACGTGGGCTTTGTGAACGTTACGAGAGAGCGCCAGTATCAAGGCGAAGGTGTGTTCCGCCACTGTGTATTCACCATATGTGGGAATGTTGGCTACGGAGATACCGCGCTGGCTCGCTTCAGCGACATCGATATGCTCATACCCAGTCGATCTGGTAGCGACCAGTTGCATGTTGGGCAAACGGTCAAAAACCGGCTTGGTAACCCTTGAACGAATACCAACCGAAGCGACGTCAAGTTCGACGGCTTCCGGGACACGTTTGTTTAGCGTCTCCTTAAAGAATGTCACCTTACCATAAGGCGACAGACGCTCTTCTATTTCGCGCATGTCATTTTCAAACTCGAAAAAACCGATCTTCCGCTGCCGCATATTTTATTATCCCCATCTGATTAGACGGGGAAACCGCAACGACCCGTTCTGACAATCAATAGTATTTGTCAGCCAGTAACTTGAAATAAATTAAAGCTTGATAATTTGTCAGCTCTCGACAACTTGATCATACGGCAGCAATATGCTTACAACAGGCCTTGAGCTGTTGTAACATCTCAGTATAATCCGATTGCAAAAAGTTCGAATAGTGTCCCATCTGGGCTACATTTCTACGAAAATGCCAATCAGCGAAGTTCGCCAGAAGTTCAGCAGCTTTCTTGATATCCGTAACAATCAGGCAGCTTGAGGCGGAATCTTATGTTTACGATCCTAGTGAGAGGAAAAAGAGAGTTTATAAATCGAGGATGGAAGGATGAGGATTATGATGGAACCAGGGATGGAATCGATTCGTAACACAGGACCGATGAAAAACCAGAACCACAACCTAGTGCACTCGCTCTCTGCTACGCTCGACAGTGCCGCCAGGTATGAACTTTATGGGCAGGACGCTCAGGAGATGGGGTGCGAGAGTTGTGAGCAGCTCTGGAGCAAACTAAAAAATTCGGATCAAGAACAGCTTGAGTTGTTGCGCCAAGAGATAAAGAACCACGTGCAAAACGATGCCTTCGATTGAAATTAGAGCAGGCTGGCGTTTTCTGGTAGTTCGGGATAGTTGCTAGTAGTGTCTGTGAGCAGGGGCAATGAGGAATCTTCTTTCTTGTTGCTCCTGCTTGTTTCTTAGCTATATGGCTTGTTTCCTTAGCAGTATCTTAGCTGTGGCCCCAGCGGAATTCGAATCCACGACGCCGTCTTGAAAGAGCGTAAATGACTTTCA
>JAUWRD010000206.1 GCA_030610765.1 Actinomycetes bacterium
CTGGAGCATATCGAGTGCTTCCCCGCCCCGGACCTCGCCAACGATAATACGATCCGGTCGCATTCGTAGAGTATTTCTAACCAAATCCCTGATAGTAATCTGTCCTTTGCCCTCAATATTTGACGGACGCGACTCAAGCTGAAGAACATGTTTTTGATGGAGTTGAAGCTCGACAGCATCTTCAATGGTGACTATCCTCTCTTCGGTGGGAATAAGCTCAGACAGAACATTCAAGGTCGTCGTCTTACCTGAACCGGTACCTCCTGAAACCAATATGTTCAGCCGGCCCTTGACGCAGGCGTCGAGAAAAGCAGCTGCTTGTGGGCTAAAGGTGCCAAATTCAACTAGATCATCAAGCCTCAGCGGGTCGGCCGCAAATTTCCTGATAGTCAATTTTGCGCCCTTAATAGCGACTGGAGGGATTATTGCGTTAACTCGTGATCCATCAGGCAGACGAGCGTCGACCATCGGCACGCTCTCGTCTATCCGTCTCCCTACCTGCCCAACAATTTTATCAATGATTCGGTGAAGATGCGCTTCGTTAATAAAACTTTCTGAGGTTTCAAAAATACGACCCTCTTTTTCTATGTATATCGTGGAGTAGTCATTGACCATCACCTCTGAGACTGAAGGGTCCACCAGGAACCGCTCAATTGGACCTAGGCCTAAAACGTCGTCAGATATCTCTTCGATCAGGTCAGCTTTCTCTTTGCCTGAAAGGGGTGTCGATTCCCCGTCGACAAGAACAGCCAGCTTTTGTTTGACCTTTTTAAGCACCTCTCCCCGCCCCACATTATTATCGTAGAGCTCCGGTCCCAGCTCATCGATTAGCAAGCCGTGGATCTTCTGATTGATTTCATTCATTAATTTCCGGCGCCGTCCATCCTCAATATCGGGCACGACGCCCTGTATCTCATTTAGCCGTTCATGCAGAGACACTTTGCTTCACCTTCTTTCTTTTTTTGTCGTTGTCGTCTTGGTCGCGCACAAGTGCGCCAAGTTTTATAAGAGCGCTTGAAGCAGGGGCCTTAGGCGCATCAAGAATGACAGGGGCGCCGTTGTTGACGGCTAAGGGAACTGACGGATCGTTGACTATCCGAATAGATATCTTTTCCTGAAATACCTCTTCGACGTCTTCCGGAGACAGCCCGAGACTGCGATCGATGCGGTTTACAATCAAACTAGTTTTTTCTCTTGGAAACGCGAGCAGTTTTAGGGTCTGCAAGCACAGCTTAATATTCTTTAGCGACGGTAAATCCAATGTCGCCACAAGATAAAGTTGATCTGTCTCGTCTAAGACGCTTAAGACATGATCGTTAAAGCAAGGCGGCGTGTCGACAATAACGTAGTCAGCAGCCTGCCTTAACCAGCCATATACAGGTTTTATGATTTCCGGCGTCACTAGATCAGCAAGTTCCGGTTGGAGCGGCGCGACGAAAGCGCTAACTCGATCATTGAATTTTGTCAAAAGAGCATTTATTTGCCCTGAATCTATGTTCTTTAGCCCCACCAAATCATACAGAGTGTGCTTGGGCAACAACTTAAGCATTACACCAACGTCTCCAAATTGCAGATCGAGATCGAGGAGTATTGTCCGTGTCTTCTTTTCGCTCGCCAGAGCTACAGCCAGGTTGGTCGCGATGACTGTCTTGCCCACACCCCCTTTGGTGCTGAAGACAGTGATAATGCGCCCACTTGTTTTTGTCTCTTTTGATCCTGTTCGCTTTCCGGCGGCAACCGCCCTCCTCAGGCAAAGCAATAGCTCACTGCTGTCAATGGGGATGCCGAAAACGCCGGTGCACCCGACCTCCCCCGCGTGCCGTCGAAGCTCCCTTGAGTAATCTGACGTATCAACAAAGCCCCGCAAACCCGGAAAATTGACACGCATCTATTTCAAGC
>JAUWRD010000088.1 GCA_030610765.1 Actinomycetes bacterium
AGATATTGCAGGTGGGTCAGCTTGGAGCGAACTGTTACATACTCGCTGGAGACCAAGGCGGGCCAGGCGTTGTGATCGATCCCGGTGGTGAGCCCGATAAAATTTTGGCCACTGCTAAACGGAGAAATATAGAGATAGTAAAAATATTGGATACTCACGGTCATTGGGATCATGTTGATGCCAACGCGGCGCTGGCCGAGGCGACGGGCGCTGATATCATGGTGAATCAAGAAGACGCTTGCATGTTGACTGATCCGATCTTGAACCTTTCAGTCGTTGTCGCCGCGGAAGAGCGAACTCAGGAGGTTAAACACTTTCTTAACAACGGTGATATTTTAAAATTCGGAGATCTAACAATAAAGGCGATTCATACACCCGGTCACACGCTTGGAAGCACGTCTTTCCTGGCCGAGGATAATTTGTTCTCCGGTGATCTTATTTTCCAGCAGTCTGTCGGGCGAACCGATTTGCCGGGTGGGAACGGGTCGGCGCTTTATCAGTCGATCCGTGAAAAAGTTATGACTCTTCCCGATGACGTAGTCATTTATCCCGGCCACGGGCCCAGCACAACAGTTGGTGGCGAGCGGTCTAACAATCCGTACCGCGAGTATTGGACTAGCGAGTGAGCGCGAAGAAAGAGAATAGAATAAGAGCGCCGAGGGGGACTTCCGACTATCTGCCCGATCGCGCCGCGTCAATACACCGGCTTGATCGTCTAGCGGGCGAGGTTTTTTCCAACTATGGGTACCAGCGGATAATTACACCGACTTTCGAGGATACAGCTTTATTTACGAGAAGTATCGGTGAAGCCAGCGACATAGTGCGAAAAGAGATGTATACCTTTGAGGACCGGGGCGGACGCAGTTTGACTCTGCGACCTGAGGCAACAGCTCCGGTAGTTCGGGCTTTCATTGAGCATAATCTAGGGTCACAAAGTCTGCCTGTTAAGCTTTATTATTTCTCAAATATGTTTCGCTATGAGCGACCTCAGGCCGGCCGGTTTCGTGAGTTCTGGCAGTTAGGAGTGGAAGCGCTCGGTTCACCCGAACCGTCGCTTGACGCGGAAGTTATTACCTTGGCCGCTGATTTCTTGCGGGCTCTTGATATTAGAGAGGGCCTTATGAAGATAGGCAGTATGGGCGATGAAAATTGTCGCCCGCAATACACGCTGATTCTGCAAAAATATCTTGAAGAAAAACGTGATTCGTTCTGTCCTGATTGCGGGGAAAGACTGAAGTTTAACCCCCTTCGCGTCTTCGACTGCAAGAATTCCGAATGTCAGAAAGCCCTGGCGGACGCGCCGAAGATGATAGATTACCTCTGCGATGAGTGTCGCGATCATTTTGACGGAGTCGGCCGGTTGCTGAAAGAAGTTGGAATAGAGTTTTCGATCGATCCAATGCTTGTGCGGGGTTTTGACTATTACACTCGCACCACCTTTGAGATTCAAAGCAGCCAGTTGGGAGCCCAGAATGCGCTTGGCGGCGGCGGGCGGTACGATAGGCTCGTCTCGGACTATGGCGGGAAGCCTACTCCAGCTGTCGGGTTCGCCTTAGGGATAGAAAGGCTTTTGGCTGCTCTAAAAGCTGAAGAAAATGTGGACCTGTCCACTCCCCGGAAAATAGACGTTTTTCTCATCGTGATCGATAACGAGCACCGGGATCAAGCTTTCAAATTAGCTATTGAACTTCGGCGTATCGGATTGTCGGCCGAGGTAGACTATATGAATCGCAGCACGCGATCGCAAATGAAGTTAGCTGATAAAATGGGTGCCGAATACGCTCTGATTCTCGGGCCCGATGAAATGGCTCGTGGCGAAGTTGTGATGCGCAACTTATCAACTGGCGAGGAAAGGCCCGAGAAACTATCCTCGGTGGCAGATAAGCTCGGTAAAATAAAAGGATTTGAATAAAATGGAAGAACTATCTCATTACTCTATTGCTAGTCATGCCTGTGCTGACCTGGACAAGGACAACCTTGAACAAGATGTTGTTTTGGCCGGTTGGGTGCAGCGCCGACGGGATCACGGCGGTCTGATCTTTTTGGACATTCGCGATCGCTCCGGTATTGTGCAAGCGGTTGTTGACCGCTCGACCCCAGAGCCGTTTGTTTTGGCAGAGAAGGTTCGGTCGGAATATGTACTTTTGATAAAAGGGAAGGTTGAGCCACGCCCGCCGGGCACCATTAACCCGGGGTTAGCCACGGGTGAGGTGGAAGTAAAAGCAAATTCAATTGAGATTCTCAATACTTCTAAAACCCCGCCATTTGAGATAGATGACGAGCAAGAGATAGATGAAAACCTCCGTCTGCGCTACCGCTACCTTGATCTAAGACGCCCCTCGGTGCTGGCCAATTTTGTTACGAGACATCGGATCACTTCAGCGGCGCGCGGGTTTCTTGATTCCAAAGCGTTTCTTGAGCTTGACACCCCGATTTTAACTAAAAGCACACCGGAAGGCGCCAGGGATTTCTTGGTCCCGAGCCGGGTACGGCAAGGTCATTTCTACGCTTTGCCTCAGTCGCCGCAATTGTTTAAGCAGATATTGATGGTTGCTGGAGCGCAAAAATATTACCAGATAGCCAGGTGTTTTCGAGATGAAGACTTAAGAGCCGACCGCCAGCCTGAATATACTCAAGTAGATATCGAGATGTCCTTTGTTGAAGAGGGAGATATCTTAGAGTTGGTCGAAGGTTTAATCAAAGAGATGTTCGCGGCAGCTGAAATTGAGATCAAAGCACCATTTGTCAAAATGTCCCACCATGACGCTCTCAAACAATATGGAAGCGATAAGCCGGATATCAGATTTGATCTTCGGATTCATGATCTAACTGATATTTTCAAAAATACGGAATTTAAGGTCTTTGGCGGCACAATTGCCAAGGGTGGAATAATCAGGGCGCTTAGGTTAAGTCCGAAAGAAGAGTTTACCCGGCGTGATTTGGATGACTTGACACAATCTGCGATTAGCTTGGGAGCCAAAGGCCTGGCCTGGTTTGCTGTCGAAGACAAAGATAAGGTTCGATCGCCCATCGCCAAGTTTCTCGATGACGGCGAAATAAGTCAGATGATTAAGGCCGTCGGCGCTGAGCCTGGTGACTTTATCTTCGCGGTGGCTGACACTTCTAAAGTTGTTCCACGTGTTCTGGGTGCGCTCCGACTTGAGCTGGCTAAGAGATTAGATTTAGCGGATCCGAAGTCTTTCAATTTCTTGTGGGTAACGGATTTTCCTCTTTTTCAATTTAATGAGGAAGAAAAACGCCTTGATAGCGAGCATCACCCATTTACTATGCCAAAAGACGATTCAATGGCTTTGCTAGACACAGATCCGCTGAAGGCGGTGGGGCAGGCTTTTGATCTTGTGTTAAACGGTGTCGAGCTTGGCAGCGGTACAATCCGAATCCACCAGCGACCTTTTCAAGAAAAAATTCTCAAGATGATCGGCTTAGAAGCCGATGAAATGGAAGAGAAATTCGGTTTCTTGTTGGAGGCTCTTGAATACGGAGCACCTCCACATGGCGGGTTTGCTCTCGGTCTTGACCGGCTGGCAATGTTGATAATGGGGAGGGCGTCAATTAGAGACGTCATAACTTTTCCCAAAACTCAGTCTGCGACGTGTCTAATGACGGGGGCTCCTGACACGGTAGCCGACAAGCAACTTCGTGAACTAGGGATTAAGGTTTCGAGGCAGAAGACGGAGGAGTAAAGTTGAAAAGAATCGCGCTAATAATTGCAGCAGTTATTCCAATACTTATATTGACAGGATGCCTTGGTGGCGGCGATGAGGCCTCGGAATCTACAGCAACACCGACTACGGCGTCTGCTACTAATACACCGCCGCCGATCCCAGCTTCAAACGGAGCAAGTTCAGACTTAGGGGTTCCCCGTCCATTTGATGAAAAACCAACAACGCCGGACTTTTTCTTAGACGCGTTGAAGAAAAATCAGCCGGTACTTGTCCTTTTTTACAGTGAAGATGATCTTAGCCAAGATGTTTTGGCCGAAGTGAAGAAGGTTTATGACGATCAATATTATGGTGGTGGCGTAGTTTTTCTTTTCTTAAAAATTGATGACGAGAACAACCAGACAAAAAAATTG
Source organism: Actinomycetes bacterium (assembly GCA_030610765.1). Lineage (GTDB taxonomy): Bacteria > Actinomycetota > Aquicultoria > CAJVYJ01 > JAUVQD01 > JAUVQD01. The sequence continues at coordinate 4,097 of JAUWRD010000088.1, forward strand.
GCTCAGGATTTTTCAGTTGGCTATATTCCGTACACCGCGGTCGTAAGCAGAAAAAAACAGGTGATTTTTGAAAAGAACGGTTATCTCGATAGCAAGATTGTCGAACAAGCGCTATATAGCGCTATGAATAAAAAAATATAGTAGTCGCTCTATCACGTTTTTTAAAGTTGAGTAGTTGAACCATGAATCGAGGCAGCATGAAAATAGTAGCATCTGTAGTCTTAGTAGCACTAACAGTCATAGCTCTAACCGGTTGTATTAGCGACGACGCATCTGATTTTGAGCGAGTCTCCATCAATCGGAAAGAGAGTGTTGACCCACCACGCTCACTAGAAACAGTTTTAAAAGACAATGAACTTGCCCTTGACCTTGCCGCCAGCGACAAAGATTTTCTGTCGGGCGACAGGTATCTGGAGTATATTGGTTTTGCGAAAGATCGTGATGGTGTAGATCACCAGCAAGCGAGATTAGCGGTTTTAACGGAAGCTGTAAACAAAACGCAAGCCGCGTTCAGCCAAGTTATGCAATCAGCTTCCAATCAATTGGTCGCAAACAATAGTGCCGGGTCCGGATCTACTAACGTGAGTCAACCAGCTCCAGCCACCGGATCTCAAACAACTGTCAATACACCACCGGTGACAACAACCAACACCAACCTAACTGTTACTGAGACATATACCGATTCTGATAACGCGTTTTCAATAACTTACCCGAACGACTGGGTAAAAGGTGACGCTACGATTGCTGATATAAGCTCAGTTCTTGTAGTCAGCCCGATGGAAAGTGCCGACGACCAGTTTCTGGAAAATGTCAGTGTAACTGCCGAGCCACTTCTTGAAGAGATGAACATTGATGATTATCTTGATTTAGCTCTTGCCGGTGCCACCAAGGATTTGCCGGGCTTCTCGGAGCTAGACAGGAAAGACGAAACGCTTGATGGCGGGTCCGCAAAGCGAGTTGTTTATTCATATACTTCAGGCGCTCAGAAAGTCAAAGTTATTTTCTACGTTCGACTTCAAGGATTTCGCGGGTACGTAATCATTGCCACAACGTCGGAATCGCAGTTCGACGCCAAGGCTGAGCAACTTGAAGCGGTCGCGAGGAGCTTCAAGATAATCTAAATCCGACCCTTTTAGCTCTGCTATAATTGGCTCATGAAGCCAAACCTTGCTCCCCTAGCTTTCAGGATGCGTCCTAGAAATTTCAAGGAATATGTTGGTCAAGAGGCGATAATTGGTTCCGGAACTCCACTTCGTATCGCGATAGAGACCGATCAACTTCACTCAGTTATTCTTTACGGTCCGGCAGGTACCGGCAAAACAAGTCTGGCCGGTGTGATTGCAGAAATGACGACCGCCGCTTTTCAGAAAGTGTCAGCGGTTTCTGCGACTGTCAAGGATGTCCGAGCGATCATCAAGGAAGCAACAGAGCTCAGCCTTAACGGAAAAAAAACCGTTCTCTTTATAGATGAGATCCACAGATTCAACAAAAACCAACAAGATGCTTTGTTGCCGGCTGTGGAAGATGGCATTTTGATCTTAGTGGGGGCGACAACTGAGAATCCCTTTTTTGAGGTAAACGCGCCTCTAATTTCGAGATCGCGCATTTGTGTCTTAACACCCCTGACTGTCCAGGATTTAAAGAAAATAATAAAGGCCGCGCTTAAAGATCGCGTTAGGGGCCTGGGGGAGCAGCCGCTAAAGGTCATGCCCACGGCGCTTAATCTTATGGCAGATTTAAGTAGCGGTGACGCCCGGCGGGCCCTGAATATCTTAGAGGCGTCCGCCAGCCTTATGTCCGGAGAAGACAATACAATTACAGAAGAGAACGTAAAAGACGTTGCGGCGGGAAGAACTTTCGGCTACGACAAAGCCCAAGACGGGCACTACGATACTGTATCCGCGTTTATTAAGAGCTTGAGGGGCTCAAATCCTGATGCCGGCCTTCACTGGTTGGCGCGCATGATTGAAGCCGGGGAAGACCCAAAATTTATCGCCAGGCGCCTAGTGATATTCGCATCAGAGGATATTGGTAATGCTGATCCACAGGCTTTGCTGGTAGCTACGGCTGCCGCTCAAGCCGTCCAATTTGTCGGTCTGCCGGAGTGTCGGCTTAATCTAGCTCAAGCCACTATCTACCTTGGGGTGGCGCCCAAGAGCAACGCAGTCATAAAGGGGATTAACGCGGCGATATCAGATTTACATAAAGAGG
>JAUWRD010000015.1 GCA_030610765.1 Actinomycetes bacterium
CGTGCTGATGATAGTGACAGAAACTCGAAATCCGCTGCGGCATTTTATTGAAAATCTCACCGACCGGTTGTTCGCCAAGGGTATGTACAAGCCGGCCGAGCTCAGGAAAGAGCTGGAAAATATTAGCCAGGCGAATGCCAAGCAAGAAGATTTAACCAAGAAATGGCTTGAAACAATCACGAAGCAGATGAGAATCAGTCAGGCGGCAATTATTATAACTAACAGCCTCAGCATTAATTCGATTGAGCAAGTTAACTACGATGAAATTCCTAAAGAAAAATGGCAGGCGATATCGAATAGAATATATAGAGATAAGAAAATGTTGGTCAGCGATGAAATGGCTGACGACTCAAAAAGCCGCAAGATATTGAGAGAAGCAAAAGTTGAGGTAGCGGTTCCAGTCACTTTTAATGACCGCATGCATGCGTTTGTGGCTTTAGGCGAGAAAAGATCTGGTGATGCTTATTCTAAACAAGACCTGGATCTGCTGAAAAGCTTTTCCCGCACAGCGGCGGTGGCCTTGGCCCGGAGCGAAGTAACTCAAAAAGTCGAAACGCTGTACAACCAGGCCCAAACCATCATCTCCAACCAGGATCTAAAAGAAGTTCTAGATTTAACGATCGAGAGCGCTTTCTTAAGAACGCATTCGGACGGGGGCTCGATCATGCTTTTTGACGATAAGACAAAAACGTTAAATATTGCCGCCTCCAGGGGATTGCCAAAGAAATATCATTCCAACAGGATTAAGATCGGCGAGGGTATTGCCGGGCGGGTCGCCTCAATCAGGAAAGCAATATTAATTCCCAACGGGGATAAAGAGTTGGGCAAATGCATGCGGCAAGACCATTTAGTTTCGGCTATGAGCGTCCCCTTGATTGTCGGAGACAATTTGATCGGTGTTTTGAATGTTAACCGGACTAAGAGTAGACAGAGCTTCACCGCTGCGGATAAAGGGTTGGTGAGCACCCTTGCCGCCAATATTGCCCAAAAGATTCAAAACGCGAGACTCATTGAAGAAGATCGCGAAAAAGACAAGGAAGTAATCAATATATTCACTAAGGCTATAGAGGCTAGGGACCCTTATACATTCGGTCATTCAGAACAAGTCACTAAGTATTCCACCGCGATAGCCAAAAAGATGGGAATGGGGGAAGACCAGATTCTGAAAGTTGAGCTGGCCGCTGTTCTTCATGATATTGGCAAGATCGGCATACCCGATAATATTCTGCTAAAAAGGTCAGGGCTAACTGCTTCAGAATTTCAGAAAATCAAAAATCACCCGGTTACCAGCATGGAACTTATTGTCGAGTACTCAAAGCTAAAAGATGTGGCCATGATCGCTTTGTCGCATCATGAAAAGTTCGACGGAAGCGGCTATCCTCAGGGCCTTAAGGGTGAAGAGATTCCCATAGAGTCAAGGGTGCTGGCGGTTGCTGATGCTTACAGTGCCATGACCTCAGACAGGCCTTATCGCAAGGCAATGCCAGGTGACGAGGCAAGGGTTGAGCTTGCGGATAATAAGGGTGGTCAGTTCGACCCCCAAGTTGTCGAGGTCTTTCTAGGAGTGATCGACAGCATCTTGGAGCGTAAAGTAAGCCCCTCCGACTTGGTAGTCCAAAGAAGCACGCAGTAGTAAAAGAAGGACAACTCCAACCACCGATACAATCAAAAGACCTCGCTTAAGAGGTCTTTTTTTGATCCGTTGATGACCAAGCTATAAAATGGCCGCAAAAGTGGAAGAGATATAAAGAGGAAAATTTGGCGGATAAAAGGAGCGAAGGATGAAACGTAAGGCATTCGTGTTTTTCGCTCTTTTCTCTTTGGTGCTTGCAACCAGACAGCAAGCCCACAAGAACACTGAACCGATTCCTGGGAAATATGCAAAAGAAACGGAGATTCTACTGAACCTGGAGAGTCGAAGTAAGCATAGTGATTCCCAAGTCATCAATATGCGCCTGATCAATCCTACCTACTCGCCAGTTATCTTCGCAGGGTATTCGGAGTCGTCTCCGTTGTACAAGATTCAGAAGCGGGGGAAGGAAGACTGGGTAGATCTCGATGTCGGTCGGTTTGATGGCACAGGGCTAGGTCAGCGAGTTATTGCGCCCGGACAATCTTCGATCATTCAGATTGCCGTCGGAGAAAAACTTTTCCCTCTCAGGGTCGGGGTGGAATACGCAGGCGGTAAGAAGGCGCGCACGGTTTGGTCCGCAAGGATTGAAAGGAAGTCGTTCAGCAGGGCGGATGTCGGTCTAGGGATTAATATAGGAGATTCTCAAAGGGTAGAGCGGATTTTGAAAAAATATGGGAATGCAAGCAAACCGTCACTAGAGCAATAACATATAAGAGGAGCAGGGGATGAGCTCAAGCAGAAAGACAGCAATAATAGTGGGGGTATTATTCATAATTGCCACGGTTGCGGGCGTGCTCAGCATCTCTTTTATGGAACCCCTAACTGACTCCGAGTATCTTACCAAGGTCGCTCAAAATGAAAGCCAGGTATTAATAGGCGGCTTGCTGATGTTAGTTATGGGCTTTTCTGTTACCGCTATTGGAATTGTCATGTTTCCGATCATGAAGAAGGATAGTGAAGCCCTAGCTTTTGGATATTCCAGTCTTAGAATTATTGAGGGTGTGCTCTTTATCCTGAGCGTAGTCAGCATATTGTCGCTAGTAGAAGTAAGTCAGCAATTCATAAAAGCAGGTGCTCCGGAAGCTCCATATTTTCGAGCACTGGGCGCAGCCTTCAGGGAAGAAAATTATTGGACCTACCACATGGGAACGATTAGCTTCGGCGTAGCCGCGGCTTTGTTTTATTTTTCGTTATTTCGATCAAAGCTAATTCCCCGATTTTTAACTATCTGGGGGCTTATCGGGGTTCCCTTTTGGTTAGTAGCGAGCTTTTCGATTTTCTTCGGCTCTATAGCAGCAACCTCGACCGTAGCAATGTTGCTTTATATTCCGATAGCTTTGAATGAAATGGTTATGGCTCTGTGGTTGATAATTAAAGGATTTAATGAATAGTTAGACCTCCTGCCCAGCAGCTTTATTGGAAATCACTTTAATGTTTCTATGGAAAACAAACGGGTAATTAAAGTGAGCATTTCAATGAAAAAGGAGGAGATAATAATGACTGAAAATGTAACTGTAGCAGTATTTGGTGAAAACGAAGCTGTCCATGAGGTAATTGGCGCTTTAAAAGAAGCCGATATCGGGGCTGACCATGTGTCAGTTGCCGGACCTGCCGGAAAAGTGAAGCCGCTAAAGGAAGAAGTGCAAGGTTTTCACACAACGAAACATCGCATCAAAGAAGGGGCGAAGTGGGGCGGTTGGATCGGTGGAATTGGTGGAGTCGTCGGTGGCGCCGCCATCTTTATCGCCGCAGTACCAGTCGGGCCGATAGTGGCAGTCGGCGGCTTGGCCGCTATTTTAGCCGGAGCTATCGAAGGAGCTGTTCTTGGCGCGGGTGTTGGAGTGCTCGCGACTGCGTTAGCTTCGATGGGAATCAAAGAGCCGGAAGCAAAAGAGCTCGAACAACGGATAGCTGCGGGTGAGTTCTTGGTGATCGTAAAAGGACCTGCCGAGCTCGTGAATAGAGCCGACGGTATTTTGAAGGCGTCGGATCCAATTCGTGTAGTTGCCGCATAATATTTTTGGTATTTACGATAAAAATACAGTCAAGGCTTGGGTTTCCAGGTCTTGGCTGTATTCTGTTATTGCTAGTTGGTAGACTGTCAGTGCGTTAAAGAGAGAGTTAAAGGCGGCCGAGGTACTTTTGAGATGATTCTAAAATCTTCATATAAAGATGGTGACCGGCTACCGGCAAAATACGCTAACCTTGGCCCGGTTGGCGGGGAGAACATTTCACCTCCGTTTCAGTGGGAAGATACCCCGCACGGGACAAAATCTTTCTGTTTGGCAATGATCGATCATCATCCTGTTGCTAATCATTTCGTTCATTGGCTGGTCATCGATATTCCGGCAGATGTTTTTCAGATTGCGGAAGGCGCGTCGGGGGCAGGGAAGATGCCTAGTGGTGCCTATGAATTAACTACAGATTACGGCCAGCCTGGCTATGGCGGTGGTCGGCCTCCTGCAGGAACAGGCGATCATGGCTATGAAACGACAGTTTGGGCGCTTGACGTGGCGTCTTTAGAATTAGGAGCTAGTTCAAACTTCGCGCAATACGAAAAAGCAATCACCGGCAAATCTCTAGCCAAAGCGACACTGACCGCCTTATTTTCTCAATAAGATCGTCAATTTCAACTAAACCAAACTAACTGATTTGTTTAGGCCTATCTGCTTAGCGGAAAATTCCAAAAAAAGGCAACCATAAAGGGTTATATGGTCTCAAGCATTGGCGGTCAATTAAGTAATCTTGTCGGTATCAATGACTGGAAGGTTCCAGTTGATGTCAGGGTAGCGGGCAAGAAGATCATTGAAGGCGAAAACTCAAAAGCTGAGATTAGCTTTGCGAGCAATAATGAGGCTCGTAGAGTGCTCGGCTCCAGAGACACTTATGTTTTAGCTCTCGCTTATGTCCACGGAGCGATGAAGGTCGATGGAGACATATACTCCGTAATCAATATTAAAGAGCAGTTTTATCCGGAAAAACTGACTGTTTTCGACAAAGTCCGTATCGTCACCAATGTGTTGAAGAGCTATAAATGGCACACGCAGGACAATGACGCTGATTTTATCTCTCACCATTACGATGTCGCAAATGACTTCTACCGCCTATTCTTAGGCCGATCAATGATGTATTCCTGTGCTCTTTTTAGTGAAAGCTCAGATGACCTCGATATGGCGCAAGAGCGAAAAATCGATTATTTGTTGACAAAATTGCGCCTGCAAAAAGGGGAACGTCTATTGGATATCGGTTGCGGTTGGGGGTCGCTCGTTATAAGAGCCGCTCAGGATTTTGGCGCCGAATCGTTGGGCGTGACCTTAAGCGAACCTCAGTGCGCATATGCAAATGAACGTATCAAGGAGCTCGGCCTGGAAGACAAGTGCCGGGTTGAACTCATGGATTATCGGAATGTCGATTCTTCAGAGAAATATGACAAGGTAGTGAGCGTTGGCATGTATGAGCACGTCGGCGGCCGAAATCTTGATACCTATTTCAAGAAAATGCATGATTTGCTGCGCGAGGATGGTCTGTTCGTCAATCAAGGTATTACCAGAAAGCTGAAACCGGACTGGAAGAAGGCGTCCGAGGCCCGATTTATGGGGGAATATATTTTTCCGGGCGGAGAGCTTCATGCTAGCCAGCGAGTTGTCGAGGGGATGGAAGCTGCTGACTTTGAGGTCTACGATCTAGAATCTCTCAGAAAGCTTTACTCCAAGACACTGCGCCACTGGGTAGGGAACCTCCAAGCCCAGCCGGTCGAGGCCTTGTCAATTGTTCCCGAGGCGACTTATCGGGCCTGGCTTCTTTATATGGCTGGATGTGCTCTGGCTTTTGAAGAAGGTTATTTAAATCTTCACCAAGTCTGTGGTTCGAAAACCAATGCATACGGTGGACGAGAGGTGCCCTTGACCCGAGCGCACCTGCTTGACATTTTGGCCGAAGAATAGGATTTCTAAAAAATTATATGAATCGGTTGTTGTTAATTCCGCCAAGACTTAGTAAAATGCCTAAAGTAATTACTGTTATAATATCTACCTACCGCTATTCAACAAGAGTTTATGATTTTATTAAGGTTGCCTAGCGGAGGGTAAGTTATTAAGCGCAAAAGAGACAAGGTTTAGTTTAGTGGGTTGACACAGTGACCGGTAGACAATAGACTCAACATTTGTGCCAAGTCGCTGTTCAAGCTCGGAGGAAAAGATATGCGAGTTACCGTTACTCTAGCGTGCACTGAGTGCAAACGCAGAAACTATACGACGAACAAGAATAAGAGAAATGATCCTGACAGGCTAGAGATGAAAAAGTACTGTCAATGGTGCAGGTCCCATACAGTGCATCGCGAAACCAGGTAAGCTAGGTACTGATTTAGGCCTGTAGCTCCAATTGGCTAGAGCACCGGTCTCCAACACCGGGTGTTGGGGGTTCGAATCCCCCCAGGCCTGCAAGATGGAGATGAGTGTACATTTTGGCCCCAAGCGGGGAAGGCAAGATTAGGTATATTGTGCGAAGGAGCACCGGTGGCATTGGCAAAGACAAAAGATACATCGCCTTCTAGAAAAAAATCAGCGAAAAAGGAGAAAGTAAGTCTCCTCGTTTCGATACCGCAGTATTTTAGGGACGTGCGCGTTGAGTTCAAAAAGGTAATCTGGCCGGACCGCGCCTCAATAGTGTCCGCGACGATCGTGGTCTTGGTGGCATTGGCTTTCTTTTCAATATATACAGGAGTACTTGATTTTATTTTCTCGAAATCTATTACGTTATTTCTACCCTAAAGGATTTATTGAAGTGTTGATAAAAAAAGGAGTTATTTGTCAATGAAGCGCTGGTATGTCATTCATACGTATTCCGGGTACGAGAATAAGGTTAAGAAAAATCTGGAACACCGCATATCTTCGATGGATATGGAAAATCAGATATTCGAGGTAACTATACCTACTGAAGATGTAATGGAAATAAAAGCCGGCAAAAAAGTTATTAATCAAAAGAAAGTTTTTCCAGGGTATATCTTAGTGCAGATGCAACTAGGGGATGATTCTTGGTATGTGGTTAGAAACACGCCGGGTGTAACAGGTTTTGTGGGCTCAAGCGCAAAGCCTACGGCTCTTTCCGAGGCGGAGGTCGACAAGATATTAAATCGTGTTGCCGCCGGGAAGCCCAAACCGAAGACTGAATATACTGAGGGTCAAACTGTGAAGGTAATACATGGTCCGCTAGCAGATTTCACCGGGACAATTTCTGAAATAAACCTTGACCAAAGTAAGCTCAAAGTTTTAGTGTCTATCTTTGGAAGAGAAACCCCGGTTGAGTTAGCATTTAACCAAGTGGCAAAATTATAATAGGCGGATAGCCTGTTGTCAGTGTATTTATTTAGAAGAAAAAAAGGAGCTTATGAATGGCTAAGAAAGTGATAGCTTTAATAAAACTGCAAATTCCAGCTGGCCAGGCGAATCCCGCGCCTCCAGTAGGTCCGGCCCTTGGTCAACACGGGGTCAACATTATGGAGTTTTGCAAAGCCTATAACTCGCAAACACAGGCTCAGTCCGGAACAGTAATCCCGGTTGAGATCAGTGTTTATGAAGACAGGTCCTTCACTTTTATTACAAAGACACCCCCGGCAGCCGTCCTCTTAATGAAGGCCGCGGGTATCGAGAAGGGTTCGGGAGAGCCAAATCGGGAAAAAGTGGGAACGATTAACAAGGACAAGGTAAGAGAAATCGCTGAAACAAAATTTAAAGACCTAAATGCCAACGATGTCGATGCCGCAATGAAGATAATAGAGGGAACAGCTAGAAGCATGGGTCTCGAGGTAGGAGAGGGTGCTTTTACGCCGCCGCCTTCGGAGACTCAAGCAAGCGCAGAGCCTCAATCAAGTCCGGCACCCGGGTCAGCTCCAGAACCTGAGTCAGCTCCAGAGACGGAATCAAAGCCGGAATCTGATTGACGTATATAGGCAAGAAATAGATAAGGATCAGTTGGGAGGCCTTTTTGAGGCCGCTGGGACCACAGGAGAAACTAAGTGAAAACAAAAAATGTTAAGTTAAGCAAGAAAAGAAAAGCCGCATTCGACAAGGTTGACCGCGAAAAAATGTACGCTCCGGCAGAAGCCCTAGGCTTAGCCAAAGATGTTGCAACCGCCAATTTTGACGAGACCGTTGAAGTCCATGTTCACTTGGGCGTTGATCCTACAAAAGCCGATCAGCAAATTCGCGGAACCGTAGTCTTGCCACACGGCACAGGCAAGACAGCCAAAGTTATCGTTTTCGCTCAGGGCGAAAAGGTCAAGGAAGCTGAAGATGCGGGGGCCGATGAAGTCGGCGGCGACGAGCTGGTTGAAAAAGTCCAAAAAGGTTGGCTCGATTTTGAAGCGGCCGTAGCTACACCTGATCTTATGGCAAAAGTCGGCAAACTCGGTAAGATACTTGGGCCAAGGGGTCTTATGCCTAACCCAAAGACCGGTACGGTCACGTTTGATGTCGGAAAAGCCGTAAGCGATATTAAAGGCGGCAAGGTTGAGTACCGGCTTGATAAATTCGCGATCATGCATTTAATAATCGGCAAGGTATCTTTTGAAAAGGATCAGCTGATAGAGAATTTCACTGCGCTCTTATCAGAAATAATTAGAGAGAAACCCGCGTCCACCAAGGGTAGATATATTAAGTCAATATCAGTCTCAACGACCATGGGCCCGGGAGTTAATGTTGACACTGTTAAAACAAGTAGTCTGGTTGGGGAAGAAGAATAGTAGATTAGTTGACTATAGCAATTGAGTTTGCTAGATTCAATCGAGATCAAGGGTCAGCACTATTAGATGGCCTGTGAATAGAGAAGCCAGAGACAGTAGGGACTCTACTTACCTAAGAGTTTAAGAATCCTGCCGAGGCAATTTAGATTATCGTTACTTGATGATCAATGCCTCTGCTGGAAAGTAGAGGCTTAATTATTTTCAAGACGAGCTTTAGTTTTGATTAGAATCTCGGCTAGCTAGAGAGGAGTGAGATGAAAAAAACTGAAAAGGCAGAGGTCGTTAGCGAAATAGAAGAAAAGCTAAAGAAGGCCGTTTCGGCCGTCTTAACAGACTATCGAGGGCTAAACGTTAATGATCTGGCCGAACTTAGAGGCGAACTAAGAAAAGAAGGCGTGGAATATAAAGTATATAAGAACACGCTTATGAAAAGGGCGGTGGAAAAAGCCGACCTGGCAGAGCTGGCGCCGCATTTAAACGGGCCGACAGCGCTCGCTTTTAGTTTTGATGATCCGGTGGCAGCGGCTAGGCTGGTAGCAGGTTACGCGAAGACCAACAAGGCTTTAAAGATTAAGGCCGGTTTGTTTGAAGGCCGTGTGCTCGGTGCCGCAGAGATGAAGATACTTGCGACCTTGCCGCCTAGAGAAGTTCTGCTTGCTAAACTTGCTGGTACGCTCAACGCCCCTATCACGGGTCTTGTTAATACACTACAAGGACCGTTGCGCGGGTTGGCGACGACTCTCGGCCAAGTGGCTGAAGCGAAGAAATAAAGTTAACAAAAATTGTTGGAGATTTTAAAAAAATACAAGGAGTAAAAAATGGCTAAAAAGGACGAGAAAATGACGACAGAGGAATTGATCGAAGTCGTAAAAGAGATGTCTGTGCTTGAGCTTTCAGAATTAGTAAAAGCCCTAGAAGAGACATTTGGTGTTAGCGCGGCTGCGCCCATGGCTGTTGCGGCAGCACCGGCAGCGGCTGGAGATGCGGCCCCTGAAGAGGAAAAAAGCTCTTTTGATGTTGTTCTTTCCGCTGCAGGCGATAAGAAGATCCAAGTTATCAAGGCTGTCAGGACAATTACAGGTCTAGGGCTAAAAGAAGCCAAAGCTTTGGTTGATCAGGCTCCAAAACCAATTAAAGAAGGCGTCAGCAAAGAAGAAGCCGAAAAGGTAAAATCTGATCTTGAAGAAGCCGGCGCGAGCGTCGAACTAAAATAAGCAGATATATATTTTTAAGGTTCTAAAATATCTTTTTGATTAGGTGCCGTCGCAATTGGGTACTAAATAATACTGTCTGGCGCATGGTTGAGGAGTTATTAATACAAAAGTAAGGAACCAGTTGACTGACTGGTTTTGCTGTGCTATTTTCATAGTTTGTTGTTTTCCTGCTATCTAAAGAACGCAAGGAGTGATCTTATTGGCCAAAGTTACTGGTATACGTAAACGAAAGAGCTTTGCAAGGATACCAGACATTCTCGAAACTCCGAATCTTATCGACATTCAACGTCAGTCTTTTCAATGGTTTTTAGAACACGGGCTCAAACAAGCGTTCAAAGATGTTTCACCTGTTCAAGATTTTACAGGAAATCTCTCCATTGAATTTGGCGATTATGAATTTGGCGATGTTAAGTATTTGGTAGACGAATGTAAAGAGAAAGACATGACCTACTCGGCCCCGCTATTTGTCTGGGTTCGTTTTCTTAATAAGGAAACGGGCGAGATCAAAGAGCAACAGGTTTTTATGGGTGATTTTCCATTAATGACGGCAAAAGGAACCTTTGTTATTAATGGCACCGAGCGCGTCGTGGTTAGTCAGCTAGTTAGGTCCCCCGGCGTCTATTTCAACAAGGAAATTGACAAGGTAACAGATAAGTATTTATACGCTTGCAAGGTTATTCCCAGTCGCGGGGCTTGGCTTGAACTTGAGACCGACAAGAAAGATATAGTTTATGTAAGGATCGACCGCAAAAGAAAGCAGCCGGTAACTATTTTTCTGAAAGCTCTGGGTTTTGGTGACAATAAAGATCTGCTAAAAATGTTCAAAAACGCGCAGCCTATTATTAATACACTTGAGAAAGATTACGTCGAATCAAAAGAAGAAGCGCTTGTTGAAATATATAAAAGACTTCGACCGGGCGAGCCGCCAACAGTGGAAAGTGCAAGAACACTTATTGAGACGCTATTCTTCAATCCCAATAGGTACGACTTAGCTAAAGTCGGAAGATACAAAATCAATAAGAAGTTGGGCGAAAAAGCCGACGAGAATATGACAACTCTGACACACGACGATATCTTAGCGACCGTTAAGTATCTTGTCGGTCTAATGGAGGGCGTTGGGGAAACTGACGACATCGATCATTTTGGCAATAGACGCCTCCGATCTGTCGGAGAGCTGATTCAAAACCAATTCAGAATCGGTCTTGCGAGAATGGAGAGGGTTGTTCGAGAGCGAATGACAACTCTAGATATTGAAACAATAACTCCGCAAACACTGATTAATATCCGTCCAATTGTGGCGTCGATCAAAGAGTTTTTTGGTTCCAGTCAACTTTCTCAGTTTATGGATCAGACAAACCCATTGGCTGGCTTAACCCATAAGAGGCGTCTTAGCGCACTCGGACCGGGTGGACTATCTAGAGAGAGAGCCGGTTTCGAGGTTCGCGATGTGCACCCGTCTCATTATGGTCGAATGTGTCCTATCGAGACTCCCGAGGGTCCAAATATCGGGTTGATAGGGTCGCTGGCCACTTATGCGCGCATTAACGAATTTGGTTTTATCGAGACACCATATCGTAAGGTCATAAAGGGTGTTGTAACAAAAAACATTGATTATCTAACGGCAGACGAAGAAGACAAATATATTATTGCTCAGGCAAATGCGGTTATTGATGACAAAGGTCGCTTCACGCAAGACAAGGTTTTAGTACGTATCCGCGAAGACGTTGATACTGTAGAGCCTGCTGTTGTTGATTATATGGATGTGTCACCGAGACAGACAGTTTCGGTTGCTACAGCCCTGATACCTTTTCTTGAGCACGATGATGCTAACCGGGCGCTAATGGGATCCAACATGCAGAGGCAAGCGGTTCCGCTTTTGGAGACAGACGCGCCGATTGTCGGCACAGGCATGGAACACCGGGCCGTCAAAGACACGGGGGAAACCGTGGTGGCGGAGAAGAGCGGAAAAGTAGTTGATGTCGCGTCCGACTTTATAGAGATAGAAGAACGCGGCAAAGAAATTCATCGATACGAACTACAGAAATATGATCGCTCAAATCAAGGCACTTGTATCAATCAAAAACCTATCGTCGATGTTGGCATGCAAGTAGCGGCCGGTGATGTGATCGCAGATGGCCCGGCAACCAATGCCGGAGAGTTGGCGCTTGGGCGTAATTTGCTCGTCGCGTTTATGCCTTGGGAAGGTTACAACTACGAGGATGCCATCATAATCAGTGAACGATTAGTAAAAGACGATGTGCTGACATCAGTTCATATAGAAGAGCACGAAACCGAGGCCCGAGATACGAAGCTTGGAGCTGAGGAAATAACACGTGAACTCCCGAACATTGGAGAGGAAGCCCTCAGCGATCTTGATGATATGGGTATTATTAGAGTTGGCGCGGAGGTCAGTCCGGGCGACATTCTTGTGGGCAAGGTTACTCCCAAGGGAGAAACTGAACTTACAGCGGAAGAGCGGCTCTTGCGGGCTATTTTCGGTGAAAAAGCGCGAGAAGTGCGCGATACGAGCCTTAAGGTTCCTCACGGAGAAACCGGTAGGGTAATTGAGGTAAAAGTGTTTTCACGCGATGCCGGCAATGAGTTATCTCCTGGTGTTAATGAGCTCGTCCGGGTGTATGTCGCTAAGAAGCGAAAAATTTCCGAGGGCGATAAATTAGCTGGTCGCCACGGCAATAAAGGTGTTATTTCTAAAATCGTTCCCGAAGAGGATATGCCGTTTCTTAAAGACGGCACGCCCGTTGATATTGTTCTTAACCCGCTTGGAGTTCCATCGCGAATGAATCTTGGTCAGATACTTGAAACGCATCTTGGCTGGGCGGCAATGGCTGGGTTGGCAAAACCCGGCCCGGATGGCAAGAAACCTGATCCAGTGTATATAGCTTCACCTGTTTTTGATGGAGCCCGTGAAGAGGATATCAAAGAGTCTCTTAGGAAATCAGGTTTGCCTGAATCGGGCAAGACAGTGCTTTTTGATGGTCGATCAGGTGAGCCATTTAGCGAGCCTACGACTGTTGGATACGTCTATATATTGAAACTCCTGCATCTGGTTGATGATAAGATTCACGCTCGATCAACGGGCCCCTATTCACTTGTAACCCAGCAACCGTTGGGTGGAAAAGCGCAATTTGGTGGGCAACGCTTTGGAGAGATGGAGGTCTGGGCTTTGGAGGCTTACGGCGCTGCTTATACTCTCCAAGAGCTATTAACAGTCAAATCCGATGATGTGCTGGGTCGCGTAAAAGCGTACGAGGCAATTGTAAAAGGAGAAAACATCCCCGAGCCTGGCATCCCTGAGTCATTCAAGGTCTTAGTAAAAGAGATGCAGAGTCTGGGATTAAATGTTGAGGTGTTGACCGACGAAGGTCACGAGATCGAGCTGACCGAAGGTGATGAGGATATCTTTAAAACCGCGGCTGAGCTAGGTATCGACCTGCGCGGCGAATTATCAACGCCTCCGGCGAAGAAAACAGAAGCACCGGCAAAAGCAAAAGCTAAAGAAGGTGTCGAGGTGGAAGCGGAAGTAGTCACAGAAGAAGATTCAAAAGAAGAAACAAAAGAAACTGTGGCAGTGGAAGCCGAAGTAGTCACTAAGGAAGAACCGGAAGAAAAAACAAAGGTAGCCACCGGCAAGAAGAAGCCCGGTAGGCCGAAGAAAAGTAAGTAGGGGGCAAGTTTGCTAGACGTTAACAACTTTGACGCGCTAAAAATCGGATTAACTTCTCCTGAGCAAATAAGGGGCTGGTCAAGTGGTGAGGTAAAGAAACCGGAAACCATTAACTACCGAACCTTAAGGCCAGAAAAAGATGGTCTTTTTTGTGAAAAAATCTTTGGTCCAACCAAAGACTGGGAATGCTATTGTGGCAAATATAAAAGAGTTAGATTTAAAGGAATAATCTGCGAGCGGTGCGGTGTTGAGGTTACTCGGGCGAAAGTTCGTCGTGATCGCATGGGCCACATTGAACTCGCGGCTCCAGTATCACATATTTGGTATTTCAAAGGCGTGCCCTCGCGAATGGGTTATTTTTTAGACATCGCCCCGAAAGACTTGGAAAAGATTCTTTATTTTGCCTCGTATTTGATTACCGATGTTGATTTTGACCGGCGTGACACTGATCTGGAAAAACTTAAAGAAGAGATGGAAGCTGAATTAGTAGAGATTCAAGCGGCCGCCGACGTAAGAGTCGCGGAGCTGGAAAAAGAGCTTGAAACAGCAGTGGTAAGTCGGAAGAAAAAACCCAAAGCGGCTAAAAAAGAAGTCAAAAACGAGGAAACCAAGGCTAAAGAGGAAGAAGCAGCCAAGAAGGAAGAAGCGCTAGCTGAAAAGGTTACAGAAGAGCCGGAACTAAGAACTCAAGCTGAAGTTCGCAAAGAACTGGTAATGGAAAAAAACGACACTGCAGAGCTACTAGAGTGGACTAAGCAGATTTTCGATAACTTTCGTTCACTGAGTCCCAAGCAGTTGGTAGACGACGAACTCATGTATCGCGATCTTAGGGTCAAATATGGCGACTATTTTCAAGGTGGAATGGGAGCCGAAGCGATAAAAGACATACTTGAGACCTTCGACATGGATGCCGAAGCTGCATTGATGCGGGAGACAATCAAAACCGCAAAGGGACAAAAACATGGCCGAGCGGTTAAAAGATTAAAGGTCATTTCGGCTTTCAATCGTTCAGGGAACCGTCCGGAATGGATGATACTTGAAGCAATTCCAGTTATTCCTCCTGATTTGCGCCCGATGGTCCAGCTTGACGGTGGCCGGTTCGCGACATCTGATCTGAACGATCTATATCGGAGGGTCATAAATCGAAATAATCGTTTAAAAAGATTACTTGATTTAGGAGCTCCGGAAATTATTGTCAACAACGAAAAAAGAATGCTACAAGAAGCCGTCGACGCGCTTTTTGATAATGGTAGGCGGGGCAGGCCGGTAATAGGGCCTGGCAATCGCCCACTGAAATCCCTGAGCGATATGCTTAAAGGAAAACAAGGGCGGTTTCGTCAAAACCTTCTAGGAAAACGTGTGGACTATTCGGGTCGATCAGTTATTGTAATTGGCCCCGATCTTCGCCTGCACCAGTGTGGTTTACCGAAAGTTATGGCCCTTGAGTTATTTAAACCGTTTGTCATGAAGCAGCTGGTAGATCTGGGTCACGCTCCCAACATCAAAAACGCTAAGCGTATGGTGGAGCGAGCAAAACCAATTGTTTGGGATATTTTAGAAGACGTTATTAAAGATCATCCGGTTTTGTTGAACCGGGCGCCTACTTTGCACCGTTTAGGTATACAAGCTTTTATTCCTACACTGGTTGAAGGCAAGGCCATACAGATACATCCTTTGGTGTGCACGGCTTTTAACGCTGATTTTGACGGTGATCAAATGGCGGTTCACCTGCCTTTATCCGTCGAAGCGCAATCTGAAGCTCGCATACTGATGCTTTCAGCAAACAACATATTATCTCCGGCGCATGGCCGACCATTGGCGACGCCGACGCAAGATATGGTGCTCGGAATCTACTTCTTAACCGTGGTCAAAGATGGCGTCGAAGGAGAAGGGCGAGCTTTTGCCAGCGCTGATGAAGCTATCATAGCGGAAGAAACGGGCGAACTAGATTTGCATGCCAAAGTTCAAATTCGGCTTAAAGGCGAGAGAGTCGACACAACGGTTGGGCGGGTTATTTTCAATGAGGCTTTTCCTGAAGATCATGTTTACGTTAACAGTGACATTTCTAAAAAAGAAATAACTAAGCTCGTTGAACACTGCGCGGAAGTGTATGAGTCAGGGGTTTTGGCGGAAATGCTTGATAAGCTAAAGAACCTCGGTTTTCATTACGCCACTAAAGCGGCGATAACGATTGGTATGGACGATATTGTAATACCTCCAAACAAGTGGGAAATTCTCGGACCACCAGAAGAAGAAGTCGAAAAAATCAAACGTCAATTTCGAAGAGGTCTGATCACTCAAGAAGAAAGTCATCAAAGAATCGTTGATATTTGGACAAAGGCGACAGAGGATGTCTCGGCTGCGATGGAGAAGAACTTCGATTCGTTTAATCCAGTTTATATGATGGCTAATTCCGGTGCGCGAGGAAATATCAAACAAATTCGTCAGCTGGCTGCCATGCGAGGTCTTGTGGCCAACCCGAAAGGCGATATTATCGATCGGCCGATTAAGGCCAATTTTCGCGAGGGGTTGACGGTTTTAGAATATTTTATTTCCACTCACGGAGCGCGTAAAGGTTTGGCCGATACAGCGCTTAGAACAGCTGATTCAGGGTATTTGACAAGGCGATTGGTTGATGTCGCCCAAGATGTAATCATTCGTGAAGAAGATTGCGGTTCCGATCAAGGGATTCGCTTGAGCCTTCTTAATGGCGATGGCGATCCAAACGAAATACTTTTCGGGCGGGTTCCCCTGGAAGACCTGGTAAGCAGAAAAACAAAAGAGGTTATCGTTAAGAAGAACGAGGTTATTCGAAAGAAGGATCTACCCGTTCTTGCCGCACAGTATAAGAAGAAAGAAGTCCCAGTGAGATCCGTTCTGACGTGCGGCTCCCGTTACGGTGTTTGCGCGGGCTGTTACGGTGCCAGTTTGGCTAACGGACGCCTAGTAGATATCGGGGAGGCAGTTGGTATCATTGCTGCTCAGTCAATTGGAGAGCCGGGAACACAGCTAACAATGAGAACGTTTCATACCGGTGGTGTGGCCGGCGCTGATATAACACATGGTTTGCCTAGAATCGTTGAGCTTTTTGAGGCTCGTAAGCCGAAGGGCGAGGCGATTATGGCCGACAACTCAGGCCTGATTGAGTTGAGTGAAACTGAAGCGCTTAAGCAAATTGTCATTACGACAAAAGACGGAAAAGAAAAGGCTTATCCTATTTCCCGTCGAGTGCGTTTAAGGGTGGAAGATAAGCAAAAAATAAAAGCTGGTGAGCAACTGACAGAAGGGTCACTAAACCCGCATGATATCTTACGGGTAAAGGGTAGCCGGTTTGTTGAGCAATATCTGGTAGCAGAAGTTCAGGAAGTTTATCGTTCCCAAGGTGTTGAGATTAACGATAAGCATATTGAATTGATCGTAAGACAGATGTTGCGCAAGATATCAGTAACTGAGTCTGGGGATACAGACATGTTGCCAGGCCAGATAGTCGACCGAATGAATTTTGCGTCAGCAAACGCGAAAGTTGTGGCTGACAAGTTAGAGCCCGCTACTGGTCAACAGATTTTGTTGGGAATAACCAAAGCATCTCTAGCGACAGACAGTTTCTTGTCGGCCGCGTCTTTTCAGGAGACAACCAGAGTATTAACTGATGCCGCTGTTGCCGGACGCGAGGATCCGCTTATGGGTCTTAAGGAAAACGTTATTATTGGTAAGCTAATTCCGGCTGCTACAGGGATGAGCAGATATAGAAATATCAAAACTGTATTTAAGGGAGCGGAGGACGAGAATATTTTATTAGGTCCATCAGCTGTTCCGGATGAGGGCCCTGAGGAAGAGGGTTTGCCGAAATCAGCACTGGCTTCTGGAAGCGACGGAGACAATCCGGTAAAGATGTAGTACCTGAAATACACTTACTTGACGTCCATGACTAACGGCCACGATGGCTTAAATTAAGAGGGTATTGCCTATCGATCGTTGACAGCTTAAAGGAAAGATGATATATTTCCTCGCTGTAGCTGGGAAAATCCTGATTGCCCAGCTTTTTGTTGTGTTAGCGAAGGAATAGCAGGTCAGTGTTTAAGCTGACCTAAGCGTTTAGAGATTATTAGTTTTTGTTTAGAATATATACAATGCGTTAAAAAAGAGAATGAGAAGAAGGGGAACTTTTGCCGACTATATCGCAGCTTATTAGAAAAGGAAGATCGCGGACGACTAAAAAGTCAGCGACGCCTGCTTTGCGAGGAGCGCCACAAAAAAGAGGCGTTTGCACTCGGGTTTATACGACTACGCCAAAAAAACCAAATTCTGCTTTGCGAAAAGTTGCGCGGGTTAGATTGACAAATTCAATGGAAGTGACATCATATATTCCAGGCATCGGGCACAACCTCCAAGAGCATTCAATTGTACTCATTCGTGGCGGACGTGTTAAGGATCTGCCCGGAGTGAGATATAAAGTGATTAGAGCCGCATTGGACGCTGCCGGTGTAGCCGACAGGAAACAAGGAAGATCCAAATACGGCGCGAAAGCGGAGAAGTAGGAGATGCCAAGAAAAGGACCAGCAACAAAACGAGTGATTCCCGGTGATACGAAGTTTCAAAATAAGCTTGTATCGCAACTAGTTAATCAAGTGCTCCAAGGTGGAAAAAAAAGCATAGCGGAAAAATCTGTCTATGAGGCATTCGATATAATTGCCCAAAAGGGCGGTGGCGATCCAATCGTTGTATATAAGAAGGCGATTGATAACATCAGACCAGTCTTGGAAGTTAAGTCGAGACGGGTCGGTGGTGCCACATATCAGGTTCCGATTGAGGTTCCTGGGCGCAGGTCAACTACCCTAGCTTTGAGATGGCTGGTCGGTTTTTCCCAAGAGAGCCGGGAAAAAAGAATGGCTGAGAGATTAGCAGCCGAGATATTAGAAGCTTCTCAAGGGCAGGGTGCATCGATTAAAAAGAAAGAAGATTTGCGCAAAATGGCCGAAGCTAATAGAGCTTTCGCTCATTACAGATGGTAGAATAACGCAAATTAATGAAAGTACAGGTATAACAACATGGCATATTCACTAGACAAAATGAGAAATATCGGAATTATGGCGCACATTGACGCGGGTAAGACCACGACCACTGAGCGTATCCTTTTTTATACCGGTAAAACATATAAGATCGGT
Source organism: Actinomycetes bacterium (assembly GCA_030610765.1). Taxonomy (GTDB): domain Bacteria; phylum Actinomycetota; class Aquicultoria; order CAJVYJ01; family JAUVQD01; genus JAUVQD01. The sequence continues at coordinate 18,437 of JAUWRD010000015.1, forward strand.
GAAGTTCACGAAGGAACAGCTGTCATGGATTGGATGGAGCAAGAACAAGAGCGAGGAATCACGATTACCTCAGCGGCAACTACATGTTCTTGGAGAGACCATAGAATAAATATTATAGATACACCCGGGCACGTGGACTTCACTGTAGAGGTCGAACGCTCATTAGGTATACTCGATGGCGCGGTGGCGGTCTTTAGTGCGGTGGAGGGCGTTGAGCCCCAGTCTGAAACCGTATGGCGACAAGCTGATAAATACGGAGTGCCTAGAATTGCGTTTGTTAACAAGATGGATAGAGTTGGTGCTGATTTTAAGAATGTTATAGCGATGATCGAGGATCGGCTCAAAGCAAAGCCAATAGCAGTTCAACTACCGCTCGGAAACGAAGAAGATTTTAAAGGGATTATCGATCTGATCAAGATGAAAGCAATCGTCTATATGGATGATGTTGGAGAAAAATGGGAAGAGATCGAGATTCCCGATGAATATAAAGCGGACGCGGAAGCGTACAGAGGATATCTGCTCGAAGCTGTCGCCGAACACGACGATCAGCTCCTTCATAAATATCTTGAAGGCGACGACATTGAGGATGACTCAATAAAGGCCGCGGTGCGAAAAGCAACGCTAAGCCTTGAGATAACACCGGTTTTATGCGGAACATCTTTTAAGAATAAGGGCGTGCAACCATTGCTTGACGGAATTGTTGATTTTCTGCCCTCACCAATCGACATTAAGCCTGTTGCTGGGATAAATCCAAAAACCAAAAAAGAAGAAGAGCGCAAGCCTGACAACAAAGAGCCCTTTTGCGCGCTGGCGTTTAAGATAATGACAGACCCATATGTCGGTAAGCTTACGTTCTTTAGGGTTTACTCGGGCACGATCAAGGCTGGTTCTTATGTGCTCAATACGGCGACAGGCCGGAAAGAAAGAATCGGGCGTATACTTGAAATGCATGCTAATCACCGCGAAGATTGCGATGAAGTCGGCACGGGTGATATTGCCGCAGCCGTTGGCATAAAGAAGAGCGGCACCGGACACACGTTTAGCGACCTCGATCATCCGATCGTACTTGAGGAAATGGTCTTTCCGGAACCGGTAATTTCCGTGGCAATTGAGCCAAAAACAAAAGTAGATCAAGACAAGCTTGGCAACTCGCTTGCGAAATTGTCTGAGGAAGATCCTACGTTTAAGGTCGAGCTTGACGAGGAGACGGGACAGACAATTATTTCCGGTATGGGCGAGCTACACCTTGAGGTTATTGTTGACCGGCTTTTGCGTGAGTTCAAAGTCGGGGCCAACGTCGGACGACCACAGGTGGCGTATAGGGAAACGGTTCAAAAGACTGTCACCAATGTGTCTGCTAAATTCGTCAGACAGACCGGTGGTAAAGGTCAATATGGTCACGTTGTGATAAATCTTGAGCCGGCTGTTCCGGGTGAAGGTTTTGTTTTTGATAATAAGATAAGCGGCGGTTCTATCCCGCGTGAATACATCCCAGCGGTTAAAAAAGGAATGGATGAAGCGATGGACACTGGTGTCCTGGCCGGATATCCGATGGTCGACATGAAAGTCGAGTTGCTCGATGGCTCGTATCACGATGTTGATTCATCAGAGATGGCTTTTAAGATTGCCGGCTCCATGGCTTTTAAAGCAGCGGTCAAGAAAGCGAAACCGACTTTACTTGAGCCGGTCATGACAGTTGAGGTAGTAGCACCGGAAGATTTTCTCGGCGAAGTTATGGGCGACCTGAATAGCCGACGAGGGAGAATCGAAGGCATTGATACTAGATCTGGTTCAAAAATTGTCGCAGCTCGTGTCCCCTTATCGGAAATGTTTGGTTATGCCACTGATTTAAGGTCAAGGACACAAGGAAGGGCCACGTTTACAATGCAATTTGATAAATACGAGAAAGTACCGACTAGTATAGCAACCGAAATAATTAGCAAGATACAAGGCGAATCATCACTAGCTGCAGCAAACAGCTAGGTTAGCGAAGACAAACTTTTAGTTAAAAGGGAGGAAGCATGGCGAAAAAGAAATTTGAGAGAACTAAGCCGCACATGAACATTGGCACAATCGGTCACGTGGATCACGGAAAGACCACCTTGACGGCAGCGATAACGAAATGTTTGGCCGCGAGTGGAGAGGAAGTCGAGGCA
>JAUWRD010000110.1 GCA_030610765.1 Actinomycetes bacterium
TTACGCCGCCTCGAATCATATATCTTTCGCTTCCCGCGGGCCCGACGGTCGATAAGGTTATCAATGAGCTTATTCCTTATCTTGATGAAGGCGATGTCATCATGGACGGGGGAAACTCATATTACAAAGATTCAATTAGACGGGCAGCCGAGGTTACCGAGCAAAAGATCAATTTTGTTGATTGTGGTACAAGTGGAGGTCTAGAAGGAGCTCGCAACGGAGCTTGTTTTATGATTGGCGGCACTGATGAGGCAGCTAAATTGTGCGAGCCGGTCCTTTCAACACTTGCGGTAGAGGGTGGTTATGTTCATGCCGGTAAAGCTGGTAGTGGTCATTTTGTGAAGCTCGTCCACAACGGTATAGAATTCGGCATGCTTCAAGCAATTGGAGAAGGTGTTGAGCTTCTTAAAAGCAGTGACTTTAAAATTAACCTGCATGATATCTTTCAAAATTGGTCTCACGGGTCTGTCATCCGTAGTTGGCTTGTTGAGCTCATGGCTCAAGGTTTGGAAGAGATAAAAGACATGCGGGCGGCCCCATCGTATATTGAGGATACCGGCGAGGTTAATTGGTTGGTTCAGGAAGCGCTTGATCGTGAGATACCGATCCCTGTTATTACTCAATCCGTTATTGAGCTGTTCAGGTCACGAACGAAGGAAAGCGATGCTTACCGTGCAATTGCTATGATGCGCCACGGCTTTGGCGGACATCCCTTCGGCAAGGATGAGGCGATTGCAGAGGAGAGGCGGACTAGCAGAGTTCATGATCGTCGAGCTGCCTAGCTTGACCCTATTTGCTGCTCCATCCTTTGGCCGAACTTCCAGACGATCGGAATAAGTACCGCGCAAATGCCAAAGCCTATGCTTAGATCAAGAGTCACTTGCCCAAGTGATGAATCTTTTATCGCTATTTCATATAGGGGCGAAAGAAAGTAATAGGTCGGAAAGATCTTGGCGATCCACTGCGGGAGACCTGGCCAAATAATGAAGATAACGGGCGCGGCCAAAAGAGCGCCAATAGACTTAATGAAAGTAAATAAGGTATTGGTGTCTTTGGCTAGCGAGCCCAATATTAGACCGAACTCCGCGGACATAAGCGATGCCAAAAACAGCACTATAATAAGAGCGCCGGGATTAACGCCGAGGGCATTATTTAGGACAAGGGTCATGATTCCTGTCGCCATTGCCAGAACCACGCCCAAACCGGCTTTGCCGGCTAAAATATCTGGCATTTGCACCGGGGTCACCAATACGGCCTCGATCGTTTTTTTCTCCCTTTCCTCCACGAGACTCGCGGCTGGAACAAAAAGGCCGGCAATGAGGACGGCGTACATGACAAGCATTGGCAGGAGTCGGGATTCGAGCGGAACCGACTGGCCCCCTGTTGTTGTCAGTTTGATTGTGACCGGGGCGATTGAGCCGTCAGCTTGGCGAACCATCTCAAACGTTGAGGAAGCTAATATTAATCGGTTTGAAGCCAGGCTCTCGCCGCCGATAAAGAAATTTAATTTTGGTTTTTTACCTACGCGGAGCGATTCATCGAAATTCTTCTGAAGTATCAAACCAGCGTCAAAATCATTGGCTCTAACCATATCTTTTAAGTCTGACGCGGATTTCAGAAAAGTTACTTTAACTCCAGGTAGCTTGCGGGCTTCTTTGGCTATCACAGAGCTGCCTTCATCTACAATCCCAAGCCGCGGCACGGGTTCAAACAGGCTTCCGAAGACAACAGTTACGACAAAGGTCATAGCGATTGGAAAAAGGATTGCGTAGAAAAAGATCGGGGATCTAGGCCCCATTTTGAGATCCCTGGCCATTATCTTAAGGCTGCGGACTAGACTCATAATGATTCAACCTTTCTTTTCAAAATGACCGATCCGGCCGTAAATAACACGATGCACCAAGCGAGAAGCATCCCGATATCTAGGGCTACATCACTCCATCCCTCACCGTATGTGACAACCCCGACTATTGCTTGGACTAGTCCGTATGACGGAATAAGCTTTACCCAGAACGAAGCGCTACCAGGGAAAAATAAGGCAATTGGCGGAATCATCAAGGGAATCATAAAAAGCATGCTGTAAAATAGAATGCCTATAAAATCTTTGCCGGAAGCCCCGGCGATAAAACCAAGACTAGTAACTAATACGGCGCCTAAAAGCAATACGACTGCTAAGATTAGCGGGCTGTTGCCGAAAGAACGAATCAGAATCATTAGCAGGGTCACCTCTAAAAAAGCTACAGCTGTTCCCACAATTCCCTTGGCCGCCAGGAAATCAAATATTCTGGCCGGGGTGACAAGGATCGCGGTTACGGTTTTGGTCTGTATCTCGCCGGCTATCAAGGTAGCGAGAGCGAACGTTTCCATGATCAAGATAAAAAAAGCGTACATTGGCTTCATCTTGTCCCGAAGGGAGATTTGGTTTCCGGCCCGATCTTGACCCAAAACAATCGTCTTTTCATCCGGTTCAGTCACGGGCAGTTCTTGACCCGCGAGCGCGTATGCCATCTCTTTTACCAGGCTCGACATGGTGCCCCGGAGTTCCTTGGGAATAGAAGAATCAACAAAAACATTGACGGTTGTTTTTTTACCCGCGGCGACATCGGTCAGAAAATCTTTTGGGAAATCAAGACCGATTTGAAGCTCTTCCTTTGGTTGCTTAGCTGTTAGTCCTAAGGCTTTCTTCAGACCTTTGGAGGTGCTGAAAAGTTTAAAATCAATACCTTCATCTTCCGATTTTTCAAATTCTTTAAATATCTTTTCCATCCCTGTCTGGTGGATACCAACAGTTATGGTTTCGTTGACGGTAGTGGGTAGGAGCCAGTAGATAAGGACGTAAAAGAAGATCCCTAGGCCGGTTATTAACATAAAGAACTTGTCTCGACTAAATTCTTTTAAATCCTTCTTAAGGATTGTCCAAATGATTCCGGCGTGCGAATCTCTTTTGCTCATCCCTCAAGCCCCCTTCCGGTAAGCTTTATAAAGATGTTTTCGAGTGTCGCCTCCTCGGTATGGATAGTCATCAAGTTTTTCGATGTTACCGCCGATTTTAGGCGGTCGCCGGCTTCCTTTTCGTCAAAAGCGATTGTTTCCTCTTGGACACCACCTTCGGTCCGAAGTCGGATTTTAACTTCTCGTTTGCCGTACTCAAGCTTCAGATTTTCAGGTGTATCAATAACCTCAACTTTTCCATCATTGATAAAAGCGACGCGATCGGATAACTTGTCGGCTTCCTCCATGTCATGCGTTGTCAGCAAAACAGCTGTCCCCTTTTTTGCTTGCGCGACAATTAATTTTCTAATTGTTTGCGCAGAAACCGGGTCGAGGCCATCGGTTGGTTCATCCAGAAAAAGCACTTTGGGCGAGTTCACGAGAGTTCGCGCGACCATAAGCCGCTGACGCATGCCCTTAGAAAAGTTTTTTGCCCGGTCATCAATTCGATCCGCGAGCCCGACTTTGGCTAAAAGACCCTGAATGTCTAGGTCTTTAATGCCGAAAAGTCCCGAGTAGAACTGGAGGTTTTCGCGAGCGGACATGTTCAAATAGAGGTTTTTTTCTTCAAAACAGACCCCAATGTCACCCTGCACATCCGCCCTGTTCTTAACAATATCCCGGCCTAGGATAGAAATATTCCCGTTTTTCGGTGTTAGCTGGCCCGTGAGCATCTTTATCGTAGTTGATTTGCCGGCTCCGTTTGGGCCCAAAAATCCTAAAATCTCGCCCTGAGCGACCTCAAAACTAATATTATCGACAGCTAACAGATTTCCATAAGAGAAACTGATGCCCGAAACACTGATGGCTTTTTCCGTCATTTTAACTCCCGCCTTCCATTTGATCTTCCATTTCGACCGTTCCGTCGTCCTGTCCATCGTTACCACAAGTTGCTTCATCACCACAGGCTCCCGCGCAGGGGGCCGCCAAAGCGAAGGGAACCGAGATTAGAAGTAGGCTGATAGTTAAGCCAAGTACAAAAAGTTTTCTCATGTTACCTCCAATAATGGGATTGCCTGTAAAACTCAAAGAAAACTCTGTCTGATTCTCTGATTGGGAAGATGAGGACAGCGACCGAAAAAGCTGCAGCCCAGACTACTAGGCCAAAGAGTATTGCTACAAACCTATAGCCAATTATCATTATTGAATAAATAAAGCAACCGGCAGGAGATGTCAAGAATCGCTTTGTGAATTCCTTTGTGATCGGTGTTTTTCGGACCGACTCAAGGTGATAAACGGGGGGAAAGGGGGAAGAATAGTTGTATAAGAGGGGGTGTGATCGATGGGTGACCAATCATGTGAATGTGGGTCTGGCAAAAAGGCTAGTGAATGTTGCGCGCCTTGTAACTGTGGTTCAGGGAAGCCGGCAAAAGAATGTTGTAACAGCTAGTAAAAGCAATTTAAATAGGGCGCTCTTTTCGGAGCGCCTTATTTTTAACTAGTTCCAAAAATGCTAGTGCGGTCTATTGTTCTTTCTTAATGGTGACATTAGTACCAATGGTGGTTTGTCCGTTCTGAGTGATGGCGGATACAATCACGGTGGTGCTTCCTTTTCTGCTAGTTAAAGTGACACTTTTATCAGTTTCAAATTCGTTTTCTATACCGAAGCCATTTTTGACCAGTTCATCCTTATAAAATTTTTTGATATTTTGTAGATTGTCGTCTGTTTGGAGTGTAATCACCATGAGCTCGCCATTATCCATCTTGCTGATATTTGTTCCTTTTATTTTCGCGTTTTTATAAACTGGAACATCTTCGGGAAAATCATCTGGCAGCTTAACGTTTTCACCCATCTCGACCCGGCCTTCGCTTTTGTCGTTCTTATATTCTATGCTGCCTTTCTTCTCGCTTGCGTTCTGATTGCATCCGGCTAAAACCAGAGCGCCTAAGATCATCAGTGCCAACAATTTTTTACTCAACGTTTTCCTCCTCAGGTACGCGCTTTTCTCGGCACCCATTATAAACCAAACGCATGCGGCAAATACTATGGAGCCCGCTCTACGCAAGTAACGCCCGCGCGTAGGAAGCTTTACGCGGGTCTGAGCAATGCGAATACTCCTATCCCGAGCACGATTTGTAATATATAGATCGCTAGAATAAAAAGCCCAAGCCAGAAATGATGTGTGCGCCAGGATGGGTTATCGTCAATACGACGCGAGATAATGAAAGTTGTCGCAATTGATATTATGAGAATTGTGCCCACGAAAAAATGGGGTGGAAAGGCGACAATTTGACCTGTATCTAGATTGGTGATTGCTAAACCAGCGGCATAACCAAAAAATGCCAACAGTGCG
>JAUWRD010000173.1 GCA_030610765.1 Actinomycetes bacterium
AGTGCTCGATGCGTTTATGGAACGGTTCGATGTAAATCGTCGCACATATCGGGCCGGTGAGAATCCGCTTAGGGTCGTCATTCAGGCCGAAAAAATGGATTACTTTCGTCTAGCTGCAATCTCCGATGAAGATGTTGTTGAGGTGCAAAAATTTATCATCGAAATCGGTTCAATTTTTCTAAAACTGTTGCTGAAATATGCCGGACCGGACTTTATCGCCAAAATCTGTCAGAAGATTAATATGTACTCGACAGAAAACCGCTTAGATTTCCAAATGGAAAAGGGGGCTTTTAAGGTCCTGTCTGTAAAAAAAACAAATGCCGATCGAGTCAGTCAAGATGTTCCAGGCCTATTTCGATTATCTTCTAACTATTACAAAATCCAGCTTAAGTTTGGCTGTAGTGGAATCTTTGACACAAGAAATGCGCTTAAGCATCGACGGAGAAACCCTGGAATTCATGAACAATATTCTAGAGGGCACTCACTATGCAGAGGATTTCTCGTTAATCGATACCTCGGAAGCCGCATAAGAACCCACATAAACAGCTCCATGTTTTTACTCCCCGGATTGAGACACTGTTCGAACTTTTTCGCCCTTAAAAGGCCATTGGGCACGTAAGTTAGGGACCGCTGCGTGACAATAATCTTAACTTTAAGCCAAAAAGGAACACAACATACGCTAGACACAGATTGATTAGTTGATAAGCGCAGTATGAACCTTAACAAAAAGATGGTACTATAAAGAAGCTGAACCAAACATTAAGCGGTTTGAGTTAATTTTAAGCGGTCGTATAGAGTTTTTGACGGTTGTTTTCTAAAGACAGAAGCAGAAGCGTATTTCGATATAACGGACGGTAGTAATTGAATTTTAGAAAACGAGCTTCGACGCTAATAGGTTTTATAATACTAGCGCTCACGATCCTTTTTACCGTGCCGGCTATGGCCGGCGGATGGTTTCAAACAAATGCGTCCGACACTATCGGCAGCGGTTATTGGGCGGATCAAACCGAAAATACAAGCTACACAGCCCCGCACGGTGGTTTTACGAGTGCCTCTAACCTGTGTAAAACTTGTCATGCGGTTCACCTGGCTGGCACCAACAGTTACAGACTACTTAAAAGCGGGACCACGGAAGCAACAAGAACTCAAGGAGAAGGGTCTGCGCTAGGTATGGGTAACAAGCGGGCAACGGAGTGCATGTATTGCCATGATGCTTCAAGCGGAGCTGCCTCGAAAAAGCCATACGAGCTGGCAACTACGAATGAAACGATCAGAGGCGAACATACTTTGGGAGCGTCAAGCGTCCCCGATAGCGATATTAACGGCGGATCTAACGACTGGGGAAACTTGCCAAACCGTGACCCGTCGGATGAGGGAGCTGTTCTGCAATGTTACCAGTGTCACTCGGTTCACGGAGCCGACACTATCGGACAAGACAATAATAATGACGGCATACTTGACCCGACCTCCGATGACGCTACATATAACAGCAATGGTTTAGGCGAAAATTGGAACTCTAAGATTCTTAGAATAGATCCGGCAGGAGACGGTTCAATCCTTGGTAAGGGATCCGGTGGATTAACTGCAGGCGAATGGGCAGCAGAATTGGCAACCGACGCGGCGGCAGTTAGAACAGGGTTCTGTGCTGACTGCCATAATCAGAATTCAAATTGGCTGAGAACGACAAGCGACACTGATCGGCCAAATGCACGATCTCACCCTCAAGGACCTGGTGCCGATGGTTTGATGACAATCAACGGCCAGGCTGGCGTAGCCAAAGCCGCTCATACGTCTGAGGTCCAGGGTTGCCGAGGCTGCCACGCTGCTTCCAAGGGAGCAACCGCCGACAGCCGCTTCCCCCATCAAAGCGTTGGCTGGAAACTAATGTGGGATTCTTATAAGAGTGTCGGTACGACTAATTATGCCGGCGATCCTGACCGAGTGCTCCCGGCCATGGATAAGGCCTGTCTTATGTGCCATCCCGCCGACGAGGAGTTCGATACAGGTAAAGGTTATAGCGACGCGGCCACGGAGCAAAAGCTGTGTTACAGATGTCATAAAGTGGATAGCATTGCGGACGCGCCTGACGTAGAAAGCCAAATAAGCAAAGATTCATCACATCCCGTCGGGTTATATAGCGATCGTCATAGCGAAGATGAGTGGACAGATCCAGTTGCTTCGCTTGGAACAAGCAACCGGCACTCTGAATGTATAGACTGTCACGATATGGACATGCTGCTTCAAGGACAAGGTAGGCCGCTTCAAGGAATCTGGGGTGTCTCTGTTGCCAATAGCGTCCCCGACTCAACGCCTACCTTCACGAAGGTCGATGAAGTTTTATATGAATACGAACTTTGTTTCAAGTGTCACTCAGCATATACGACCAGGCCGCCAAGTATGTTTTACGAAACAACCTCTAGCGCGCCGATTGACCCACAAGGAGATAAAGCGCGCGAGTTTAATCCGAACAATAGCTCGTTTCACCCGATTGAGGCGGTTGGACGTAATCAGTCGACCGTGCTAAACAATCAACTGGCGACGGCGGGCTTGACTACCTCGTCCGCGATTAAGTGTTCCGATTGCCACAATGCCGAGGAAACCAGCGCCGCTACCG
>JAUWRD010000062.1 GCA_030610765.1 Actinomycetes bacterium
GTATAGAGTCAGTCGACGTCTATTCCGTAGTCTTCGGCATGGGTCGTCCAGCTTTGGACGACATGGAGACCCTCTGCCAGACGTGCGCCGAGTTATACGAGATAGTTCATTTGCCGATGACAAAAGGACAAGAAAAATCAAGGAGAATAGCCGGAATGGGAGATTTATTGAGATGAGCGAAAATATTTTTATACAATGAAAAATGTTTGTGAGGATGGTCGGGTTAACAACCCTATTTTATTATCCTAATTAACCCTTAGTAGTAGTAGTAGTAGTAGTAGTAAAGCACTTTTTAAGTTATTGTTATATATGGACTTATACCTATTTTGACCAGCTAGCTAACGTTCTAGGGTTAACTAGCTGGTAGGGTCACAAACATTTTTCATTGTATAAAATTTTAGCCAGTGTTAACTTGGATAACTTAGAAGAATGAGAATGAGTTCAAATAAGAACAAATCGATTAAGAAAAGCTTGCAGAATCTTGGAACACCTAGACCAATTTTTGGAACGCTTAAGAAGAAAGTGGGTCCAATTCTCAAAAAGGCGCCTGGGATGGTCGTCCGCCAGTCCGTCAAAAAGACGTTTCGAGACGCGAGAAAGACTCTCGAAGAGCGAGCGAATCCGGTCAAGGAACCGATGAGAAATTGGGACGAGAGCGAAGTTGAGTATGTCAAGAGATATAAAAGAGATCGGAGAGAAGCATTACTATTTGAGTGCGTTCCTCATAGACGGTGTCCGATTTGTAGAAAAGTTCGATTGAAATCTGCCCAGTGGTTTGTGATAAAACAGAAGCGTTTGGCCAAATTCAAGAGCTTGCCGGAGTGGTTTGAGATATTTGAGGCGTATCTGGGAAAAGTCATTTGTAGATCGTGCGTGAAGACTGCGGATCACGCACTCAAGAAAGGAGACAATAAATGATGAATCAAGAAGAAATAGTCAAGAGTCTTCGGACCAAACTCAAGGAGTCGAGAGAGGAGATCGACAAGTTGAGGCTGATGCTGAAGCGAGGTGGTGAATGTCGTGAGACGATGCAGGGCATAATCGACAGACTGCGTGAAGAGTTAAACTGTAAGGAAAATAAATCATGAAAACGACGCTCATTAACTTAAGAACATATTGTCTTAAATTTGGAAACGATTATATAGTAATAGATCGTCGAACTATATTTGGTAATCCGTTTCCAATTACTTCAACGTGTACTCGGGAACAGTCAGTCGCAAAGTACAAAGTTTATTTTGATAATCGAATAAAGAAGGACTTGGATTTTTTATATCACGTCTTAAAGTTAAAGGGAAAAAAGCTCGCGTGTTGGTGCACTCCGTCTTTGTGCCATGGTGATATTATAATTGAATTTTTAGACGAGGAGCGTGAATAATATGAGTAAGTGGATAACAAGAGAAAAAACACATTCTAATTATAATATACATGAAACTCGACCATTTTGGTCTGTTCGGTGGTCAAGTTGGGGGTATGATGCCATTATTCAGTGTTGATCCAAAGCTTCTTGAACTTCTTCGTCCAGACTTAAAATTAAAAGGTGGTTTAAATAAAAAGGGAGAAAAGGAAATCAAAAAATTTTAGATAAGGAGAACAGGGATGTTCAAACTGATAGATACTAGGTATAAAATCGACGGCAGGAGGCTGCAGCTCGCCCGTGAAGAGATGGGTCTCAACATGTCCCAGTTTGCTTACGCGTGTGATTGGTCGTGCTCATACCAGTGGCAGCTGGAGAACGACAGGGTCGAGGCTGTGAGCGAGGCCACTAAGAACGTAATAGAGGACGTGATACGGAACAAGGGTGACGAGGTTTAAACGCATTTATGAACCATTTGGTATAAAAACAGCATTATTTTTTAGTGTACATGCTCGCGGAACTTAAATATAATTTGATTTATATTTAAAGTTTGATATATATTTATTTGGAAGGACGCGACGTGTGTATATTAACGCAAGGAATTAATCGTGTCTGGAGCACCGCCCGAGGGTCATAAAAATCAATGTAAGGCGAACTCGCAAAGAACCAGGGTCCGGTGTAGAAGATGGGCGTTAGTGGGTAGTGAGTATTGTCAATTTCACGGTGGGCGTAGGGCGGCGGCCTTATATTGCAGAACGGGAAAGAATAGATTGCCTGGAGTTTATTCAAAATTTTTGGGACCCAAGTTGAAGGACCGGGTCGAAGAGTTGCTTAAGAGGCCGCACGACGAGGCCGTAAATTTGTATGAAGAACTTGCAGTCGCACGGGCGATCGCGTGCGAGGCGTTGAGACTCGCCCAACCGTTGTTCGACGACGATCAAGAATTAAAGTTGACTCCGCAAACGAAGGCGTTGATGATACAGACGCTTGGGCAAGCTATGGATGAGGTAAAAGATTTGGTTCTCGCTGCGTCAAAGCTTGAGAAAGAGGCTGGGGACAAGGTGAGTCTCAAAGTGATGAACTTGATAGTGATGCAGATAGTGCTCGCCATAAACGACGTATGTGGCACGAAGCATTTGGGACTTGCTGAGGCTATTGGAGCGGCGATAGACGAGAGAGTACGACTGCCGTTGAATGAGAAAATGAATCCAAGGATCAAAGTGAATCTCGGGAATTAAACGATGCCAGTGATGCTTGAAATAAAATGTCCAGATCATTTAAGAACAGTGTTTGATGAGCGATCGTTCTTGAAGGTGCAAAATGACGAACGAAACGTTGCCCGGGACTTGTTGCTGATTTGGTTGATGGAGTCGCATCACGGTTTGTGGCTCAGCCAGTTTCCAGACACCGCTAAGCAGGCCTTACAAAACAAATTTGAGATATATCCCAAGGTAAGATTAGATCATTTAACTTTTGCGACGCCCGGCGAGTTACGGACTACTGAGTTTGATCGAATGGTGGTGGAGAACTTAAACTACGATGAAAAATCCATGCAGGTGATCGAGACGCGGGTTCTTGAGTACGAGTTTTTGACTCCGCTTGATGCTCTTGGACTCGCGCTCGACCAACGAAAAAAGTTACTCGTTCTCGTGAGAGCCGGTGAAAGCGTTCAATACGACGAGGATGAATTAGTGGCTTCGATATGTAGGGAATCGCTTTTTGAATTTGTGAAAGAGTTTTGGAGTGACGTCATCGCTGAGAGGCCCGTTTGGAATTGGCATATTTCATATCTCGCTGATGAGCTGCAAATCATGGCAGAACGGGTGTTTAAAGGAGAGCCAAAAGAATATGATCTCGTGATAAACGTACCGCCGGGCTCTACCAAATCAACCCTGTGTTCTATAATGTTTCCGTCTTGGACTTGGACTCGAATGCCTTCGTGTAGATACCTCGGCGGCAGCTACACGGCTCCGCTGGCGATGGACCTGTCTCGTAAAAACAAGGACGTAGTTACGTGCGAGAAATATAAAAAAGCCTTTCCTGAAATTGTGTTGAGACGAGATCAAGCGGCGAAATCTCATTTTGTAAATACTAAAGGTGGCAGCAGATATAGTTTTGGAGTGCAAGGAACGGTTACGGGCATGCACGCGCATTTCATAGGAATAGATGATCCGTTGAATCCGGAAAAAGCAGTGAGTGAGGTTGAGTTGGCGACGGCCAATCGTGTGATGAGTGAGACGCTGTTCACTCGCAAAGTCGATAAGGCCGTCACGCCCACTATCTTAATAATGCAACGTCTTCATCAGAATGACCCGACTCAACACATGTTAGATACGTATGAGAACGTAAAGCACATCTGCATTCCCGCTGAGGCCAACGACGGAGAAAACATTAAGCCTCCGGAGCTGCAAAGATATTACGTCAACGGACTGATGGACCCGTCGCGTTTGTCCGAAGACATTCTTAAAGGAAATTTTAAGGCGCTTCGCGAGTTTAGCTACGCGGGACAGTTTCAACAGTCGCCAATACCTCGTGGCGGAGCTATGTTTAAGCCGAATAGAATAACGATCGACATGGCGCCTTCTAAATGGAAAGCACGGGTCAGATATTGGGATAAAGCCGGAACTCAAGGTGCGGGCGCTTATACTGCGGGTGTGTTGATGGGTAAAGATCTTGATGACAGATTTTGGATTCTTGATGTCGTGAGAGGCCAGTGGGCGATGGAAGAGCGAGAAGCGACAATAAAGAACACCGCCGTGATGGACGGACACGAGCCACTTATTCGGATAGAGCAAGAGCCAGGAAGTGGAGGCAAAGACCAAGCTAGTTATACGATAAAAAATCTAGCTGGTTGGAGAATTCGAGCAGACAAAGTTGGTTCGAGTTCAGGTAACAAAACGGCGAGAGCCGGTCCTTTTGCAGATCAAGTAAATGCTGGTAACGTGTATATGGTGCGAGCTGAATGGAACAAGATGTATCTCGACGAGCATAGACACTTTCCGGTGAGTAAGTATAAGGATCAAGTCGATGCCTCGTCTGGAGCATTTAATCAATTAGTGGAAGGTGAAATTCGGGTGGGAAGGCTGTAACGTGGACAAGAATACTCTATTATATAACGCTTTTACCTTGAGGCGGGAATTGCTGCAGAAGATCTTGGACGAAACGCGAGATATGGACACTGAATGTGGTTATCCGTCGGCCATAAAAGTCTCTGATTATCAAGCGGCGTTTAATAGAAATGGTATCGGTACTCGTATCGTCAAATTAATGCCAGAAGAGTGTTGGAGCGTGACGCCTGAGGTCGTCGAGAACGAGGAATCAACCAAGTCTGAATTTGAAAAGATTTGGAAAGAGTTGTGTAAAAAGTTTCAAATATTTAATTGTTTATTTAATCTCGACGTCTTGAGCGGCATAGGTCGATATGGAGTACTGTTGATTGGAATCGATGACGGTAAAAAACTAATCGAGGCCGTCGACGGCATTGATCTTAAGACTGGCGAGATGACTTCGCAATCGAAGCACAATCTCATGTATCTTAGGTCGTTTAGCGAGTCGTCCCTCGATGTCAAAGCAAAAGAGACAGACGTCTCGTCGCCCAGATATGGCAAACCAACGATATACAGGCTAAAGTTAGAAAATATTGAAGGAGTGGCGGGTGCCACTGAGTTGGGTATGCATTGGACTCGCGTGATACACGTAGCTGAAGACTTGTATGAGAGCGTGATATTTGGTACACCTCGGATGAAGATTGTTTATAACTATCTTCTTGACGTGAAAAAGATGTTGGGCGGAAGTGCTGAGATGTTTTGGAAAGGTGGATTTCCGGGTCTCACATTCGAGATTAACCCTGAAAGAACCACGGCCTTGACCGACGTTGAGAAAAAAGAGATTAAAGAAGAGTTCGAAGATTACTCTAATCACTTGCAGCGGTATCTTGCTCTTACGGGCGTCAAGGCAAAGTCGCTGCAGACGCAAGTGGCCAGTCCTAAAGAACATTTTGAGGTGCAGCTGAAGGCGATTGGAATAGCTCTTGGCGTCCCATATCGTTTGTTGTTGGGCAGCGAAGAGGCGAAACTTGCGTCCACGCAGGATGCCAAAACGTGGAGTCGTCGCGTGACAAAGAGACAAGTGAGTTATTGTACGCCCGTGATAATACGATCATTCGTAGACCGGTTGATCGCATTTGGTATATTGCCCCTCAAAGAGTACGAGGTTACTTGGCCGAGTCTCGACGAGCTCGATCCAAAGGACAAGGCTTTGATCACTAAGGACAAGACTGAAGCGATTACTAAATACGTAACGGCGGGCGCAGAAGTGTTGATTCCGCCGCATCAATTCTTGACGCACGTGATGGGATTCACGGACGAGCAGGCAGACGTTTTTCTTAAAGAGGCCGAAACGTGGAACGACGACGGCGAACCTAAAGAGGACAAATAATGTTATATGAACGCGAGCGTGAGTCAATAGAAGGTACTCGAACAAATGAATTTAGAATAGACGAGTATCAAAATAATCTAGAAGAGGATTGGGATGCCGAAGATCATGAGATGAGGATTAAGGCCCACGAACATAAAATACAAGAAAACGAATAGTTAATGCTTATCATAAATCAAAAAAATCTGTTGAGAATTGATCCGACACGGACGACGATGATTCGTAGGCGATTCGTGGCCGAGATGACTCGTCGATTCAAAAAAATCAGTCGGGAGTTGTGGAAGCTCGTGGTACAAGATGACGTGTTTGGACTGAGCCCGAGAATACTCGTGATGCAAGAGGCGCAAGCGTGGCGCTTTCATACGGACGCTCAAAAAGTCACAGCGTATCACAACTGGTTGCAACGCCAAGTAAACGCCGGAATATTGAACGTGGACATTCGAGGAGACCCTTGGACGGCAAAATACGTAGACTCTTCGTATAAAAAAGGAATACAACGCGCATACGTGGACGTAAATAAGATGCGACCCGACTTTTACGAGGGTACGCAGTCACAATTTTTACAAGAGGCGTTTCATGCGCCTGAGACCTTGAGTAAACTGGCTTTATTGAACACGAGAACGTATGAAGAGTTGAGAGGAGTGACGGCCGCGATGAGTCAGCAAATGAGTCGAACGTTAGCCACGGGAATAGCTCAAGGCCGAGGACCGGTGACCATCGCTAGACAATTGACGAAAGATGTGCAAGGCATCACGAGAAAGCGGGCCAACGTTATCGCGAGAACAGAGGTCATTCACGCCCATGCCGAAGGACAGTTAGACTCGTTTGAGAGACTCGGTATTAAAGAGATAGGGGTGACGGTGGAGTGGAGCACGGCCGGCGACGACAGGGTATGCGAGAGATGCAGCAGCATGGAGGGCGAGACGTATGCGCCCGACGAAGCACACGGTCTAATACCATTGCATCCGAACTGCAGGTGTGCATGGAAACCCGTCGAGAAGAAAAAGAAAAGGAAGTCTTAATCTAATGCCCACTCGCATGGGAAAAGATTCAAAGGGATGCTTCGCCAAATGGGGTGGACGCGGAAAAAAATATTATTACGCGTGTGGCGATGCGGCCGCCCGTAACAGGGCGAAAGCTAAAGCCAACAGACAAGGAGCCGCCGCTCATGCAGCTGGTTATAATAAGGAGAACGAAATGCTTATGCAAAAAGTAACGGTCAATTTTACGGGAAAGACTCGCTACGATGAGATGAGTGGTAAAAAGTATCTCGTCGCGCCCATGGTGATGCTCACTGAGGGCGTCCACGAAGGTAGTGAAGGTCCGTTGTTATATCCCAAGGAGGAACTAAGCAAAACGCCTCAGGTGTGGAATCATAAGCCGGTGATCGTTTATCATCCTCAGGGAGCAGACGGAAGCGGTATCAGCGCTTGCGATCCAGTTATTCTTTCTAACAGACAAGTGGGCCTGATAATGAACTCTCGAGTGGGAAACGTCACGGTTACGATAAACGACGAAAAGAGAAAGATAACGGCTTTGAAAGCCGAAGCGTGGTTGGACGAAGAGAGAATGAATAAAATAGATGAGCGGATAGCCCAAGCCGTTGAAAAAAATGAAACAATGGAACTATCGACAGGGTTGTTCACCGATAACGAAGCCGTTGAAGACGGTGAGTGGAACGGCGAAAAGTATGACGCAGTAGCGCGTAACTTTAGACCCGATCACCTCGCTTTGCTTCCAGACTTGAAAGGAGCCTGTTCTATAGAAGACGGTGCCGGATTTTTACGGTTGAACGCCAAACTCGATAAGATCATCATTACAAATAACGCAATGAGCCATGGCAATATCCGTTCACTTTTAAACAGTTGGTTGCAAGACAAGAATGATGACGTGTGGGTAGAAGACGTGTACGACGACTTCTTCATCTTTATGAAAGGCAATAAACTATTTAAAGGTGTCTATTCAATCGTGGACAACGCAATACAAGTCACAGAGACTTTTGAAGAAGTTATACAAGTGACTGAGTATCGTACCAAAGATGGCAAATTTGTTGGAAATGAAAGCAATATTGTAAAAAGAAAGGAACTCAAGATGCAAAAAGAAAAAATTGTAAACGACCTCATCACGAGCAATAGCAATAGCTGGATTGAGGACGACCGTGATATTTTGATGGCGATGGATGATGCGGTGCTGAAGAAAATGCAATCTTCAGAAAAGCTCGCGGCTGAGAAGGCGGTTGAAAATGCGATTAAAAAAGACTGTGAAGAACAAGTAGCCGAAAAACAAGCAGCCGAAAAACAAGCAGCCGACGAGGCTGTGGCCGTAGCGGCGACTCAAAATGCTCAACCGAAAACTGTAAACGATTATATCAACGACAAGAGCATGCCGCAAGAGATTCGAAACGTCTTACGAAGCGGTGTAGCGACATATAACGCCGTGAAAGAGATGCTTATCAAGCGACTCATTGACAACGCAAAGAATCAATTTACCAAAGAGCAACTTCAGATAAAAGACAACGATGAGCTAAAGCGACTCGTTGCTCTCGCGGCGTCTGACGAAGATGAGACGAATGATTCTTTGACTGATTACTCAGCTCTTGGCATAGATTCGACTGATCATAAGGAAGAGCCGATGCTAATGCAAGCCGTCGTGGGTTCAGATCAAAAGTAGAAGCAAACGACATCGAGCTGTGCCGTGTTACGAAATTAAACAATAAATCTTACTTGTGAAAGGAAATGACAGATGGCTAATCGAATTCATTCTAAAGGACCGTATACTCACGAAGAGTATAACGGGGACGAAGCGGGCATCTATCCCGGGATGTTGCTTAAGATGGTAGTGAGCGGCGGAGTTGAGATACACGACGTTCAAGGAGGCAGATGTGAGGCGTTATTCGCGGAAGAAGACGCATTACAGGGTAAGACGGTCGACGACGTTTATACCGTGGATAATCCGGTGATGTGCATCCTTCCCGGGCTCGGTTGTGAGGTCTGCGCTCTGATACAAGATGGCCAAGTCGTTGCAATCGGAGATCATCTCATAAGCGCTGGCGACGGTACACTAATACGATTAGCGGGTATAGCCAGCGGTGGTGAGAACGACTACGTAATCGCGATCGCTATGGAGGCTCTTGACTTGTCGAGTAGCGCGGACGACAACGTGCTTTGTCGAGTAAGAATTGGAGTTTTGTGCGGCGCATAGGACTTTGTCGTCGTCATAGCGACTGAAAAGTAGCATGAATATTAAATTTTTTTGAAAGGATTTACAGATGAATTTGCTGCAAAAGTATGTTAAAAACGGGGCGCTTAGCGGCGATCCAGCCGATAGATTGCTCGCTGCTAATGGCGATCCGAATGTCTTGCGACCGTTTATCGGAGAGGACGGAGGATCGTATGTCACTCATGTATCTAAAATGGGATTGACTGAAGTCATTCCCATTACAAACGCAGCCACGCTTCGCAAGGACGAGTGGAAGATTCTTGATGACGTGATCGTGAAAGTTGCTAAAGAGAGACTGAAACTCGTTGCCGATTTGAGAGCCGCTGGTCTCACGTTCACTATTCCACAAGGAATGGGTAAAACCGTCTTAGAGACCGAGACGCAAAGCGACGTGAACGACGCGATCATTAGCATGGATGGATTGCGAGAAAGTCCAGATGATCGTCCTGAGTATGAGTTGGGAATGTTACCGTTGCCTATTACTCATAAGGACTTTATGTTTAGCGCGAGACAATTACTCACGTCGAGAAACGGAGCGTCCCCTCTTGATACCACGTCCTCGGAGCTCGCCAGTCGTAAAGTGGCAGAAGCAATCGAAAAACTTGCGTTGGGAATCACTTCCAGTTATGTTTACGGCGGTGGCACAGTCTTCGGTCTTACCAATTTTACCAGTAGATTGACTCAAACGCTCACAGCGCCGATAGCGGTCGGGTGGAGTGGTAATACGCTGCTGACTGAAGTTCTTGCCATGAGAACTCAAA
>JAUWRD010000121.1 GCA_030610765.1 Actinomycetes bacterium
ATAAATGAACCAGAAAGACGTATCGCCAGCCTATGTCGGCAAGAATGCCTCCGACAAAGCGCCAACTCATACCCGCGAAACTAATAAAGGCGCTCTGCTATCCCATAAAACGCTCCAACTCTTTGCCCTCAAAGTAGTCCATGAGCAAAGTCGTAAAGCCACTCATTATCGCCGAAATAGACAGGCCCAGAATCGCTCGCGAAATCAAGATTACGTAGATAGTATTGAGATAGAAACCAGCCGACCCGGCCAGGGCGTAGACAAAAAGCCCGACGATCAAGACAGGCTTTCTTCCTAATCGGTCGAGGAGAAAACCGGAGATCGGGGCGCCTATCGCGATAAACAGCGCGGGCGTTGTCAGAACAAGTCTGACCAATAGGTCAGAGTTTGGAACGTCTTTGAAGGCGGTTGTCATAGCAGGCAGAGCCGGGGCCAATATCGTGACTGCGAGCACCGATAATGAGCTTCCGGCAAGAATTGTGAAGTTGCGGGCAAAAATCCTGTTTATTCGCGACATATTTATTGATTCTAACGTTTATTGACGGCAATTACTCAAGCAAGCCGTTGAGCCTGGACCGAAGAAAGCCAGTAGCCAGTCATATCTATCAAGATTTCACCTAATTTCACCGATATATATGATTACCTAGCTATCTATTCACCTATTGATTGGGAACTAAACTTGCAAATGCTTGATGGTGCCAAGGCAAAGAAGCTTTCATTTTACGCAATAGGGGCCTTTATTCTTTACTGCCTTGCCTACTTGTCTATCCATTTTACCGGACTATCGACACTGCTTAAGACTTGGGCTTTTGATTTTACATACATGCTATCGCCGCTCTTCGCCGTCCTCGGATGCATTTATGCCTATCTCAAGCTCGATCGGGGCCACGAAAAATTTTGGTTGTTTCTCGGGATCGGAAGTTTTCTTGACTTTATTGGAGAAGCGATAAGGATATACTATGAGCTTGCTCTAGGGATGCCGGAGCCCCCTTATCCGTCGTGGGCCGACGCAGCATACCTTCTTTCCTATCCTTTCTTTTTCTTAGCTCTTCTCTCGATGTCCAGATTCAAGGGCGCTTTTGCGATCACAAAAATTCGGGCCCTTCTCAATCTATCTGTTATAACAATCTTTTCCTCATTAGTGGCCTGGTTTTGGCTCCTTAAACCCGTCTACGAGCCTGGCTCTAATTTGGCGGAAACCCTTATAAACGGAGCTTATCCTATTATCGACTTAGCATTAGTCTTCGGTTTAGCAATAAACCTGGTAGGTTTCAAAATGTCAAAATGGCGAGCTTGGGAAATAACGGTAGGTCTAGGTTTTGTAACGATGATCATCGCTGATGTCATTTTTAATGGTTTCGCGGCCGCCGGGGTCTACGTTACCGAGAATTTCGCGGCCCGTGTTTTAGATCTGGGCTGGATGAGCTCATATTTTCTTTATGGTTTTGCCGGATTCTTAGCTGTAGCAAGCCCAGCGAAAAAAGGTTTGGGACGGTTGCCTTTTTCAGACAAAAAAACAAACCGATGGTCTGAAGTAGCAATAACCTCAATAGTCCTGGCCGCGATTCCCGGGCTTACATATCTATCACAAACCTATGCTGATAATGCCTTTGATTACTGGGTCTTCATCGGCGCCTCCACACTACTAGCCATGGCCATCATTTTCCGAGCATCTGTTATAACGACAGAGAATAGGCGTCTCTTTTCAAGCGCGGTCACAGATTCTTTGACCGGCTTGTACAACCATCGCTTTTTTCAGGAAAGACTGACTGCCGAAATTGACCGAGCCAGGCGATACGAGGAAAAGTTGAGTGTCGTAATTATTGATATAGATGATTTCAGCAAGATCAACAATGTCTATGGCCACCAAAAAGGCGACGAACTCCTCCGGATAATGGCCGGGAAGATCAGAGAAAATGTAAGAAGCTCCGATACAGTATGTCGAATTGGCGGAGACGAATTTGGTCTGATCTTGCCGTATACACATAGCGTCGAGGCCTGTACGGTTTGTTTTGGGATTAAGCACGGAATTGAGGAGATTAAGGAATTCAAAGAAGTAGGAATCAGTGCCTCAGCGGGTGTAGCGACTTTTCCTGATCACGCAATCGAAAAGAGTGACTTGGAAAAGAAGGCCGATGGATCTCTTTACTGGGCCAAGTATCATGGAAAATCCCAAGTGCTAATATACGATCCCGATGTGGTAGAGGCACTCGACGTTGATGAGCGAATTCAAAGGATTGAAGAACGCGGATACCTTAATACTGTTCACGCACTGGCAGCCGCGGTTGATGCGCGAGACTCATACACACAGCACCACTCACAGCACGTTTCGGGCTTGATTGTCATGTTCGCTCAACAATTAGATGTGGACACGGACAAAACAAACAAGCTGGAGACGGCGGCGCTACTACATGACATCGGCAAGATTGGGATCCCGGACAAGATCCTGCGCAAGCCCGGGGCCCTTACCCTTAACGAACGACAGCAGATCATGGAGCATCCGCTAATCAGCAAGAAGATATTGTCACAGGCTGCCTTCGAGGATACGGTACCCTGGATTCTCGCCCACCACGAGCGTTGGGACGGTAAGGGATATCCTAATAGCCTGAAAAATGAGGAGATACCATTCGAGGCCAGGATGATGGCGCTCTGCGACGCCTTTGACGCCATGACATCAGATCGTCCATACAAAAAGGCGATAACATTCGAGGAAGCAATTGAAGAAATTAAGAGAAACGCGGGCGGACAATTCGACCCCGATTTGGCCATCAAGTTTACTGACATCCTGCTTAATACATGGAACCATCCCACACCTGAATTCTCGCTGCCAGAATCCATAAAAACGCGAAGCTGAAACAGCACGCCTCTTTACTTCTTTGATTCAGCCAGAGCAAAAATCTTAAAAAGCGAGTCGTCGTCGATCTCGGGGTGAGCGAGCTTGGCTCTGATTAGCCAATCGAGATACTTTAGATATGGGTTCTTTTGATTACTGGCAACCAGACGTCCGGCCGGACCGTCAATGCTGGTTTCAAAAAGGAGCTCTTCTTCATTCCTTGAAAGCGAAATTCCAAGTTTGTCGTTGAGCTCGCCCTCTTGATAGTCAACGCTTAAACTCCCAAAAGCATCTTCGTCACCGGGCTTGAGTTTCAACCGTTTACCAATTTCTTTTTGGACTCTTGCTAGCCTTTCGCTGCCCCCAAAGCCAGTGGCAAATTTGACGCGTAACTTCCTTGTCCGTGTCTCCACGAGGACGTACCTAATGAATCGGGCAGCTATTGCCGACCTTTCCCAGCCCTCCTCTGACCCGGTCATTATCTCGACAAGCGGTTTTATGGCTCTATCTTCCGGAAAATCAGCCAACCAAAGAGCGGCCTGACTTCTAAGAGCCGTCTTCTCGTACTCATCTACCATAATTGAGAATAGAACGCTTTCCGCTTTGACCGGATCTGTTAGTGTGAGCGCCTCCATTGCTGAAGCACGCAGAGAAATATCCGCTTTTTTGTCGATCAAAGCACCCGCGATAACCGCGCCCGATTCAACATTGCCAATACTCCCGAGGGCCGCTAAAGCCGCGCTTCTCGTTTCAACTTCCCCGGATTCAGCCTGGACAACTTTTGACAACGTCTTGATAGCCTGAGCGTCTTTAATGCGACCGAGAGCCATGATGGCTTCTTGTTTGCGCCTTGGATCGACATTTTTTTCTATGGCCTCGATTAGAGGATCAACTGCGCGCTGTCCCAAGCTTTCAAATGCTTCTACGGCTACAAGATGAGCCCAGGTACCGCTATCATTGGAGGCGGCTACCTCCAGAAGAGTATCGACGATCACTTCCGGTTCGCCAATCTTTATGGCTGTCTTGGCGGCTTCTTCTCGACAAATTACCTTACTTCCATCCTTTATAGCTTTCAACAAAGACGGGAGCGCACTTTTCTCGCCGGACTCCCCCAGGCGTCGTGCGGCCAGTACACAAGTAGCGTCATCATCGCTTGAAAGCAAAGCAATATCTTTTAATGCGGCGTCCTGACATCCGAACGTCGTCAAAGCAGCAAATATGAGAGTAACGATGATGAGTGGTTTGCTAATAATTTTCATAAGGATTATTTAGACAAAGCGTATGATAAGGTGGGTGTTTTGTCAAAATCGAACGTTCTTAAAAAAAGAGATATCCGGTGTTTTTAGTTAGCTACAATCAAGCACGATATTCCCGGGCACCTCAGCGTCGAACAATATCTTGTGCGCCTCTGCCGCTTCCCCTAAAGGCACTACTTTGCCAACAAGAGGATTGATCTTTTTCGCCTTCAGCAAATCAACCAGAGTTTTCATATCTTCGTAGTAATGCTGGCGCTGTTTAACAGGGTTAACCGCAAAGAATTTTGCTCGTCGGCCCGGTTTCACAATGAGCCACGTTAAGGTCAAAAAGTTGGGTATCATCCCTAATATTGATTTCCCTTGCTTGAAGGGCGCCATAAGACCATAGACAACAAGAATGCCGCCTTTTTTTAAAACTCTATTTGACCCTTTCCAAGTCTCCGCGCCAATTGGATCATAAGCAGCGTCTAGGCCTTTCGGCAGCTCATTCTTTACTATGGCCTCAAAATCTTCGGTCCGGTAGTCAATTGCTCGGCCTCCATACGACTCAATAACATCTCGTTTTGCCGCAGAGCCTGTGCCAAACATGGTCAAATCATTAAGTTTTCCCAGATCAAGAAGGGCTGTTCCAACACCCCCACCCGCCCCATGGACTAGAATTGAACCGTGGTCTTTAATCCTAGCTGTTC
>JAUWRD010000118.1 GCA_030610765.1 Actinomycetes bacterium
CTCCTTTTCGCGAGTGATCGCTTCGCTGGCCTTGGTCATCACTTGCTCTGATTCCCGACGGGCTTTTTGAACGATTTCTTCTTTCATGTTTTCGCCAAACTTCCGTCCGTCCTCAATTATTTGCTGGGCTTCGCCGCGAGCCTCATCAAGCTGGCGCTTATAGTCTTCCATAAGCTTTTCTGCCTCGTCGCGTGTTTCCTCGGCTTTTTCAATTGATTCACGAATCGTATTTTCTCTGTCATTTAAAACGCCGAGAATTGGTCCCCAGGCGAATTTCCATAAGACAAGGAAAAGACCAACAAAAGCGATGATTTCCCAAAAAATCAGGCCTTCTTCAACTTTTAAAATTTCCATAATCAGTCCCTAGCCTTTTGACCACAGAAGAATACTGATAACCAGCGTGTACAGAGCGATAGCTTCAATGAAAACTATGCCCAAAATCATTGTCGTACGAATGACTCCACCGGCTTCAGGTTGACGAGCGATTCCCTCAACTGCTTTGCCGGACAAAATTCCAATCGCAAGACCTGTTCCTAATGCTGCCAACCCCATTCCGATACCTGCTCCTAAGAGCCCAAGACCCTCCATAGATACTCCCTTCTAGTGTTCCGCGTGAATTGCCGCGCCAATGTACATGGCTGATAAAATAGTAAAAACATATGCCTGAATTGCTGAGAACAATACCTCTAATGTCATCATCACTATCGCAAATGGTAGCGATAGGGGTGATACCAAAAGGGTGCCGAACATCAACACAAAAGATAAAAATACCAGAATGATCACATGACCAGCCAGCATATTCGCGAATAACCTGACGGTTAGCGAGAATGGCTTGGCTATCGCTGAGACAATCTCTAAAACAAAGACGATCGGCCAAACCCACAAAGGTAGGCCCTTCGGCACCCAGCTAATAAAATATTTGACTGGCCCATGGCGCATTACACCATGTACGTGCACCGAGAGAAAAACAACTACGGCCAGAGCCAATGGCACGCTTAAGCGTGCTGTCGGTGTATTGCTGTACGGCACCAACCCGAGCAGATTGCTGAAAAGAATAAAGAAAAACAAGGTCCCCAGAAAAGGAAACCAGACCATGCCTTCTTTGCCGATCATTGTCATAATTATGTCATCGCGGATGAAGAGAACGATCGACTCGACAGCGCTTTGGAAACGACCTGGAATTATCTTTGGCTTCCTGGCCGCTAGAAGCAAGATAAGAGCGACAAGAAATACCGCCCCAAACATAGTAACAACTGTATTGGTAATTGATATATCGATACCGCCAAGTTTGAGCTCGTAAAGGACTTTTGGCGCTAAGTGATGCAGTAAATCAAACCCTTCTTCTGCTGCTGCTTCTGCTGACACTCGTTATATCCTGCCCCTTTCCTTGTTAAGCCAGGCAACTTCAACGCCCAGTAAAATTATATAGGTGACACCAAACCCGACCAAGAGCGAGCCCATTGCGTATCCAAGGCTCAACAAAATCCAAAAAACCAACGCTAAGATTACTAGTTTAAGGCTTATAGTTACCGAAGTCGCGACGCTCACAGCTAGTGTTGACTTCTTCGAAGCCCAAACCGCAGCCCCAAATGTGACCGCTGAGCTTAATGTCGCGATTCCCACCCCGATCGCGCCGCTAATCACAAGATCGCTGATTTGCCTACTCTTTCATTTCTTAGGTTCTTCTTTATCTTGTTTATTTAATGCGCGAAAAACCGTGACAAACCCGGCTACGGACCCGAGGACAAGCCCTGAAATCATAAACCACGGCATTGTCCCCAGCCAACGATCTAACGCATAACCAAGCCCAATACCGACTAGGGTATTTGTTACGAGATCGATGCCAAGTCCGCTATAGTGGCGCAGATCTTCTTTAAAATCATCTTCTGGTTTTTGGGAATCCACAGATAAGCCAAATCTTAAAGTCTTGCCGGACGGGCCCATATATGTCTTTAACCAAAGTGCAGCTTGGAACTACTTGCCAAGCAAAAAACCGTCGTAATTTTATCACAAAGAGTTGCAAAAGCAAATAGATTCACAAGAGTTATGTGCTCTCATCAACCCAGGTAGACGCGGGATTGGCTTCTTCATAAAGACTTTCTTCTTCCTCAAGGGCGTTTTCTTTTGAATTACCCCGGCGCAAAACATTTAAATTATCGAAGAATCCGACAACTTCAGCAAACAGAAGTGTCAAAAATAGACCGGCAATAATAATAAGATATTTCTCAGTAGACGGCAGAAATCTTAATGTCAGTCCGATGGCGGAGAGGGCGGCGCTCCACGCGTATATGAAAAGTACTGTCTGTTTATGCGTTAGACCTCGTTTAATCAATCGATGATGCAAATGATCACGATCGGCCTGAGTGACTGGAGTCTTACTAAGATACCTTCGCAAAATCGCCAGAGCAGCGTCTAAGATAGGAATACCCATGATTATCAGAGGTGAAAACAGAGCGACAGCCGCCACGCTTTTCATAACACCATTTACAGTGATAGCGCCAAAAAGATAGCCTAAAAACATACTGCCCGAATCGCCCATAAAGATTTTAGCCGGGAAAAAATTGTGGTGTAGAAACCCTAATGCCGCGCCGGCTATCGCCAACGTCATCAGCGAACTTCCTACTTGGCCGGTTTGCAAACCGAAAAAGAAGAAAGTCAGCCCGGCGATGACCGAAATGCCTGCTGCCAGCCCATCGAGACCGTCAATAAAATTTACGATGTTAGCAAAAGCTATCACCCAAAAAACCGTCATTAGTATCCCGATGTTGCCCAAGTAAAAGAGGGCGCCGGGCTCTCCGAACGGGTTCCCGATAAACTCCATTTTAACTCCGAAACCAACTAGAACCAAAGCCGCCGCTAATTGGCCACCGAGTTTAAAAAATGGTGTCAGACTCCAAATATCATCAATAATCCCGACGATCAAGATTACGAAGCCGCCTAGCAAAATACCCTGAAACTCGCGGCTAATTGGAAGGTTGATAACCTCATTTGGAAAGAAGCGCTGAAAGATAAGAAAGCCAGCTAGCGCAGTCATAAATCCCAGCCAAATACCGACCCCTCCCAATCGCGGGACCGGTGTAACATGCATCTTGCGATCACTGGGATGATCTACCACGTTTAGCTTTAAGGCCACCGGCCTGATCCACCTGGTCGCGAGATAAGAGACGCCTATAGAGACTAGAAAGATCAGAAGGTATCTATAATTCATCTGCCTTGGATGCTTCCGTAGTTGATAATCTGATTTGCTTTACCCCCGCTTCCTTTAAAAGTTCCTGTGCTAAATCGTCCGGGTATGAGTCTAAAAAAAGAATATCCCTAATCGCGCTGTTAATAATCATTTTAGCGCATAAAATACAGGGTTGGTGTGAACAATATATGGTCGCGCCCTCTATTGACACCCCGTGAAGAGCTGCCTGAATAATAGCGTTCTGCTCAGCGTGAAGGCCGCGACAAAGTTCATGCCGTTCACCCGATTCCACATTATATTCTTCTCGCAGACAACCAACATCTAAACAGTGAGCCAGCCCTCTCGGAGCCCCGTTATAGCCAGTCGCGAGGATTCGTTTGTCTTTTACTATGACCGCACCAGTCTGTCGGCGTCGGCATGTCGATCGCTTTGTTACTTGAACAACAATATTCATGAAGTATTGATCCCAAGACGGACGTGTCACCAGCGGCCCTCGGAGCGTCCCGCGTAAAGCGGAAAATCACGACAAAGCTCGAGCGTCCTGTGGCGAACAAGGTCGCACGCGGATTCGTCGTCGATGCCCATTAGTACCTTTCCTATCATCTGACCGACAACCTCCATTTCAGGCTCTTTCATGCCGCGCGTCGTCAGTGCCGGCGTGCCTAACCGTATTCCACTGGTTATAAATGGTGATTGTTTATCAAACGGAATAGCATTTTTATTAACAGTGATCCCGCATCTATCAAGAGCTTCTTCGGCTTGCTTGCCGGTGATTCCCTGAGAGGTTAAATCGACCAAAATCAAATGGGTGTCTGTGCCTCCGGAAACTAAGCGAAAACCGTGACTTTGAAGAGCAGTCGCCAAGGCCTTCGCGTTCTTCATGACCTGACCCTGGTAGACCTTGAAATCATCAGTAGCCGCTTCTTTAAGCGCGACAGCTTTAGCCGCTATTACATGCATAAGCGGACCGCCTTGCATGCCCGGAAAGACTGTTTTGTCGATTACAGCAGAAAACTCTTTTCGACAAAGAACCATACCTCCGCGTGGACCACGAAGGGTCTTGTGAGTGGTAGTTGTGACGAACTCCGCGTAGGGCACCGGGCTCGCATAATGACCAGCCGCGACCAGCCCGGCGATATGAGCCATGTCGACCACTAACAAAGCGCCTATCTCCGACGCTATACTGCCAAAAATCTCGAAATCAATCTGTCTGGGATAAGCGCTAGCGCCGGCAACAATTATCTTTGGCTTAGTTTTCTTCGCCATCTCTCGCAGATTGTCATAGTCAAGCAATTCTGTTTCACGATCAACCCCGTAGGTGACAGCGTTATAGATCTTCCCGGAAAAATTAACCGGGCAACCGTGTGTTAAGTGACCACCCGCGCCCAAATCAAGGCCCATTATCGTCTCACCGGGTTTAATCATCGCAAAATAGACCGCCATATTCGCTTGGGCGCCAGAGTGTGGTTGGACATTCACGTGCTCAGCCCCGAATAGTGATTTTGCTCGCGAGCGAGCTAGATCCTCGACCACGTCAACGTAATGACAGCCACCATAGTAGCGCTTACCAGGGTATCCCTCAGCATATTTATTCGTCAGAACACTTCCTTGAGCGCTCAGCACAGCCTCG
>JAUWRD010000133.1 GCA_030610765.1 Actinomycetes bacterium
AAGCGCACACGCTTGACATGCTCACCCTTTGCGCCAAAAAAATAAGGAGGGTGAGGCGGGACAATGTGAGCAAAAGTAAAAGTTGGTTCGGTAATTCGCGAAACCTTCGGTACGTTCTCAAATATTGATAGTATGCGCGCCCTGGCGCCTTTTTCCACCAGACCGATCTGGGAATCAAGGAATCTGAGTGCCGTGGTTCCTAGCAGGGTAGTCGCGAATTCGCTGCCATACCCGGAGTTGATCTGTATATCGGCATACTTATTATAATCAGTCCCGGTCCAGCCGGATCTTACATGGACAAACTTATAGCCCCTATCCTTTAAAAACATCATTGCTTTATTGTTTCTGAGCATCATCTTAGGCCTAGCCAGGCTTCTAGTTTCTGTGCCTAAAGTGTCACCAAGATCGTTTATATATTGCATGTTTAAAGAAGAAGCAAGCGATAAATAAGTTTGCACATAGTTACTACGGCTTTTTGAGGCTACGTAGAAACCTTTCTTTTCCAGGTAGTCAAAAAAATCATGGTTATCGTACTTGTAAACTTCCCTTATATTGGATTCGCTGGGATACGAATCCAGCACAATGTAATAAATATCGGGCCGGGAAGAGATATCCTCTAGATCGATAACCTTTGCCGACTTTGAGCTGCTTTGATTAACTGGTCCCTCGTCAACAGAAAGACCTTGAATTTGCGCGAGCCCAATGTTGACGAGGGAGGTGGCTATCAGCGCAGCGGCAGTTACGTTTAAGATATTTGAAAAGTTGTCGAGGTTTCGCTGTGTCTTTGCGAGCAAACCCACGGCCCCGATAACCAGGAAAACGAAAAGAATCATTAATATAATTTCATTATCAATTCCAGCCGGGTTCCATCTTCTGGTCGATTGCGCTACATGACCATAAGAGAAGAACAAAATCAAAAAGGCTGAGATTGCCAAGGCAGCCTTTGAGGCATCTTTCAAGAAAAATCGCGCTACAAAAAAGAGCACAAGCGTGGTGGCCAGGGACATTAGGATAAATGGCAGCACTTCATCGATTGAGGTCTCATCAATATTATATTGATAAAGAAAAAGGATAGGAAACGTTGCCAACAGGAATGTGTGTGCCAGCAGTTTGTTCTTTATCATTTCTTTTAAGTTTTCTTTGCCATTAAGTAAAGTACGCGTTCTGAACTGTCAATTTCAGCTGATTCCATTATTTCAAAATGCTGTTCAAATGATTTCTCAAAAGCTTCACGTGTGTAGTTGGGGAATATGTCTTCACGCGTAGCTAGAAGTCTTTTTACTTGTCCGTCTTGTTTTGGTACAAACTCAATTGCCAGATTATTGCAGGTAGCAGCGAAAAATTCAGCTATTTTATCAAACGGCAAGTTGTTGGATATCGCAAGATGATGAATGACGGCCAGGGCAAAAACCATGTCAGCGGGCCCGCGGTCGACTAGCGACATGCGCTCCTCGTGTTGCCACCCGATACCTGGACTTGGATTTCTTAAATCAAGAACCAGAGGCAGGATATTCTCTTCATCGTCCGCAATTGTTTGCAGATAGCTATTTTCAACCGCGCCAGGATCTATATCAAAAGCAATTGTTTTGATGCCACGATCACTCGCCAATCGGCTAAAAACCCCGGTATTGGCGCCGAGATCCCAAAGGCTCTCGGGCTTGCAGGTGTCCAGAAACCCCGAAAGAAGAGTCTTTTTATGTTCAAACGCCTTTTGCTCGTATCCGTCCTTTTCATAGTAGTCAACCCACTCTGTGCGCATTTCACGAGGCTTGAGCTTCCGAATCGCTGATTCAAGATTATCAATGAGCCCCAAAAAAGAAATACGACTAAGGCGATGGTTGGTCTTTTTAATTGCTTTGTCCGAGAATCTACGTTGGCTCTTGGCATGCAAATGAACGTGAGAGAGGAGCGAGAATTTAAAACGCGTCTTAAATCCTAACATTGAGCTGGCTAGGTCGAGTGGAATGCCATCAATAAAAACCCTCGAAATTTGATTCAGCTGCACGTTGGTATGTGCCATTAGCGCTAGCGGCGCTAAAAAGTGCTGACAAAACTGCTTATACGCGACCCATGGTTGGCCCTCAGAGTATTTTTCAAACGACAGTGTGTCAATGAAGACCGGTTTGCCGGAGACAAATTGAATATTGTAGGCGCTGCAATCCTTGAGACTCATATCGAATTCAAGGGCTTTCTTTTGAATGTCTAAAGTGGTTAAAGCCGCATCCTTAAGCTGGCTAAAGCTCCACTCGTAAGGATAAGAAATGAAAGATATGTACTCCGGCTTGATAATCTTGTAGGCGTCATCGGTGACGGCAAATTTTATGTCGGCTTCTTTGTGTGGGATAAGAAGCTTCGACTCAACTAAAGCTTCGTAAAGATGGGAGCCGATAAGATGATCGTAGTTTTGCCGGTACCCTTTGTTGATTTGGCGGTATAATTTCTGATCTTGGAAAAAAAGAAAGCCGCTCGGATCTCGAAATGATCCTGGAACGACATGGTTAGACATAATAGAAGCTAGTCTTTTTTACGCTTAGAGACAAAATTTAATATCGATTTCTTAATATTGCCCCAAAAGACTTTGATGGTGAAGATGCCGCCAAGCAAAATACCGACCAATACCTGGATGACATAACTGCCGGTTCCAGGGTCGAGATAGGCGTATGCGTTTGCCGGAAAAACCGCGAACCAGAGCAAGGTAAACGTCAAAATCTTAAGTGGTGGCCTGGCTTTCATAACGGATTATCCCTTTCTGGTCGCTTTATAAAAAACTCTATTCAAAAGAGTCTTGCAAGTCAAGCGTTAGAAGCGCTCTTCGGGTAAGATGTTTTTATAAATGCTTTATATGTTTTCTTCCCCAACCTCAAGGGGAACAAAAGTAATAAACAGAAAGGCAGATAATGCTTCAGCTGGTCGATGTCGGGCGCCAACCAATAGACGCCTATGCAAAGATTGTTGGTTTAGAGGTCATAGCGGAACTGCGTCAATTAGCGAGTGAGCTAAAGTCTGTGCGGGTGGCCCATATTAATGCCACTTCCTACGGTGGTGGGGTTTCTGAGCTGCTCAGGTCAATTGTCCCGCTCGAGAACGATTTGGGGCTAAAGGTTGAGTGGCGAACAATCTTCGGCGAGGGGCAGTTCTTTAAGGTCACCAAAGACATACATAACGCGTTGCAAGGGGCGAAGAAATATCTCGGCGCGGACGAGAAAGAAACCTATCTCAATTACAACCTTATAAACAGTCGAGAGCTGGATCCCAAAGACTACGATATCATAGTAGTCCATGATCCACAGCCGGCCGCTCTTCTTGAGTGTTGCCGCCAGCAGGAAGAGACAAAATGGGTTTGGCGCTGCCACATTGATACGTCTCGGTCAAATGAGGAAGCTTGGGATCATCTGAAGAAATACGTTTTGCGTTATCACAAAACCGTTTTTACGATGAAAGAGTTCGTTCCGCCAAAATTCCCCCTCGTCGACGTTGAAATAATACCTCCCGCTATTGATCCCTTGAGTCCCAAGAATCTCGAACTTTCTGACAAGATGGCTCACAGAATTCTGGCTTGGTTAGGTATTTTCCCGGGCGAGCCATTCATTACTCAGGTCTCTCGTTTTGATAGGTGGAAGGATCCGTTAGGTGTTATCAAGGCCTATAAAATGGTCAAGGAAAGCAGGCCGAATCTTCACTTGGCGCTCGTAGGCTCGATGGCCCTAGATGATCCGGAAGCATGGGAGATATATTCCGAGCTAACAGCGCTTGACACAAATGATCCCAACCTCCACGTCTTAACGAACTTGACGGGCGTTGGCAACATGGAGGTCAATGCCTTTCAAAGGTTGTCGAGCGTTGTCATCCAAAAATCTATTAGAGAGGGTTTTGGCCTGGTTGTTTCAGAGGCCCTTTGGAAGGGGACGCCCGTTGTTGCCGGAAGAGCGGGAGGAATACCCATGCAGCTGATGGCAGGCGGCGGGTTTCTAATAGACTCCGTCGAAGAATGTGCCGATCGCACTCTCGAAATTCTTGAGAACAAAGATTTGGCGCTGGAAATGGGCGAGGCCGGCCGAGAGAATATCAAAAATAATTTCCTCATCACCAGATTGCTCCGCGATGAGCTGCAGCTTTTTCGATCCCTCGTTAATTCTTAGACACCCTGTACCGATTTTCTGAGCACAACCAATAGAACGAGCCTCTTTCGCTAGAAATCGTTAAACAAAAAAGCCATATCTGCCGATA
>JAUWRD010000101.1 GCA_030610765.1 Actinomycetes bacterium
CACTGAAGTAAAGGCGCCGAGTCCGATAATATCCGCTCCGCTTTTTTCTCCGATTTTAGCCGCCTCAACTATTTTATCTATCACAAAGTCGGCATTGAGTCCTAATATTTGTTGAGGAAGCAGGGGGACACAGATCATGACCCCCTCAACTTGGCTATGATCGGAAGCTACGCCGAGGCGGTTAGCGATAACGAAGGGTGGCATCCATTCAAGCATTTTTTCAACTAGTTGTTCTGGCTTGTCGGCCGCCTTCGGTTCAAACGTGCAGCCCTCGTCAAGCGATAACGGATGCATGATAAAAGCGTATTTTTTCAATTTAGCTCTCAATCTCTTTTTTCATTCCGGCCAACATCATTTCTGAGTTTTCTTGAACTTTCATCTTAAGAATGGGCCCCAGGAGGTCGGCAAGAGTCGGCATGCCAAAATCAAAATCGACGGTTAAAGTAACGATTGTGCCTCCATCTGCTTCATCAAAAGACCAGGAACCTTCAAATTTGTCGAGATCACCTTCAAGAAGCCGGTAGTGAATTTTGATTTGTTCGTCATCAAAGGTATCTTCCTCTGTCCAGCAAATCGGGATACCCTCGACAGAAGTGACCCATTCGGTCACAGCTCGTTTGTCGCCTTTTTCCACAACCGTGACCTTTTCCACGTCAGGCATGAAATCTGAGAATTTCTCCATATTCTGTGCCATTTCATAGACATCTTTAGGAGAACCATCTATTTGAATACTGCTTTTGATAAAAGACATTCTGATCCTAAACTAAAAGTTGACATGTTTCTTGTCCGCTTGCCGGCTGTCTAATCCTATGTTGTTCGTGCGCTTAATATAATACTGAAATATCCCCTGGTTTTGCAAATTAATAAATCTGTCCTGTCTTTAAAACAGCTTATCAAAAAGTCTTTCGGCTTCTTCCACGGCTTTCTCAAAGACCCCCATAGCTTGGTCGAGTAAATCTTCTTCGATGACGAGTGGGGGCTCTATGCGAATAACGCGCGGCATATTAAGCGTATAGCCTGCCGCCACACCGTTTCTCACCATTTCAGGGATGATCACTCCTCCAAGTCCCTCGTTTTTTAGCTCAACTCCGATTAAAAGGCCACTGCCGCGAACGTCTTGAATGATTCTCGGAAAACGTTTCGCGATTTTCTTAAGCTTTACCTTTGTGGCCTCACCTAGTTTATGGGCTCTTTTCCAGAGCTCGTCTCTTGTCAGCACCGTAACCGCTGCGATGGCGGCGGCGCAAGCCAACGGGTTACCTCCAAAAGTAGATGTGATAAGAAGGGGATCGCGTTTCCACTTTTCCCAGGTGCGAGCTTGGCCAATGACTGCGCCAATCGGCATGACTCCGCCACCTAGCGCTTTGGCGAGCGTCATTATGTCCGGCACGACTTTTTCATGCTCGACCGCAAATAGTTTGCCGGTACGGCCGAGACCTGTCTGTATTTCATCGGCGATTAATAGAATATTGTTTTCATCGCACAATCGTCGTGTTCCGGCGAGATAGCCAACCGGCGGAAGTATGACTCCGCCTTCGGCTTGAATAGGTTCTATAATTAAAGCTGCGGTATCGTCTGTAATTGCTTCACTTAAGGCATCAAGGTCCCCGAAAGGTACGTGGTCGAAAGAGGGCACCAAAGGTTTGAAGGGTTCGCGAAAAACGTCTCTTCCACTGGCCGAGAGGGCCCCAAAGGTTTTGCCGTGAAATGCTCCATGGGTTGAAATTACCCGTGTTTTCCCCGTGGTCAATCGTGCTAGCTTAATTGCGTTCTCAACCGCTTCAGCTCCGGAATTGACAAAGAAACTATACTGCAAAGCGCCGGGTGTGATTTTCGCGAGAAGCGCTGACAAGTCAGCCATGGGTTTATTTAGAAAAAGCTTTGAGGCCAGTGGCATCCGGTCGAGCTGATCCTTAACTGCTGAGACTACTTCCGGGTGACGGTGGCCGAGCGAGAAAACTCCGTAGCCCCCCGCGCAATCGATATATTCTTTCCCCGAGTCATCGGTGATGATCGAGCCGCTGGCGCTCACCTCGACCGTATCGGCGCGCGCTATCTTTAATAGACGGGCCAGACCGGGATTAACAAAATCAACATATGCTTTGTATATTTGATCTCTAGTATCAGTCACTTGAACACCACGTTATTCTTAAGTTAGCTTTCTTATTGTCGGTTGATAGTCTAAACGGGTTAGCAGATCATGGTAGTCATCTGAAGTAATATCAGCCCAAGGCTTGCCAATCAAGACTAAGAAAATCGCCTCAAGCACATTTGTTCCGAACGAACGCCCATTATATACAGGTGTTGTTGTTACCAGGAAAGATACACCACGCTGCGTTAGTTGCTCGACATCGTTTTTTGTTACGGTATTGGTCATGATGGTTTTGCCTTTAAGATCAGGCGGCATATACCGACGGATATAATGAAAGTCTCCGGCGATAATGTCGGCGGCTTCATAAAATTCCGAGAATTTTGGATCAGGTTCGGCGTCTTGCTCGGCGCCGATCGGGTAAAGCGTATCGAATGGCGCTTTTATAAATTTCGGCAAGAGTTCGTCGGCTAAACTCGCTAGCTTGTCTAGAGTATAAACGGGCACTTTCACCCCTAAAGCAAATATTAAATCGCCAAAAATTGTCTTTGAGCCGGCCTCGGAAAATGCCTTGGCCATGCCGTATCGGTCAACCGCGCTGACCATGAGCACGGTCTTCTTTGATAGTTCAAACCGAGGGTCTTTACCTAGAAAGCGGACAGCTTCGGGCTCTAATGTGTTTTTAAGTCCGCTACCATCGACTATGGGGGTTGTTTTCACAGTATCTCGTAGTTTCACCCCGTCTTGCAGTTCGTATCGGCGAGTACCTGAATACAGATAGATGTCTATTCCTCCAAGGCCGATCGCGTCGATTGTGCCATCGAGCGAGGTTAGAAGAGCCTTGGCTTTCTCAAAGTCACCGTCAGTGCCACGCCTGCTGACCTGGAATTGCTCGCCCAATAACTCGATTTCTACAGAATGGTCTCGCTTTGAGGAGCCTAAGCTTACGCTGACAATTTCTTTCATACCGAAAATTTACCATACCGCTTGATCTTTAGCCAAGATGTAGTAATTCGGGGACACAATACTTAATTATTGTAATTACGGTAATTCGTATTAATTACGGGGACACGTACTTAATTCTGAAAACCGAATTAAGAACATGTCCCCGAATTACCCTGTCAAAGAGCTCACAAAGCAGGGAGCGTACCCCCGCTTTGTGAGCTCTTTGACAAACCAAGCTGATTTGCCTATAATAGCCACACAAATTTGCGCAAGAAAGCACTACCGGTTAGGTGGTGCTTACTGTTTAAGGCTAAGAGTCAAGGAGTCATAATGAGAGATGTTGTTATCACCCCTGAGGGCTACGGAAAACTTACAAAGGAACTCGAACACCTAACAAGCGTCAGGAGACGAGAAGTTGCGGCACGCATTAAAACGGCCATTGAGTTTGGCGATATTTCAGATAATTCTGAGTACGATGACGCGAAGAATGAGCAAGCATTTGTTGAGGGACGCATTATGCAGATAAATGAAACGCTTTCAAAAGCGTCTCTAATCGACAGTGAAAAAGTTTCGACCGACAAAGTTTGCGTTGGTTGTTGTGTCACTTTGCTTGACATAGACGAGAACGAAAAAGCGATTTATCGTCTTGTCGGTTCGGTTGAAGCTGACCCTGAGAATCAAAAGATTTCCAACGAATCTCCTGTTGGCAGGGGAATATTGGGCAAAAGGTGCGGGCAGATAGTAAAAGTCGCAGTTCCCTCTGGATTTGTCGAATATCAGATTCTTGAGATAAACAAATAGAGTCTAATTTGGAGCCTGACACACCTAATGAACTCGCGCGTCGAAAAGAGCGAGTTCGCGAGCTGAAAGATAAGGGCGCTCAACCCTATAAAGCGAGATTTAAAAGAACGCATCTAACAGCCGCGATCGTAGAAGTGCATAGTGATCTCGAATCCGGGGAGCATAGCGAGACTAAGGTTTCGGTCTCCGGTAGGATAAGAGCGATTCGGCGACACGGCAAAGCTAGCTTCATAGTAGTTGAGGATGCCTCCGGGACTATTCAGCTCTATCTCTCAATAGACAAACTTGGCTCGCTTTATGATGAATTTCTCGCTCTCGACGTCGGAGATATCGTTGGTGTTCAAGGCGTTGTTTTTCGAACGCGTCGCGGTGAACTGTCAATAGACGTCAGCAATTATGAGCTGCTCACCAAATCAATACGTCCATTACCTGAGAAGTGGCACGGCTTAAAAGACGTGGAAATCAGATACCGGGAGCGCCATGTTGACCTTATAGTTAACCCCGATGTAAAAAAGGTATTTGATCAGCGCATAAAGATAGTTAGAGCCGTTCGTGACTTTTTAGACACACGTGATTTTTTAGAAGTCGAGACACCGATGCTTCAGCCCATACCAGGTGGAGCCACTGCGCGACCTTTCATAACTCACCATAATGCTCTTGATATGAGTCTATATATGCGAGTGGCGCCCGAACTTTATCTTAAGAGACTCATTGTCGGGGGTTACGAAAAGATTTATGAGGTAAACCGCAATTTTCGAAACGAAGGAATCTCAGTTAAGCACAACCCTGAATTTACGATGCTCGAGGTTTACGAAGCATACGCTGACTACCTCGACATGATGGCCTTAACCGAGAATCTTATAAAAGATATATCTAAAACAATAGGGCTCCCCGATAAGTTTGAATATCAAGGCGTTGAGCTCGACTGGAGCCAACCATGGCGAAAAATGACGATGCTTGAGTCATTAGAGGAACTGGCTGGCCTCAAGCTCTCTTTTGACATGACTTTGGCCGAGCTAAAGTCGGTGGCGGAAGATAAGAGCGTCAAAGTTGCCGAAACTGACGGAAAAGGAAAAATTCTAACAGGGATATTCGAAAAACTAGTGGAGCCAAATCTGGTTCAGCCCACTTTTATAACTGATTATCCGCTTGAGATTACGCCTTTGGCGCGCGAGCATCCCGAAAACCCCAACATGGTTGAGCGGTTTGAGTTGATTATATGCGGGCGTGAAGTGGCCAACGCTTTTACCGAACTGACAGACCCGCTTGAGCAAAGGAGGCGACTCGAAGCCCAGGCGAGTTTAAGGAAGAGCGGCGACGAGGAGGCTCAATGGCTAGACGAGGAGTTCTTAAAAGCGCTGGAAATCGGAATGCCCCCAACCGGCGGTTTGGGCATCGGCATTGATCGCCTGGTCATGATATTAACTAATTCTGCTTCGATACGAGATGTACTTTTTTTTCCGCAACTTAGAAGAAAAAAAGTTTGAGCACGCCCCGAAAATCACATAAAAAGTAGTAGAAGACAAAACAAAAAAGGTTTTTGCCAGGGGTCAAAACTACTTGATCAAAGCGAACGCATAAGGTTCTACCTGTTCTAAAGACCAGTCAAGTTAGCGCCAAGTTTTGGAAGTTAAGTATTTTTAAATCCGGTTTCAAGTGGTAAAATACACTTAACAGTGCATGAGAGAAGGGAATCGAAGTGTTTGAGCGATTTACCGAAAAAGCGCGCCGGGTTGTTGTGTACGCTCAAGAAGAAGCGCGTATGCTCAACCAGAATTATATCGGCACAGAACATCTACTATTGGGTCTGATACGCGAGGAAGAAGGCGTTGCCTACAAGGCCTTAACAAATCTTGG
>JAUWRD010000167.1 GCA_030610765.1 Actinomycetes bacterium
GTCTTGATCCGCCCATACAGAAGAGAGATGACGGCAATAGACAGGGTGAACGCCGACACATAAAGTCCAATTGTAAAGGTATCGGACACACCTAGATGCTCCAATAGTGGCGGCAGATACACGGCCACCGTACTGAGAACAAATGAGCCCATAAACACTAAAGCATAGTCGGCGATCAGGACCGGCTGCTGGGAGACGATCGTCCTGAACTTGACCTTTTTGCTCGCCCCGTCGGACCTGGTTTGGACTGGGGACTTGGGAACCCATTTTAGTGTCGCCAGACCCAGCGGTATGCCGACCAGGTAGAGGGCGAAGGGCGCGTGCCAAGAAAGAGCGCCCAGCCAACCTCCGAGGATCGGCCAGATGACGGCGGCGAAATCGTTGATGCTCACCCGAAACCCCATCATTTGCTGGAGGTCTTTCCCGTGGTAGCTTTGGCTGATAATTACAGATACCGCGGAGAAAATCGCGGCCACTGCGATTCCGAGGACCGCGCGGCTGGCAACGAGCGGAAGATACGAGTCTATGAATATCCCAGCGCTCCCGGACAGACCGTAGATCAGCAAACCGGTCACAAGAAGGGCTTTTGGACCCCGCCTATCAATAGCAATGCCGACAAAGGGGCTGGCCAGCACGACAAACCCCGCATAGACAGTAACCAGAAAACCGCCATGTGAGGCGGTCAGACCCAAGTCCTCGCGGAGCAGATTTAAAATAGATGACAGCACCGTTAAGGCCATCAAGGTCAAGGTGGAAGCCGTCAGGACAAGCCACTGTGAACGAGGGATTCTCATCGATAGTCATACTTTCCCCTGATCTCGAACGACATTAACCCTAGTGGTCCTATGTTTTAGTTCTGAGAGGATTTGTGGAGCTTAGGGGTCGATCTTCGAACCTGGGTGATCAGTAACTATCAAGCCTGTATTCTCGCAACGTCTGAATTCAGCCGCGCGCGTTTTTAGCGTCCGCTCGAATGATTTGTTCGAGATTTTCTCAAAGAACGCTAAGCTATGGGTGAGGTTGGCGAAACGCCATTTAAGGAAATGAACTAGACCTCAATGTCTTTCATGGACATAATTTACATTGGGCTGCTCACGATTCTTGCTGGCAGCGTGGGCACGCTTTCGGGATTCGGCACCTCAACAATTATGGTGCCAGTTCTATTGTTGTTTCTGCCGCTGCCGCAGACGCTTCTGCTCGTTGGTATCATTCATTGGTTCGGCGATATCTGGAAACTGCTCTTGTTTCGAGAAGGAATTCGGTGGAAGCTGATTTTGACTTTTGGTATTCCCGGAATTATCGCCGCATACATAGGCGCGCGCATGATCTTTTCAGTTTCCAACGCTTTGCTTTCTCAAATTCTCGGCGTATTCTTAATCGTTTACGTCATCTTTTTGTTTTTTCGGCCCTCCTTCAAACTTCCGCAAAGCCATCTGACGGCAATGTTAGGTGGTGCTCTTTCTGGATTTTTTGCAGGGATATTCGGCATGGGTGGCGCCATACGAAGCGTTTTCTTGACAGTGTTTGACTTACCAAAAGCAGTCTATATAGCGACCGCAGGAGCAATCGCTTTTACTATAGACTCAGCCAGGCTTACAACCTATATTGCCAGCGGCGTTCGCTTGGACGACGTGCTTCTGTGGGGCATATTGCTGTTCATGCCAGCTTCTTTTCTGGGAGCGTATCTTGCAAAACTAATCGTGGACAAAATACCACAGGAGCAATTTCGCTTGGTCGTAGCGGCATTTCTTTTTCTGGTTGGTACGAAATTATTACTGTTCCCGGCAGATATCTTGTGAGCCAAGATGCAAGGAGCGCGAGTGTTTGCCGCTTACGTGAGTTCTGGTGGAGCTTAGGGGACGATCTTCGAACTTTTCTAGACGCGAAATCGGGCAGCTCTAAGCTGAGGCTTTTCATCGAACGAGATTGTCCCGATGCCTAAGAGCCGTAGCAGCCACAGGATGCTAAAACAATCGCGGGGACGTCTACTACACAGTCGAAAATGTCGCGCAATCGGCATGTCGTTCATGTGTAGAAACTGTAATGCCGGATGCCCCGCATGTTCTGTCGGTATTAAACTGACAATCAGAGATTTGGCAAGACGCCACTTCAGGATTGGCATTTTCCTCTTGAATACCCGAAAGTGAAAAAGTATCGCAAGCCGCATGCTCAGATCCAACCGAAATCGACGACGCGTGGCATTCATCACCCATGTTGAAAGCACATTCAGCTGCTCCACAGCTGAGGACTGTTGAGTTCATTTCTTATCACCTCCTACGACTTTCATAAACTTATACCCAATAGGGGCGGGCAAACAATCGCTGCCTGTTCTTCTGGGACTGATATCTTTCGTGAAGGCTAGACTCCTCGGCGCGACCAAGAATCGGTTGATTGCCGAGGCCGGACACTTTATGCTTGCCGCTTTGCTAAAGAAACGGGAATGGACGTAGGGGTCATTTCAGAGCAACTCGGTGTAACTCCAACTCCATTCAAAGATCAAATAACCTTTAGTAGCTGCTAGGTAGCTCGAGGGGCTAGATGACCAAAACAGTCTTGGGAAGCAGCGCATTGCCCGTGGAGCTTAGGGGATGATCTTCGAACTTTTCTAGCAAACATCAGGGTCAATTTCTCGGGCACATTAGATCCGCTCTTCTTCGGCTAGGCATCTCTTTATCACACTGTGGTGCCTTTGCGATA
>JAUWRD010000065.1 GCA_030610765.1 Actinomycetes bacterium
CAATGGTTACGAGCGAGCCATAATTTGAGAAACCAGCCAACGAGTCAGTGAGCTTGGTCGCGCCCACTGTGATTACTTTGCTGCTATTGTTCATGCTGTTGGATGACGCCGGTAAGCGGTCGTTTCCGGCTGAGTGAACCACGGCGATTCCCTTGTTGTACGCTAGAGTCACAGCAGGCATCAGGAAGGCATCGGTGTCATCGGATTTCTCCTGCCGCTTTGCCTGGGTCACCGGTGGCAGGCCGTTATTATGACGCCACTTGTCGACCCTTTTCCACTTAAAGCCATAGCTGATTGAAATGGCAGAGAGCTTACGTATTTTTGACGCGAGCACAATTGCCTGGGCGATATCGCGGAATGATTTTACTTTCATCGGGATTATGCGAGTGCGCGGCGATATCCCGACGGAACCCAAATTGTTTGCCTGCATCGAAATAATGCCGCTGACATGATTGCCGTGCGCTGCATTGTCAGTGAATGGATCAGCCGTATAGTTGCGGCGCAGGCGCGTGTGAAATATTTTTCTTAAATCAGGATGTGTCTCCTGGAAACCGCTATCTGTGACAACGACCCCGGCGACAGGCGGTTTTTTCCGCTTGATAATCTCCCAAACCTGCTCCGCTTCGAGTTTTCTAAGCCACCAACTCTTCCATTTGTTTTTATAGTCGCTATCGCTCGGAACATACTGGGTTTCTATAACGTAGTCTTTAACAGCCGCCTTAATCAGGGGGCTTCGCTCAAGCTCGGTCGCCTTTTTGTCTATATCGCCTCGTATAACCTCAACTTCCGTGATGTTTAGTTCCGCTATATCACCTCGTATTTTCAATCCCCCGACATTCACGATGACCCTCTTCTGTTCAGCTGCTGAAACATTCTTTTGCCAGACGATTTCAAGGATATTGTCGATAATCAGCAACCCATCTTTGTCAGTTTTGACATCCCCTTCATCATTAGGGGGAAGGGCGTCTGGTTTTTGCGAGTAGAAGGGTAGATTGATCTCGAGGGTCTTGAGCGGTCTTCCGGCGCTACTTTGCATGGCGTTGTTCTTGACGGAAAAGATGGCTTCAGCCGCCGCGCCTTTAGAGGCGGCCGAGACCGAATAATCACCGTCTCGGGGCAGGATGAGGGAAAAACTTCCTGTTTTGTCAGAGGTATCTATTTTCTTGCCCTTATCTGTACTGCCTTTGCTTTCATGCAAATAAACCGCGATTTTAGAAACCGGTTCGCCGAGGGCATCTGTGACTTGTCCACTTATCTTGATTGTCTGATCGCTGACCGGAGTTATGTTGTTTTGGTCGTCAGAGTTGCTACAACCTGAGACCATAATGAGCGCTAGGGCAAAGGCGATGGCCCATATCAGAAACCGTCTATTGCGTGACATTGAACGCTCTTTATCCGGCAAGATATGTCGAAATGGCCAAGCCCGAGCCTCTATCTTACAACTCCAAGGCCGTCGATATCAAACTGCCTTTTGTTGCCGATATTCACTATTCGCAATGTATGCGTACCGCGCTTGGCCCAGGCTTTCTTAAAGACCACCTGGCGGTAGAGGCTTTTTCGCGAGTAAGTGTCGATAGTCTTTATATAGTGTGCGTCCACAAAGATTTTGGCTTTGGAGCGCCTTTGGGCTTTTGTGGATACGAGATACAGACGTTTACCGACAAACTGGTAGACTATTTGCTCGCCTGCCCTAGTCGAATATCGAATTGAGTTCTGATAGAAACGTGAGCTCGGGTTCCTCAAGGTATTTGTGAAACCGGTTTTTCGTAGGATTAGCTTGTTGCCGTCGTAGGGCACAATTGTTCTTTTGGCCCTGGAGTATTGACCGAGCTTGCCCGCTTGATTTCGAGCCCGGGCTCTAAAGTAATAGACTCTGCCGGCCCGCCCGACAAAATTTGCCGACCTAGCGGTCGTATTCATCCTCCAATTTTTCCAGCTACCCCCGGCCATTTTGTACTGGACATCATACGAAGATATGGGTGAATTCATAGCCGTTGCCGACCACTTAACTTTGAACTTTGTCGACTTAGAGATATCTGTTGAGAGAAATGGTGTGATTACGGTTGTGACCAGATCTTGAATACCGGCTGCTCTGTCGTATGAAACATCTATCCACTGATTTTGCAGATAACCTATACCAAGATCCGACGCGACATTCGGAGCGAGGTCAATACCTGCGGGATTTAAAACTGTGCGTCCGAACTGGTCCTTGCCCCCATTGTAATCATTAAAAAAAGCGGCCTGAGACTCCGGCATCCCTTGGGGCAAACCAGCAAAGAGCCG
This sequence comes from Actinomycetes bacterium, assembly GCA_030610765.1. Taxonomy (GTDB): domain Bacteria; phylum Actinomycetota; class Aquicultoria; order CAJVYJ01; family JAUVQD01; genus JAUVQD01. The sequence goes on from JAUWRD010000065.1 coordinate 2,284, forward strand.
TCTGGGTCTTGGTTGGGCGCCCGCGCCATTCCAATAGTTGTCGTCCTGATTCCAAGGCCCGACGTCAAGTATTTTCACGCGCGAGACACTCTTGCCGCTAAAGCTCAGGTCAACTGTGTAGTCGTTTCTTTCGTAGCCGGACCTATGTTCCCAACCAAGGTTGGCAAATTTAATGTATTTGTCTGGTAGCGCGACTTCATAAGTTGAGGGTGGATTAGGGTGATACTGAGTCGCGAAAACTCTATATGAGAGGCTCGAGCTGGAGGCTTTAAATGCTGCCAGTCCATGCTCGGCCACTTCTTTTGCCCATTGTTCGTCAATCCATTTATCAAACTCAGCAGTCTGGTTTTGAAGATGATATTTTATTTGCGTTAAAGCTTCCGATTCCAAGGTTTCCACCTGACGGTTGAAGCCCATCGCATTTATTTGGTTTCTTTTCTCGGTCAGGCTCTGACTCTTAGCGCCGACGATGGCGTTCGCGTCTTTATCAAGCTCTCTCAGGCCGCCTGCCTCTTCTTTGACAATAGATTCAATCGCGTCTTTTTGACTGTCCGTAAGATTAAGGTCAGTTTGCAGTTTTTGTAAGTTCTCAGTGTTTGAAAGAAGATAAGCTAGTCTTGGTTTTTGGGAAGCTCCGGCAGTCGAGGTCAGGGAAAACGAAATAATCGGCACAATCAGCGCCAGCAAACAGAGCAGGTTGCGTATGGTTATCCTTTTTTCAATCTTCGACATTGCTTTCACCTACAACACCCAATTCTACCAAGCCCTTTGAGAAATAAAAGACATTTGCTCATATAAGTCCGATATTTCTAAGAAACCAGCCCGTACGAAATCTAGAAAACAGAGTATAATGGCCAAATTACGATGAGATTGATATTAGTCAGACATGGTGAAACAGAAGATAACGCGTCTAATACCGTTCAGGGGCAAACTCACGGCCGCCTCTCTTTGACCGGTCGATCTCAGGCTGAATCAGTCAGCTTGCGGCTTAAAGATACTAAGGTAGACGCGATATATACGAGTGACCTAGACCGAGCTCGCGTTACCGCAAAGATAATAGCTTCACGGCTCCCCGCTTTAGTTCGCACAGAAGATATCCGGCTGCGCGAGCAAGATTTTGGAGTTTTTGAGGGTCGCCCCATTGTTGATTTGCTTGAGAAAATGGAGGGAGAGAAAGCTGACTTCGCTACCTTTGTTCCTGAAAAGGGAGAATCGCGAGTCGAGTTTCAGAAGCGAATAATTCATTTTTTTGAAGAGAAACGCAGGCTCCACGCGGGAGAGACGGTCCTTATCGTTACCCACTATGGGGTTATCAACATTCTTCTTGGTTGGCTCTTGGGCCATGATGATCCGCTGGCAACGGATTGGCGCATCGGCAACGGATCTGTGACAATTTTAGACATCGACCAAGATGGACAAGGTCAACCACATATCGTAAATGACAGCGAACACTTAGAGGGATTAGCGCAATCGGGTTCCGAACCGCTGGAGATTGATAGCTAGGTAAGCAGCATTTTTCAGTTCGAAAACAATTCTTTGTATGCCCCGTAGCCTTCTGTTTCAAGATCTTCTTTGGGGATAAATCTGAGCGACGCTGAGTTCATGCAATATCTTTGACCGGTCGGAGCCGGTCCATCGGTGAAGACATGTCCGAGATGGGAATCAGCTTGTTGGCTCCTGACTTCCGTTCGGGCCAAAAGCCCTTTTTCTTTTTTGGCAACTATCTGCTCGTTGCTTAATGGCTTGGTAAAGCTTGGCCAACCCGTGCCTGAGTCGTATTTATCTTTTGAGCTAAAAAGAGGTTCCCCTGAGACGATATCGACATAAATACCGTCACTTCTATTATCCCAGTAGTCGTTTTCAAAAGCGGGCTCGGTACCGTCTTCTTGAGTTACCGAGTATTCTTTGGGCTTAAGGCGGTCTCTTAGCTCCACTTCACTTGGTTTTTTAAAGTCTTTCCAACTATTTTGAGTGGTCATATCTTGGAATCCCCGATTCGTCGCTGTGTCAAACCATGAGTAAATCTATCACAAAGGCCGCGACAAATGTCAAAGCTGAAGACTTGACCCGTTGATGGTTGTCATTCAGCTCATGGATTTAATAATGGGGTCAGGTCTTTAATCTTGACATTATTACTTGTCACTTACCGTTGACGAGCCGACTTATTGTCGAGTAGTGGAGGTTCAGGTGATCAGCTATTTCTTTTTGGCTATGTCCCCATTTGTAGATAGCTTTCTTGATTATTTGATTTCTTTCTTTTCGATCCTTGGCCAGGCTAAAAAGTGTTTCAACGCTAGGTCGGTCGACATATCTTTGAGCTTTCGGTATTTCCTTTAAAAGATCAGGCTCTTTAACAAGATCGCCGATCTTTCGTGCAAAACTGATATCTCCGCAAATCAGCGGATGGCTGGGGAGCGTTAGGGTTTTATCGAGTCCCTCGCTGACAAACCGTGAGTATCTTTCTTGGGCTGATTTCTTCCGTTCATCAAACTGAGCCAAGACCCAATCGACAAAGAGGCATGGATGAGCATTGGCGAGGCCGACAGTGGCGGTATAACTGCTCCAAGCATAGTCACGCGGCAGCTTTGCGATTTTCGCTCTTATCGGATTAAGCGCGACATACCTTATGACTTCTAAAAGATAGCTCTCTTTTTGCACTAGAATCGCTTTGTAGCGTCCTTGAAAAACATGACCTGACCTTTGGTGGCGCCTGTTAAAGGTTCCAGTATATACACCGTTTAGCTGGCGCATAGCGGCTGATAAATTGCCGTCAGGAGTTTCAATGACTAGGTGATAGTGGTTGTTCATAAGACAATAGGCGTGGCAGATTAGGTTGTACTTTTTGTTTACTCGTGTCAACAGATCAAGAAAAGCTTCTTTATCTGTATCATCGGCAAATATTGGCGCTTGCCCGTTTCCTCTCGAGATTATGTGATAGAGAGCACCAGCGTATTGAATTCTAAGCGATCTGGCCATAAGTGATTTATCTCAAAGATTGTGAAAAATGTCAAGATTAAAGACCTGACCCCATTTGTTTTTCATCGCTTGGATTGATAACCTCTATCATTGATAACCTCAACCAAACTCCTAGCCGGTAGAGAGGATAGAAGTGGCTGGAACGAGCCTTTTAGCGCTAATAGATGATATCGCGAGCATCTTAGATGATGTGGCGACAATGACGAAGGTTGCGACCAAAAAAACGGTGGGTGTTCTCGGAGATGATCTTGCTCTCAACGCTCAGCAAGTCGTAGGTGTTAGACCTGATCGTGAACTACCAGTTGTGTTGGCGGTCGCTGCCGGGTCGATCAAAAACAAGCTGATTTTGATACCGGCGGCGCTTTTGATTAGCGCTCTTTTGCCATGGATGGTTACGCCGCTTTTAATGCTCGGTGGCGCCTACCTCTGCCATGAAGGTTTCGAAAAGTTGGCGCATAAACTAATTCACAGCAAAAGTGATGATGAAGCCAATCATCTAAAAACAGCAGAGGCTCTCGCCGATGACAAAGTAGAAATGGTCTCTGTCGAAAAGGACAAAATCGGGGGAGCTATTCGTACTGATTTTATCCTGTCGGCTGAGATAATTGTTATTACGCTGGGAATAGTGACGACCGCTCCATTTGGAACCCAGGTCGCGGTGCTCTTAGGTATAGCCATGCTAATGACTGTGGGCGTTTATGGCTTGGTGGCAGGTATTGTTAAACTCGATGATTGGGGCCTCTACCTCAGTCGTAAGTCCGGCACTGGCTCGCTTGAGAAGCTAAAGCGTGGCTTGGGCAAGCATGTTTTGCTCACCGCCCCTTATTTCATGAAAGGTCTCTCGATCGCCGGAACGGCGGCGATGTTTATGGTCGGCGGCGGCATTCTTGTTCACGGGCTTCCCCGGGCCGAGGAGATAATTCACGCGCTTGAGCACAATGTTGCCCTGTTCCCAATAGTGGGCCGGAGCCTGGAAACTATCGCGCCGGTACTCCTTGATGCCGCTTTTGGTCTTTTAGTCGGCGCCGTTGTTTTAGTAGTCGTAAGCTTTGGGGCCCGCGGGCGGGCGGCAATTGGAGGGCGGTAGAGGCTTCCACGAAATATGTGTTTGCCAAAACAAAGGTGTAAGCGATAAAGTAATTAACAAGCAAAAAAGTCAATGTTAAATGGAGGTTAAATGAGTACAAAAGATAATTTGGAATCAGCTTTCGCGGGAGAATCGCAGGCCAATCGGAAATATACGGCGTTTGCGCGCCAAGCAGACAAAGATGGATACGCTGGAGTGGCAAAGCTCTTCCGCGCGGCCGCGGCCGCGGAAACCGTGCACGCGCTTAACCATCTTCGGGTTCTAGGCGAGATTCGCACTACTGATGAGAACCTGAAGGCTGCCATCGAGGGAGAGACATTTGAGCATACATCTATGTACCCTGGCTTTATCGATGAGGCACAATCAGAAGACAATAAGCAGGCCGTAAGGTCCTTTACGATTGCTAACGAGGTTGAAAAAATCCACGCCGATCTCTACAAAAAAGCTCTTGCTGACAAGGAGAGCACCGGTGCCGACTACTACGTCTGTGAAATTTGCGGCAATACCGTTGAAAACGAGGCGCCCGATGTTTGTCCAATTTGTGGAGCGCCCAAAACGCAGTTCACTTTGATAGATTAGGGAAGTCAGGGACGTTGGTTGGAAGTAAGGGAAAGCATTAGAGCCAGCGGCGAACCCGCTGCTTAAACTCATCATAGGCGGGTCCGAATATATTTGTGAGGAGTTTCTCTTCTCGCGGGATATGAGAAGTGTTAATCGTGAGGATAAAGGCCAGCGGTACTAGAAAAAATAAAGCTCTGCCCGAATAAACAGCCACGCCAAGTAGGGAGAGGGCCACGCCGACATACATGGGGTTGCGGGTAAATCGATAAGGGCCGCCAATAGCGAGGGCTGTTGGCTGGCCAAAAGGCTCATGCGTGGTATCCATCTTTCGAAAAGTCAGTATAGCCCAGACGCTAAGGGCCAAACCGATCATGAAAAAAAACACCCCGACTAAACGGTAGTTTTCGTCGATTATTCTTGGATCAGGGATGATTCTGTCGAGAAGAAAAGCAATCAATAAATATGTTAGCGCCACAACCGGCGGCCGGATCTTCACAATGCACCTCAGAATATTCACTTTGACGCTGTCGTTGATAATATCACTTACAATAAGGGCAGGATAAGTTTTACATAAGTTCAGGTTCGAATTGAGGGATGAGACATGGTCAATCGTTTAGGTGAAGAGAAAAGTCCTTACTTAGCTCAACACGCAGACAATCCAATTGACTGGTATGCCTGGGGCGACGATGCCTTCATCAAAGCTGCGGCGGAAGACAAACCTATTTTTCTATCGATTGGTTATTCAACTTGTCATTGGTGTCACGTGATGGCCCGCGAGTCATTTACCGACGTTGAAGTGGCGGCGATTCTCAATGACAACTATATAAGTATTAAAGTTGACCGCGAAGAGCGCCCCGATATTGATAGTTTTTATATGGCGGCCGCCCAAGCGTTGTCAAGCCGGGGTGGTTGGCCGTTGACTATCATCATGACGCCGGAGAAGAAACCGTTTTTTGCCGCGACTTACTTGCCTAAGTCTGACCGGATGGGCTTGATGGGATTGACTAAGTTATTGACAGGGGTGGCGGAAGTTTGGGAAAAAGACAGGGCAAAGATAGACGAGCCCGCGGCGAAGTTAATGGAGTTATTAAGTGCGGGGGCAGGGGCTGCTAAAGACGAACCGATCGATTCTTCTATTCTTCAAAAAGGATGGGGGCAGTTGTCTCAGAATTTTGATTCAGAAAACGGTGGTTTTGGGGGCGCGCCTAAGTTTCCCACCGCGCAAAATCTTATCTTCCTGCTTAGGTATTGGCGGCGCACGGGCAGCGCTGAGACGCTATCCATGGTTGAGAAGACGCTCGAAGCCATGCGACAAAAAGGCCTTTTTGATCATCTCGGGTTTGGCTTTCACCGGTATTCAACTGATCCCTCCTGGTCGGTACCGCATTACGAAAAGATGCTTTATGACCAAGCTATGCTGGCCATGGCTTATACGGAAGCCTATCAAGCGACAGACAGGCAACTCTTTGGTGAGACTGCTCGTAAGACTTTTACGTATGTACTGAGAGATTTAACTTCGCCGGAGGGTGGATTTTATTCGGCTGAAGACGCCGATTCGGAAGGCGAGGAAGGTAAGTACTATCGTTGGTCACTGCCAGAGCTAGAAGACGCGTTGGGGCCGGCAGACGCTGACTTTGCCCGGCGAATCTTCAATATCGGGGCTGGCGACATTCCCACGGGATTGCAGCTCTCCGCTTTGCCTGGAGAGGATAAAAAGGTCGACAACCGCGTTGAGGAGATTAGAGGCGTTCTTTTAAAGGCCCGAGATGGTCGACTTAGGCCGCATCGGGACGAGAAGATCTTGACCGATTGGAATGGCTTGATGATCGCGGCGCTCGCCAAAGGCGCTCGGATTTTGGGGGACGATCGTTACCTGGCGGCCGCTCGGTCGGCGGCTGATTTTATTATGAGCAAACTTAGCGATGGCAACGGGGGTCTTCTTCATCGTTATGCCGGCGGTCAAGGTGGAATAGGCGGTTTTCTTGACGACTATGCCTTTTTTGTTTGGGGTCTAATTGAGCTCTACCAGGCCGACTTCGAACCGCGATGGCTGGCGTTGGCGGTAGAGATCAACGCCTCGCAAACGGAGCTTTTTTGGGATAAAGATAAAGGAGGATATTTCGACAGTGTGGACAAGAAAGAACCTTTTCTTTCACACCGAAAGAATCCTTACGATGGAGCGATACCAAGCGGGAATTCAGTCGCTTTAATGAACTTAGTGAGGTTGGGGCGATTAACGGGGGATCCGAGTTTAGAGGAGAGGTCGATGTCGGTAGCAAAAACGTTCTCGTCTCAGCTGAACACAGCCCCGATAGCCTACATGCAAATGCTAGTCGGGCTTGACCTCTTATTTCTAGGGGGACAGGAGG
>JAUWRD010000010.1 GCA_030610765.1 Actinomycetes bacterium
ATAACGACCGCCGCCGCTAGCTCTCCACGCTGTATTAGCCTCGTGGCCCGCGCAGTACTCATTTTCTTAACAGTTATCAACTTCGCGAGCTCGTCTGATTTCAGTGTATCTTCAACAAAGAGCTCACTTATCTCACCCTTGTCTTTATCGATCACACCGATATCGTATTTTTCTAGTCCGGGGTCGCCACCGAAACTATCCCCCAGGGCAAGACCAAGAATTGTAATGATGATAAATGGCATCGCTAGCAGGATTAGGAGAGCTTCGCGGTCGCGTATGGTAACCATTGTGTCTTTTAGAGCTATAAGCAGAAGTTTCAATGGTCAGTCCCTTAGGTTCTTGCCGGTTAGATGAAGGAAAACAACTTCCAGATCCGGTTCTTGAATTTCCACCGAATTAATCTTGACCTCGCGCTCGTTGAGTTTGGCGACAACATCGGCCAGGACAGACCGGCCTTTTTTACTTAAGACGTCAATTTCATTTTCTTTTAAAGAAGCTTTGGAAACCAATGGAATTTGTGTAAGTTCCGCGACTGTGTCCTCAGTTGCGCCGACAACATTGATTCGGATGACATCATCGCTACCGACAACTTGGCGCAGTTCGTCTTGAGTGCCCTGAGCGATTATTTTGCCCTGATCCATTATGGCAATGCGGTCACATAGAAATTCGACTTCCTCCATATAATGGCTGGTATAAATAACTGTCAGGCCCTGGTTGTTGAGAGTTTTCACGGTCTCGAGAATATGATTACGGGATTGAGGGTCTATACCGACTGTTGGTTCATCCATTAGAAGTACTTTAGGGCGATGTAGAAGCCCGGCCGCGATATTTATGCGCCGTTTCATTCCTCCGGAATAAGTATCGATAAGTTCATCAGCGCGATCAGTTAATCCAACCATTTTCAGCAAATCCTCGGCTCGCGCGCGTGCTTCAACGGCCGAAAGATCGTACATGCGTCCCCAGAAGTAAAGATTTTCCCTCGCTGTAAGTGTGGGGTATAGAGCAATATCCTGAGGTATGACACCAAGTATTTTTTTGACCCCCATGGGGTTGCCTACTACGCTCTTATTGTCTATCGAGGCGTCACCTGATGTGGGGGCGAGGAGACAAGAAAGAATTCCGGTCAATGTGGACTTACCAGCTCCATTTGGCCCCAGCAGGCCGAATATCTCACCCTTTTTAACTTCAAAAGAAACTCCATCAACCGCCATTTTGTTGTCAAATGTCTTCTTAATATCTACGACTTCGACTATCTTCACCTGGACCCCCGTTCTAATCAGCTAGATATTGTCTTTTAAAATAATTTGGACAGCCCTAGCATAGCAGTTTCTAGGGCGCAAAATCGTATTCAGCTGAAAAGGGAATAAGAAGAGATAGGCATCGAACAAGAGGAGAGAGACGCTGAAACCGCTTTGGCAAATAAACAGACCGATTATTCTCTGGACTCTCTTGTCCCTCTTTGTATCTGTTGGTTTCGTAGAGGTATTTGGTCGAACCGTTAATAGACCGGCGGATTTTGTCTGGATGTTTATCTTAGGAATATCGCTTCTGGTCGCGCTGATAAGTCCCATAGCCTCAGTCTATCTAGCCCTAAATCGTATCTTCAAACCTCAAGAAAAACGAAGGCACGTTATGTTGATCTTATTCTCCTACTTCTCGCTTATCATTTGCTTTGGCGGCTCATATTACGCGATGTCCGCGTTTGGTGATCGAGTTGACGCCCGAGTAAAATATGAATACTACGAGCAAAAGACAAAATATACGGATCCTTTCGGCAAGATCGTCGTGCGTCAGGATTCGCGGGCATTTTCAGGTATCAAAACGCGTTTGTGGTCGGGCGTGGATTGGCCGGATTACAAATACAATCAACTTCGTGATGAGCAAAGATCACCGGTTTCGACAGGTGATATGTTACGGGTGGCAGAGCGACCGTTCGCCAAGATATCGAGTTTTCAGTATGACGCCAGGTTCAGCGTTTTAGCTTCAACGCTATATTTCAGTACAGTGAATATGACGACGCTTGGCTTTGGTGATATTGCGCCGACGTCCTGGTACGCCAGGTTCACTGCAAATATTCAGGTGGTTACCGGGCTAATATTGACCTACTTTGGTATCTCAATGGTCATTGGTAACTGGTGGGCTGGCTCGGCTGACGGTTAGGCTTTAAGTCTTTTTCCACAGGGCGAGGTCTTTGTTGATGAGAGGTTCCAGTCGTTTTATTTCGTCCTCAAAATAATTGTAGAGTTGATCGCTCGTCGCCTCATTCATTAGCGCGGCTTTTGAATTTTTTTCTGACAAGAATCTGTTCTTTAGTTTTTTTAGCAAAGACTGGGTTTTCCAGCTAGTCTTTGATTGAATTAAGTCCCTGGTTTTTTTGAGAAGGGCATTGCCATAGAAGACTTGGTTCATTTTGGATGAGCCCGAAACGGTTTTAGGGTTCTTATAGACATCGTATTCAAAAACGTGGCTACCATTGATTTCAAGGAATTCCAAGATTTCTGGTAAATGAGCTTTGGTGTCAGCGGTAAATTCTTCAAAAATCACAAATTTCATCTGTTCTTTCTCAAAGTGTTTCAGATAACTTTCAATCCAGTGAGAGTAGCTGCTTTCCTTCAGATACTGAAAGCCATATTTATGATGGTAGTGTTTTAGAGATTTCTCGATACGATCATCTTCACTGATCGCGATGGCTTCTTCAAAGGGTAGGTCCTCAAAGTTGTGACTTTGCAACATGCAAAAATGTGAATACGCTCTTTCAACCGGATTTCTGAGCATAAAGACGAGTTTGATATCTGCCCCCAAGGCGTCGTGTATTCGCTTAGGACACCGGTCGTCAACTAGATAAACAGGCGAGATGTCCCCAATTGCGATCTCATCTTTGACATTCGCATAGTGTTTTTGCTCATACCAGGGCAGCCCTTTTTCAAAGTCTTGGGTAAAAAACCGAGTTTCTTTGATGGCCGGCAAAAAGATTTGCGGATGCTGGATCAATAAGTAATATAAAGCTGTAGTGGCCGATCTGGCCGCGCCTGGGCATATAAAATTCGGCAAATTCAATTGAAAGACCTCATCTAAAAAGCGCTCTTGGCTGCGAATATAATAACATAACGGTTGCCGGGCTAAGAGGATGACCGACCAAGCTCATTTAAGGTATGATCGAAACAATATCTAGACAAGCGGTAGTGAAAGAAGAAAAGGGCGCGTCAATGGAGAAGGTAGGCTATGCAATCTTATTGGTTGCTTCTGTTGCCTGGCTCGTTGCTATAGTGATTGAGATGATTCCGCTTTTCCCCTATGGCACAATCGGTCTGATAGTTTTAGTGGGCGTCGGGTTCTTATTTGCCAAGGTCCTGAAAGAGCGGCTAGAGGCTGCAAAAGGCGACAGATATTCTAGAGACGTTAAGAGGTAGGGCGAGATTTGAAGCTAACAACACAAGACAGATTCGAAGATAGTCAGATAACGGAAACGATTGGGTTGGTTCGGGGAAATACTATACGCGCGCGCCACGTGGGGAAAGATATAATGGCTGGTCTTCGAAACGTCGTCGGCGGAGAGATTGAGGAATACACAAAACTTCTCGGTGAATCACGCGAGCAGTCGATCGACAGAATGATTGCAGAAGCAACTAAACTCGGGGCTGACGGCATTGTGTGTATTCGTTTTACCACGTCTTCGATTATGGGCGGGGCAGCTGAGCTTTTTGTTTTTGGAACGGCTGTTAAGTTGAAAAAATGAGTTTCCCATAAATAAAACGCTCCCCGCTTGCGTTCGAGGAGCGTTTTTTAGATTATGTGTTTGATCGTTCATTTAGATTAGCGAGCTACATAGAATGATCGCCCATTCCCTTCATGCCTCTTGGGCCATGTTTCATTCCGCCTCCGCGCCATCCCTTTTTGTGTCCTGGCTCATGACCAAGGACATCCTTTAGATCTAAATCATTGTCCTCTGCCCATTTATTCAATTCTGCTTTGTGGGCTTTCATGGCTTCTCTTTGTTCTTCCGGCGAGAGATCCTTTATCTTCTCGTGATCAGCTTTCTTTTTGTCCAAGATTTTTTGAAGCTCAGCGCTCTGGGCCTTAGTGAGCTTGCCATCTTCTACGGCCTTATCAAGGCGCTCCACACATTGAGCGTGCATTTCCTCATGGTGGGCTCCGCGTTCTTCGTCAAAGACCTTCTCAACATCAGCGATGTCGAGATTAAATTTCTCCGCGAGTCTTTTTATGATAGGGGGATAGTCGCCAGTGGTTTGCGCGACAACCAGGCCGGCTCCAAAGATAGCCACTGTTGCTAAAGCTGTTGCGACCAAGGCTGCTATCAATACTTTTTTGCTTTTCATTGTGCCACCTCCTTTCTCATTAGCGTACTGCATTGACCTCTACTTTGCCCAACAAGTCTGAGAAAGCACTGAGAAAACTGAAAAAATATCTTGTGGGTTCTAGCTTTCACCTATTGGGAGTTTGACGGTAAAGGTCGAGCCGGATCCAAGAGTGCTGGTGACATCAATTGATCCTTTATGGGTGTCAACAATTCTTTTGGCGATCGAGAGGCCCAAACCAAACCCGGCGATTTTATTTTTGGAGCGTGACTGATCAACCCTATAGAACCGGTCAAAAATGTGATTAATGTCTTTTTCGTCGATCCCGATGCCGTCGTCATCTATTTTAAAGACAACGGAGCCACCATCTTTTGCTGCTGTTAAAATAATTTTACCCTCTTCCTTCGTATACTTCAGGGCGTTGTCGAGCAGAATGGTGAGAAGTTTTTCCAGGCTCTGCGCTTGGGCCTCAATGACCAAAGGCTCAACGTCAATTTGCAAAGAAGTACTTTTCTTATTTGAGGTTGGCTCGACATTCTTACGGGCGCGCTCAACAATTGGCGCTAGATCGACCGTTTCAAAGCTAATTTTCTGATTCGAAGCATCGGATTGCGCGAGTATTAGAAGATCTGAGGCCAATATTTCAAGGTTATCAACATCCTTAAGGCTGTCAGTTAGCACGTCTCTGGCCGTTTGCTTATTTAATTTCTTATCGCGCAGAGCCACCTCGATAGAAGTCTTCAATGAAGTTAAGGGGGTTCTGAGTTCATGAGAAGCGTCAGCTACAAATCTCTTTTGTTCTTCCAGGGATTCCTCTATAGGTTCAAGTGTTTTTCCGGCCAGAAAATAACCAGCCCCGGAAGATATGATCACAATAGACCCATTGGCAATAATCAAGATCATCAATATTCGGTTTCGGGCTTCCAGGAAGTGACCGTGCATAATCTGGTGCATGCCCCGGGGCATTTTCAGCCCGTCATTGCTTCGCATTATTCTGCTTTCAAGCCGGCTAAAACGCCTTTCGATGTCGTTAGAGACCCCGAGGTAGATCGCGATGCTAAAGGCCGCGCTGATCAACATGATTATCAATAGGTACCAGGCTGCGAGTCTGATACGAGCCGAGCGAAACATTATTTGCGCCCCCCGACCTTATAGCCAAAGCCCCTGACCGTAAGAATAAGCCGGTCTTTCTTTTCAAAGGGTTTATCGATCTTGTTTCTTAAGTAACCGATATAGACCTCGACCGTATTCGGTAAAACATCGGCTTCATAATCCCAAACATGGTCAATAATCTGTTCTTTTGTCAGTATTTGGCCCTTGTTTCTAAGCAAGTATTCGAGCAACGAGAACTCTTTTTTTGAAAGCCTGATTTCTTTGCCTTCGCGGCTCACCTCATATGTTAAAGTGTTTAGCTTTAATCCATCGGCTGCCAGCAGGGCATCAAGGCTACCCTTGGGCCGTCGTGTCAACGCCTTTATTCGAGCTAAGAGCTCGGTAAACGCAAAAGGTTTGATCAAATAATCGTCCGCTCCCGCATTTAGTCCATTGACCCGGTCATGCAGTTGGCTCTTGGCAGTGAGCATGAGAATAGGGGAGTGGTTTTTATTTTTTCTTAGCCGCCTGCATACCTCAAGGCCGTCAAGTTTTGGTAGCATTAGATCTAAAATAATAACGTCGTAATCCTCGGTGATCGCCAGATCAAAACCTGCCTCGCCATCAAAGGCGGTATCAACCGCGAAGGTCTCCTGTTCAAGACCCTTTTTAATAGAATCAGATATTCTCTTCTCATCTTCAACCAAAAGAATTCTCATACTCAAATAATATCAATAATTCTGAGAATTAGCTGATAATTGAATATTTTAAATAATTCGGTGACACCATACTTATTTCTGGATGTCGAAATAAGTATGGTGTCACCGAATTATTCACTGGCCCCGCATTATTCACCGAATTAATTAAAGGCGCTTGCTTAACCTGACGATAATATAATTAACAAGAAAGCGCAAAGCATGGCCCTTAGCGTAATTGAAAAACCCGGTTGGCGGGTTTTTCCTTTTTTATTTGCTGGTATCGCTGGTTGTAATGAGCCGGAGAATTACCGCTCCATTCTCGGGGGACCTGCCGCCCGAAGCGGATCTTTCGACGAAACTTGGCGAGAACGTCGATTTAATTCAAGTATTTTTGCATCGAAAATATGCCTTGTGCATGCTAAACGACGCAAAGATTCTAGTGTAATCGCCTGCCGGAGGGGTAATATAATAATTGTATTGTTAAACAAGGGATTGCGATTCTTAGAAATGAGTTGAGATATGACAGAGATTAGACAGATTTATAAGTGCGGCAGTTGCGGAAATATCGTTGAAATCGTCCATCAGGGCGGGGGCGAATTGATCTGTTGCGGTCAGCCAATGGAGCTTCTCCGAGAAAAACATGAAGACAAGGGCGAAGAAAAGCATGTTCCGGTAATAGAAGAAATTGATGGCGGAATAAGAGTACAGATCGGTTCAATCGCGCACCCAATGGAGAGCGAACATTATATAGAGTGGATAGAGATTGTCACAGACGGCATCGCTCACAGAAAGTTTCTTGCGCCTGGCCAAGAACCAGTAGCCATCTTTAGTGTGACTACCGATGGCAGTGTCACGGCCAGAGAGTATTGCAGTGTACACGGATTGTGGCGATCCTAGAAGATCTAAGCACCAGTCTTGCTCAACTTGACCGTCAATCATTCGAATAGTTCGCTCGGCTCGTTTGCCAATAACTTCTTATGTTGGACAGCGATCAAGCCTAAGCCAGTGCCAACCACGATTGAAACAGAGCTATAGCGCTTGGCCAGTAGGTTTACCAGCTGTCATATTTAACGATGGTTTCCAGCGACAGTCTTTTTTTGGGTCGCGGGGAATCGGCTGGATAGCCTAGAAGCAAAAGTTCGACGATTATGATATCGGTTGGTATCTTTAGAATCTCTTTCACTTTATCAGGGTCAAATTTACCGATCCAGCACGTTCCAAGGTTCTGAGCTGTTGCGGCAAGAGCTATATGATCAATCGCAATTGCTACGTCTATGGGGTAGGACTCAAGACCACAACTCATAATATAGCCATCAGTCTCAGCGCAACAGGCGATTACGATCGGCGCGTTGCGAATGAAGTTTTGCTGCGCGGCTTCAGCAAGTCTTTCTATCACTTCTTTGTCTCGAGCAACGACAAACCGCCACTCTTGCAAATTCTTAGCAGAGGGAGCCAACCTGGCCGCCTCAAAAATCTTTGTCAGCTTCGCGTCTTCAACGTCTCGCTTTTGGTACTTGCGCACGCTATATCTTTTTTGAATCGCCTGAAAAACATCCAATATGGCCCTCCTTCAGTCACAAGCTTCTTTTTGCAGAATATCTAGAACGATCAGGTTTTTCAAGAAAATAATTATGTGTTTAGCTTACCGGTATAGCGCGCTTAGAATATCTGAGGTTCGGGCGTCACGTTTCATGCGGCTGAAGTAGATTCTGCTCCTTTTACCACGACCTCTTCTTACCCATAAGGATCGATCGCGTTGGCGCTGGGTAATGTTATTCTGAGGCCGGCTAATTTGAAGTTTCGGCCCTTTTTTGAGAAAGCACGATATATTTTTTGTAGAGGCACTCTCCCTTGGGTGCCGACCTCGCCGCCAGTCATTGGCATCGACCGCTATTTAGCCGAATTGTGTTTGAACTCACGCCCGGCTTTATTCTTATTCCACTTTCAGTACGAAATCTCGAGTATTTGGTGGCAGAGTAAGCAGTTAACGAAATACTGAAAGCCAAAACAATTGTTAGGAAAAAAAGAGCTTTCCTTTTCATTTTTTCTCCTTGGCTGGTTAGTAGTATTCCCAACCAGTCTTAGTTTAAACGCTTGTCAATCAATTTACTGGTTAGGGCAGCCTTGTTCTAAGATCATAATTACCGTATTATGCTGGAAACTACCGGTTATCGCTGTGTTTTCAGGGGTGATTTAATCAAAAGAAACTACGAGTCATTTGGCCGAAGATCAAGAATGTTTTTCTACTTTATTTTTTTTGCGTTGTTGGTATCCACGTTTTTCGAAAACTATGAGATTGGAGCCGCGTCCAGCATAACCGCGAATTCAACTCAGCCGGAACAGCTTATCGATAAGCTTGAGCCGCCAGCGGCGTGCGCTGAGTGTCACCATGAGGCTTACAGAGATTGGTCAGGCACAATGATGGGGAACGATTTCAGAGACCCCGCCTGGCTAGCGATGCTGTCGATAGCCGAACAAGACCTGCCCGGGATCGGGGACTACTGTTTGCGCTGCCATGGAGCTGGTTGGTTTCAGGGTAAGTCGGAGCCTCCGGGCGGCGATACAAGGGGACGTTCATTTAAACCCGCGCCGGAGATAGATAGAGAATCTATCCCTTTGTGCGATTTTTGCCATAGGATGGAACGGGTTGGCATGCGTAAGTCTAATTATGATGACAGTGAAGTCGCAGAAGGCAACGGCTCTGTATATTTTAGGCATGACGATCCCTGGGTCGGCGGAAAGCATCCCTTAAAGCCCCTCCATAAAAAGTCTGAGCTGTGTGGCGCGTGCCACGACGTTTCAAATCCTGTCGTGGAAAGTGCGGATTCACCCGGTATGTCTCACCCCCTGGAAAGAACTTACACTGAATGGAAATACAGTTTCTTTGGAGAAAATGACTACACGTGCCAAAACTGTCATCCGCCCATGAAGTTTCCCGGCGCGCAGACTTGGATTCTTTTTCCTGGAATGGCCGACCTATATCCAGATATCGATTCCGGGTGGCGTGAAGCTGGTTTTTCACTTCCAAAAGACCGATCGTCAGCCTGGCGTAAGGCTAGAGAGCGCAACGAGGTTTTTATGAAAAGGGCGGCGAACATCAAGATAACGCCGGGAGCAGCGATCAAACCGGGCGAGGAAGCCACAGTTTCAGTGACGGTAGTTAATCAGACCGGCCATCGCCTGCCGACAGGTTTTGCAGAGGGGCGGCAAATGTGGATACACATTAAAGTCACTGACGCGGAGGGCCGCGTGATCTTCGAGGACGGAAAACTTGATGCAGACGGAAAGATTAACAAGACTGAGCAAACAAAGATTTACGAGCAGCAAGCAGGGGTTGACGGTGTTAAATCTTTTAACTTCGCGTTGCTAAATACCATTATTAAAGACAATCGAATACCGCCTGCAGGGTTTAACAAAACAGCTTATGAAGTTGAGGGTGCCTTCATAAAAGGAGCCAAATATGCAAATGGGCAAAACTGGGATGAGACAAAATATAGCTTTGACGTTCCGGCCGATGCTTTTGGGGCATTCACCGTCGATGCTGAATTGAAATATGAAACATTTTCAGCTGAGTTCATGGGATGGTTGGTGGATACAGATAAAACGTTAGCCGCCAATCATGGGGGGGAAGCTCCCGCGACTCCGGATGGATCAAGAACTTGGGGGGAGACGACATATAAGATTTGGGAACGGGCGGCAAAAGGAAAACCCCTATTAATGGCTGCGACCCACGCCACTATCCCTTCAGCGAGTCCGGCCTTTGATTTTCAACTTCCCATTTTTGCGGTGATTATCGGATTTATTCTCATTCTAATAATCAAAGGCGCGCAAGATAGAAAAGATTAACTGGGAACATAACTAATGTGACGCGCAATATTGAATCCGGAATGGCAACCAACAGGGTGGAGTCGTTAACCGATGGTGTCTATGCCATCGCCATGACCATCCTTATCTTAAATCTCAGAGTTCCGGCGGTGCCGGGGCATCCGCGTGCGCTTCTTAGGGCTTTGGCTGGACTCCAACTACAGTTTTTTGATTTCTTCATCAGCTTTTTTTTGCTTGCGATATTTTGGATTATTCATCACAGACAATTTCACTATTTTGCGCGGGCTGATAACAATTTGCTTTGGATAAACTTGTTTAGTTTGGCTTTTGTGGTGTTGATTCCATTCACGACATCTCTAAATGGTGAATATCGAAATATGACGCTAAGCGCCGTGATTTTCGAATTAAACATAGCCGCGCTGGGGCTCTTAAAATACATTCAATGGACTTACGCGACATCAAATCATCGACTCGTTGACCCCAGCCTAAGTCAAGAAGTCATCGAAAATGGAAAAAAACTGAATTTAGTCAATCCTTTGGTTGCATTTCTGGCAATTGGTGTTGCTTTTGTAGCGCCGAATTACAGCACTATGACGTTTATGTTGATACCAATCATCGTCGGCCGCTTAAAGAAACAGAACCTGAAGTCAGTATAAATCGATGATACGGGGTAGGATTAATAAGAAGGAGAAGATCTTGTCAACCGATTGCTATGACACACGCTAGCCAATAAAATATAGACATCTCTATTTTGGGATGTATGGAAACGGGGCTCATGACTAAAGACAGGGATGGATCAACAAAACCAATGACGCTGATCGTTTTTGGAGCGACCGGTGATCTGATGTCTCGCAAGATAGTTCCCGCGCTTTATCATCTCTTTGAAAACAAACGTTTGCCGACTGATTTTTCTGTGGTCGGCGTGGCTAGGCGAGAAATAGATGATGAAGGGTTTAGGGGTCTGGTCACAGAATCTGTCACCAGACACTTGGACGTTGAAGGTGTAAAACTGGACGATTTTACCGAGCACTTCTTTTATCAAAGAGGTAATTTTGAAAGTGCCGAGGACTATGACAGTTTAGGGGCGCGCCTTAACGAATTTGATGATAATTGGAAAACGTGCGCAAACCGGCTATTTTACTTAGCTGTTCCGCCCAGACTTTATCGCACAATCTTAGAATTACTCTCTTCTTCCGGCTTAACAGGTAAATGCAGCCCCGACGAGGCATGGACGAGAATCTTGGTCGAAAAACCCTTTGGTAAGGAAATGGCCGAGGCCCGTAGCCTGGACGCGCTCTTGGGCGAGCTTTTTGAAGAAGAGCAGATTTATCGAATTGATCACTATCTAGCGAAAGAGGTCCTGCAAAATATATTGATGTTTAGGTTTGCAAACAACCTGCTGGAAGGTGTGTGGAGTAACAAATATATTGAGAGCATCAATATTAGACTCTTAGAGAAGATAGGAGTTGAGGGTCGCGGCAGCTTCTATGAAGGAGTCGGCGCTCTTTTAGATGTAGGTCAGAATCATTTAATGCAGATGATGGCGTTTGTTGCCATGAATCACCCAATTGTTTTAAGCCCCGACACTATCAGTCGAGAAAAGGGAGCAGTGCTCGGGAAAATACAACCATTGAGTGATAGCGACCTCAAAGAAAACACTTTTAGAGGTCAATATCAAGGTTACCTTGAAGAGTCGGGCGTTGAGTCGAAATCAACGACTGAGACGTATTTCAAAATCAAAGCATATATAGATTCTGCGCGCTGGGAAGGGGTTCCTGTTTTACTCGAAGGCGGCAAGAAGATGCCGGAGGACCTAAAAGAGATAGTAGTTACATTTAAACATCCAGCTCCCTGCATCTGTCCTGTCGGACAAGGACATTTTAAGAATGTTGTGAAATTTCGCATTGAGCCTGATCCTGGTATCACTATTAAATTTTGGTCAAAGAAACCCGGTCATACCATGGAGCTAGAGGAGAGGCGGCTTGATTTTAAGTATGAGGACATGGGAGCCAGGCACTACATGGAGGATTACTCAAAAGTCTTACTAGACTGCATAAGCGGTGACCAAACTATTTTCAGTTCCTCGGAGGAGTCGAGGGCCGGTTGGAATTTTATTGATCCAATTGTGACGGCCTGGCGTGAAGATGCGGTTCCGCTCGTTAAATACGCTCAAAACCAGGAAATCTTTGAAAAATCCGATAGCGTCGACGTAGACACAGCAGAGTCGGAGCTGAAACTGGAGATAGGTGTTGTCGGCCTTGGAAAAATGGGTGGCAACATTGCCCTCCAGCTGATAGACAAGGGATGGTCGGTTGTCGGGTACAACCGTAGTCCTGAAACTACGGAAAAGATGGAGGGCGCAGGATTGCGTGGCGCCTACTCATTGAAGGAAGTAGTGGAAAAGCTTGAAAAACCACGGGTCATCTGGGTCATGGTGCCTGCCGGGAAGCCCCTTGATGCTGTTCTGTTTGGGGAGGAAGGTCTGGTTAATTATTTGGACGAAGGCGATATTATCATTGACGGCGGTAATTCATTTTTCAAAGATACGAAAGAGCGGGCAAGTAAGCTAAAAGCCCTGGGCATAAAATTTATTGACGCTGGCGTGTCGGGCGGCCCGGTGGGGGCTCGGGATGGCGCGTGTTTAATGGTCGGAGGCGATCGCGAAACCTTTGAACACCTAATTCGTCTCTTTACCGATATGTCTGTTAATGAAGGCGTGCAGTTTTTCGACGGGCCGGGCGCCGGTCATTTTGTCAAGATGGTTCATAACGGCATTGAATATGGAATGATGCAATCAATAGCAGAAGGGTTTTCTGTCTTAGAGGAATCCGACTACAACGTGGATCTTATCCGGGTGGCTGACATATATAACCATGGAAGCGTCATAGAGGCACGGCTGATGGGATGGTTAAAGAGGGCGTTTGTGGCCGATGGAACTGATCTCGCTGAGGTGTCCGGAGTAGTCGGACACACAGGGGAGGCAGAGTGGACAGTAAAGACCGCGAAAGAGTTGAATGTAAAGACTCCTGTCATCGAAGAATCATTAGCAACCCGGGTAGACTCAGCGGAGCACCCCAGCTATACCGGAAAGATACTAACTGTCATTCGCGACCAATTCGGCGGTCACGGGAAGGGCAAAAAATCGAAATAAATAAATTAAGAGATCTTGCCAAATTAGTTCGGTACTCAATTCTTACTTCAACCACCGCTGCAGGATCAGGGCATCCGACATCCTCGCTTTCAGCAGTTGAGCTGATGGTTGCGCTCGTTTTCGGGGGAGTGTTCCGGTCTGATTTGGACAATCCGCGAGCTCCTAATAATGACAGGCTGATTTTTTCAAAAGGCCACGCTTCTCCACTTTATTACTCGCTTTTCGCCGCCGCCGGCAAAGTAAGCGAGCAAGAGTTGAACACATTTCGTCTTTTTGACAGCATTTTTGAGGGCCATCCGTCAATGCGGTTTCCCTTTACTGAGGCAGCCACCGGGTCGTTAGGTCAAGGGCTGGCTATCGGGGCGGGCATGGCCTTAAACGCTAAATATATTGATAGGTTGCCTTATAAGACATACGTGCTTTTAGGCGACAGTGAAATGGCGGAAGGTTCGGTTTGGGAGACAGCTCAAATAGCTGCCTATTATGAATTGAACAACTTGGTGGGGATCATAGATGTCAACCGTTTAGGGCAGAGCTCAGAAACTATGTTCGGTCACGACTTGGAAGCCTACAGGAAGAAAGTTGAGGCCTTCGGGTGGAAGGCCGTCGTTGTTAATGATGGGCACGATTTTGATCAGGTATCTAAGGCCTATGATGAAGCAGAAACAACAGATGGTCCAGTTATGATTATTGCTAAAACACTCAAAGGAAAGGGTTTTTCTTTAGTTGAGAATAAGGATGGTTGGCACGGCAAAGCGCTTAAGAAAGACCAGCTTGAATGGGCACTTAAAGAGCTTAATTTGGTTGATCGCGAAATAAGAGGAACCACAACCAGACCAGAGTTGTTGGTTCCAAAAGAAGTACCGGCTGCTGGCGCCGAGGCGGTAAACTACGAGATCGGCGAAAAGAAGGCGACCAGAGAGGCTTACGGCCGGGCGCTAGTGCGTTTGGCTGAAAAGTATCCAAAAGTTGTGGTTTTGGACGCTGAGGTCAATAATTCCACTCATACGGACTTCTTTAAAGAAGCTTATCCAAAACGCTTTTTTCAGATGTTCATTGCTGAACAAAACATGGTTGGTATGGCGACCGGTCTGTCTAGGCTCGGTAAGATTCCGTTCGTTTCAACTTTTGCTACTTTTCTATCCCGGGCTTATGATCAAAGCAGGATGAGCGCCTACTCCATGGCTAACATTAAATTTGCGGGCTCGCACGTCGGGGTGTCAATCGGGACGGATGGACCGTCGCAAATGGCGCTAGCGGATATAGCGCTTTTTAGGTCAATATTCGGATGTCAGGTTCTTTATCCGGCGGATGCGGTGAGTGCGGAAAAACTGGTCGAGGCCGCCGCGGAGCATACGGGCAATGTCTATCTAAGATTGACTCGCGCGGCCACGCCCGTGATTTACAAGAATACGGAAGAGTTTCCGATTGGTGGCAGCAAGGTTGTAAGAGGCGGAAGCGATGACAAAGTTACTGTTGTCGCGGGCGGGATTACTCTACATGAGGCGCTGACTGCCTATGATGAACTGAAGAATGAAGGGATTTTTATCAGGGTGATTGACCTATATAGCATCAAGCCGATTGATACGCAGACAATTCAAAAAGCAGCGAGAGAGACCCGGGCTATTGTTACTGTTGAAGACCATTATCAACCGGGAGGACTCGGAGAAGCCGTCTCAGTGGAGTTGAACCTTAGTGAAACGCCGCTGCATATCTTGGCCGTAGAAAAGATGCCGAGAAGCGGTAAGCCGGAGCAACTGCTTGATTATGAAGATATTTCAAGCCGGGCCATCGTTGCCAAAGTAAAGGAAATATTAAACTAGTGCCAGTCTATTTTGATATAAGCCCCACGCTCGGGCCGAAAACCCCTGCCTGGCCGACTGATCCGCCGGTAAGGTTTGAGGGTTTTAAGGAGCTCGACCACGGGGGCAGCTCTAATGTTTTGAAGTTGACTCTCGGAACTCATGCGGGGAGTCATATTGACGCTCCACTTCATTTTTTTCCAGGTCGAGCCTCTGTAGACAAACTGCCTTTAGACGTATTAATAGGTGAAGTCACAGTTGTCGAGATAAGTGGGGATCACATTGATCGGGAGGCACTGGAATCCGCGTTGTCTCAAAAAGACGTGACGCGCGTTCTTTTCAAAACAAAGAACTCAGCTTTTTGGAAGAGGGAAGAGTTTGTTCGGGATTTTGCGGGACTCACAGCCGATGCCGCAGCCTGCCTCGTGCAAAGGAGATGCAAGCTTGTCGGTATCGACTACCTCTCAATTGAAGCGGCCCACAGCGAAGGCGCTCCAGCACATCAAGAGCTGCTAGGGAATAACGTTGTAATTGTTGAAAGTCTTAATCTTTCCGGTGTTGATGCAGGCGTATACGAACTCATCTGCTTGCCACTTAAACTTAAAGGCGCAGACGGAGCTCCGGCTCGTGTAGTTCTTAGAAAGTAGGACCGCTCACTTAATTAAAAGAACACAATTTTCTCTTTCAAAATCGATTTAGATAAAGTTCTTTTAAGCGGCGCCGCGTTCGTTTCTGGGCTTAGCTACACTTACGACTAAATTACGCCCCATGAACTCCGAGCCGTCCAGAGCCGCCAAGACCGCGTCTGCCTCTGAATCCAGACTCATCTCGACAAAAGCAAAGCCTCGGCTTCGACCCGAATACTTGTCGGTGATGACCCTAATGGATTCAGGGGTTCCGTGAGCCTTGAATAGCCCTCTCAAATCTTCTTCTGACGTGTCGTAGGATAAGTTCCCTACATATAATGTCTTAACCATCACGTATTTATTCCAAATAACCGGAATTGTTAACAAAGATTTTTCAACTATGTTAATAACTGACAGATTGGAGGATATGTGATAAAGTTTGTCCGTTAGTTTTGCGAAAGGAGTTACTTTGAAAAAATATTTCTTAATTGCGTTAATTGCGGTCGTTGCGATTGTTGTAGTGGCGTGTGGAAACACCGATGACAAGGCCGATGACAACACAAGCAGTCAGCAGCCGCAAGAGCAGGCACCGCCAGGACAAAGTCCTCCAGCTGATGTTGGACCTCCGACGGTTCTTGAGGACGGGACGACACCAGAAGAGCACGTGAGTGAGTATTTCGATGCGTACAAGGCTCAAAAGCTAGAAGAGGCCTTTGATATGCAGCCCGCTGAGACAAAGGCGAAACAATCGAAAGAAGAATTCCTATCTTTGAGAAAAGGAATGCCGATCGATGATTACAAGATTTTGCCGACCGAGGAGCAGGGAAATCAAAAGACGATCGCTGTTGAATATGCGATCGGTCAGTATGGCACATGGATTAGTACCTGGTTGTTTGAAAAGGAAGATGGTAAGTGGACAGCAGTCCGATATACCGCCAGTCCTAAGGGTTAAAACAAAAGATATAGAAACAAAAGAAGCGTGGGCAAAAACCCGCGCTTCTTTTTATTTTCCGATAATATCTTCATCGATTTTTACAATTGATGACTCAGTGGCGGCATAAAGAGAGCCGTTCGGGGAGATAGCTAAAGCCGTTACCCCTAAATTAAGTGAACCAACTGCCTCGGGTCGCGCGTTTGCGACATCAGGATCAATCGCCCACAGTTTCCCCTCATTGAAATCGCCAAAGACCAACTTTCCCTTAAGGGATTTCAACGCGCCTGAATCGTAGAAAACAATGCCGGTCGGAGCAATTGAGTCTTTGAATGTAAATAGGGGTTTTTCGAATCGACCTGATCCCGCGCCGGTTTCAATAGGCCATCCGTAATCAGACCCGCCAGTTATCATATTAATTTCATCGTCATTTTCCGGACCGTTTTCAGTAACAAACAGCCGTCCTTTGGAATCAAAGGTCATGCCAAAAATATTTCTTAACCCCAGGGCAAAAACGGGCGATTGACCAAAAGGATTATTTTTTGGAATTTTTCCGTTTCTCGTTAATCTAAGAATCTTGCCATTTGGGGAATTTGTCTTTCGCGAAAGACCTGGCTGGTTTGCTTCCCCGGTCGCAATATATAAGAAGTTATCCGGGCCGAAGCTAAGTTTTCCGCCAACGTGGATTCGGCTACCCAAAATACCGTCAAATATGGTCTTCTTAGTCTCAAGGCTTCGATAATCGAATCGGACCACCCGATTAAATAATCGACCCTCCTCGTTATACGTGTGGTAAACATAGATTAAATGATCTCGCTCAAATTCGGGCGATAGAGCTAAGCCGAGAAGTCCAGTTTCGTTGTAGCCGACAATTTGAGGAACATTAAATGTGGCAATCGGGTCTGGCTGGAGGCGACCATCTTTTATCAGGCGAAGAGCACCTGTTTTTTCCGTAAAAAATAACCTCCCGTCATCCGCAAAAGCCAGGTCAGTAGGAAAGTTCAGATCTTTAATTTCATCTGCTAGACGTGATTTATCCTTTTTGTCTTTGCGAGGCACGCGCTCTGATGGAACCGTGCGGCTTGAACACGCTAGAGTAGTAAGCAACAGCGTGAGACCGACAAAGAAGATGATTGTTACAGCTCTCAGTTTACAAACAGTTGAACTTGCGCTCATATAGTAATTATACTTACCCTTGCCCGTCACTGTACAAACTAATGATGGGTATAGAAGAAGATAAAGGAGTGGTGTTAAGGTGAACCTTTCTGATCTCGAGGAAAAATATGGCACTGTTGGAAAAATAGACGGCACGGAAGTAGCAATATATAGCCGGGACAATGAGATTGAAGTTTTGGAAAATGTCTGTCCACATATGGGCTGTCAGACAGCTTGGAATGAAGCAGAGCAAACCTGGGATTGCCCCTGTCATGGGTCGAGATTCGCGCCCACTGGCAAGGTTATAAAAGGGCCAGCCACAAAGCCGATGAAACTGCTTATACACGTGATCGAAGACGGCGAACTCCGATTGGTGGAGTAAGGATCTTTTAGTGGAAGAGAAATGGCTGATCGAAGTTGAAAAAATAGCGATAAAAGCTGGGATTTTAATTACTGAACATCTCAAGGGCGGCCCCAAAGTTACACGCAAAGGCGCTGTCGATTTGGTTACCGATGCCGATATTATGTCGGAAAAATATATTGTCGCGGAGATCCAAACGCACTTTCCCGGTCATTCAATTCTAGCTGAAGAAAGCGGCGGGGATGAGGATGGTCATTTTGTTTGGGCAATCGACCCGATTGATGGAACAACTAATTATGCGCACGGTTTTCCGGTCTTTGCGGTTTCCATCGGACTTTTAGTCGACAAACAACCGGTTTTGGGCGTCGTCTATGATCCGAACTTAAAAGAACTATTTTCCGCTGTTAAAGGTGGAGGAGCTACATTGAATGGCGAAACTATACAAGTCTCCGACGTAGCCGATCTTAATGACTCACTGCTAGCGACGGGCTTTCCCTACACTCTTCGCGAAAACTATAAAACGATTATGGCTGATTTTACGAGATTGTCGCTCTTGTGCCAGGGTGTACGGCGAGCTGGTGCCGCAAGCTTAGACTTATGCGCTTTGGCGTGCGGACGTTTTGATGGTTTTTGGGAAGTGGGCTTAAGACCATGGGACACTGCCGCTGCCGGGCTTGTAGTCGAGGAAGCAGGCGGCAAGCTCTCAAAATATGACGGCTCAGAGTTTGATCATTTTAAGCGCGGCCTAATCGCGTCCAATAGTTTGATTCATGATCTGCTGCTGGAACAACTAGCCGAATAGGGATTGATTGACGATACTCACCAAAATCTTTATTGTTTAGCCATGTCTGAAGGTCAAAAAATCTCAATTACTGGAAGCCCGAATATAGCGAAAGCGAATCAAGGTTTTCAAGGAAAATCCGGAAATAGCCGTTTTGTCGAGGTTAGCCGGGCACTTTTAGGCATGTCGAGAGCGATAGTCGCGGTCTTTGTAGTGGCTCACGCGGGTCTGGCAGCAATCTTCGCGACCGGCAACATTCCATCAATCCAAATAATTATTTTAGGGATATTCGCGTGTTTTTTTGGTACAGGGGCGTTAATAGGTCTAAATGATTTGCTCGACATTGACCTTGATCGCAGGCGATTAGAGCAAGAAGACGAGGGCGATGGAGACCTTGATCTAGGGTCGCTTTTTATTCATCACCCAGTCGCTAGAGGAGTAATTAGTGTATCGACTGGCGTGATTTGGGTCGTATTGCTCTCAATCATAAGTGTTGGATTCATTTTTCTGCTCAAGCCGTCTCTTTGGCCGATATTTGTTTTGATCGCGCTTAGCAGCGCTTTCTATTCCATTCTGGGCTTGTATACGTATTGGAAGTTTTTGGCAGTTGCTTTTGCGGTAACTCTTGGTGCTTTGTCTGGCTGGCTGGTCGTGGCAGAGCCGAATACTTCAACATTCGTGCTTTTCGGGGTTTGGACGTTTCTGTGGGAAATCGGTGGGCGTAATGTGCCAAACGACTTTAATGATGTAGATGAGGATGAAGCACTGGGCGTTAAAACGATTCCCGTAATTTTAGGAAAAGAGTTGGCCGGAAAAATCGTCTTTTATGCGCTTCTAGCGAGCTTCTTTGTGAGTGTCCCTCTTATGGTGCTATCGGAAATGCCTTGGCCGTTTATTGTTGCCGCTTTAACCACTGGGGTCTATCTGCTTTTGATCCCCGGGTATGCGCTAATGAGGGACCCGCGGCCAGAGGTATCAAGGCGACTTTATAACAAGTCTGCGATATATCCGCTGGTTCTGCTGGTTTTCTTGATGGCGGATTTACTAGTGTTAAGTTAAAATTGAGATATTGGAATAATCGGGAGGTTAAAGAGGTTTGAGTTTAGATAAGGGACTTGAGGATGTTAAAAGACCGGAGACAGAAGCGACGGTTCAAGCTTTCTTCTCATCGGTCGCCAAGCGATATGACGTGGCCAATAGTTTAATAAGCTTTGGGCAACATTACGGCTGGAAGAGAAAGGCTGTGCGAGAAGTCGATGCGCAGCCTGGTGATAAGTGTGTAGATATATGCACCGGGACAAATGATATAGCGATCATGTTAGCGGAAAAGGTAGGAAAAGACGGTCACATTACAGCAGTTGACTGGAATGACGATATGCAAAAAGTAGGGGACTTCAAAATAGCAAAATTTGGCCTCGAAGATAGAATTACAAATGTTCACGGTGACGCCGAAGCCCTACCTCTTCCGGACAATGAGTTTGACCGGGCCACAGTTGCGGTGGCGTCGCGTCACTTAAATATAGACAAGCATTTCGAAGAAATGTATCGGGTCTTAAAACCTGGCGGGCGAGCAGTCGTTTTAGACTTTTTCCAACCATATAATCCGGTTTTCAGAAAATTGTACTTTTTCTACTCCTATTCAGTGATGCCAAGGATAGGGGCGATGATCACTCGAGACAAAACAGGGGTCTATGATTACCTTCCCGATTCTATACGCGTCTATTATGAGCCCGAGAAGTTCGCTGATGAGATGAAGAAGGCAGGGTTCAAAAACGTGAAATACTATCCGTTAACCCAGGGCATAGTATATATTCACTCCGGCGACAAATGAGACAATGAACAGACCGATTGAGCTTAATGCTTGTCTTGCCAACAAAAAAACATTTGATGATGTTGAGATCGATTATTTTGACGCTTTTTACCTTGGCCAACCTTATTGTTTGAAGTTTCAGGGTAATTTTATGGTTAACACGGATGATCTAGAGTTAGCCGTAGACATTCTTCACGACAAAGGGAAAAAGGCCTATCTTGTTACGCCGGCGATTCCAACCGGCAGCGACCTACCGTTAGTGAGAAAAGCCTTAAAAAGCGCTGAGAAGGCCGGGATAGATGGAGTTGAAGCGAGTGATGTCGGAGTTTTCAGGCTGATTAGAAACGAGTTTCCGGAGCTCCGGGTTCATGTCGGTAACTTTGCGAATGTCTACAATGATAGATCCGCGACACTTTTCAAGAAATTGGGAGCTACTAGAATTGTTCCGGCTCAGGAGTTGACCAAAGACGAGCTGAGCGATGTAGTTAATATTGAGGGGGTCGAGTTTGAGCGGCCGATCCACGGGCCGTTATCGCTAGGGATGGCCTTTTCCTGTTTTTTTATGAAGAATGAGGAAGATGGAAAATGTCGCCAAGAATGTGATGGTGACTACTTTATGGAACTTGACGGCTGGCGGATGCGTTCTGTGGGCACCTCCGTTTTAATGGGGGAAGACTATTGTTTGATCGAGCATCTACAGGACTTACTGAAACTCAATTTTGCCGCCTGGCGCTTAGAGACATATTTTGATAGCGCGGAGAAGATAAGCTTGCTTGGCAAGTTCTACAACCAAGCCCTTAGCGCTGCCGTTGAGGATCGGGTGGTTGGAATAGAGATAGTGCAGGCCGCCGGGGAGCTATCCCTGAAAGGTCTTTGCAACGGTTGGCATTTTGGAAAAAGCGGTCGAGTTTACGTGGCAAGGGAGGACCTGGATGTCAAATAGCGAGGATAAAAAAATCAAACTTATGTCACCCGCCGGAAGCATGGAGGCGGCCAGATTAGCTTTCGACAGCGGCGCTGATATAGTTTACGCGGGCGTCAAAAATATCAGCATGCGGCCAAAGAGGGTCGAGTTTGATCAAGATATTTCAGAGCTTATAGATTACGCTCACGCGCGCGCAAAAAAAGTTTATGTGACCGTGAACGTCTGTCCGAAAACGAACGACTTACCTTTATTTGATGACAGAATAGCGTCATTAAGCGCGTTTAACGCTGACGCTGTTATCGTCAGCGACATTTCAGTCATGGAGCATATTCACAAAAACTATCCGAGACTTCCCATACACGCCAGCATCATGACGAGTGTCGTTAATTCTGAAGCTGCTAAGTTTTATAAAGAGCGCGGTGCCAGCGTCGTTGTAGTCTCCAGGAGCCTTGATGATCTTGAGGAAATCAAAAAGATTAGCGAGGAGGGCGAGGTTGACTTAGAGGTATTCGTTCACGGCGGTATCTGCTACATGTTCGACGGTGATTGTTATATGAGCAGTTACTGGCGTCAAACGTGGGATTTTGATCCGGATCTGGGCAGGAACAGGCTTTTCGGCCAAAATAATAACAAGGGCGAGTGCCAACTAATCTGTAAGAGAGATTGTCGCCTTCAGAACGAATCCGGAGTAATCGCCGATGGTCGGTTAATGCGACGACCTGACGATGTGGGGCTTGCAAAACTTCCCTTTTATATTTCGATGGGCGTCAAGGTTTTAAAGATAGAGGGACGAGCCATGCCGCCTAGTTACGTTGCTAATGCCACTCGTCTTTATCGTCAGGCTATTGATCTCTATTATCAAGACCCGAAGCTTTTTCAAGTTTTAGATGAGTGGCGCCCCGCAATCGATGATTTGATCGAAGCTCGACTGGAATACGAACGAACCTGGCACATTTCTTAAAGTTTACTTGCTCGCCAGTATTAGTTGTTGATCTCGACTCTTTAGGTCGAGAAACTCAGGCGCAGAGAAGCCAGCGTTAGTTAACCAGTCAGAATACTGTACTTTTGTCCA
This sequence comes from Actinomycetes bacterium, assembly GCA_030610765.1. Classification (GTDB taxonomy): domain Bacteria; phylum Actinomycetota; class Aquicultoria; order CAJVYJ01; family JAUVQD01; genus JAUVQD01. The sequence goes on from JAUWRD010000010.1 coordinate 22,546, forward strand.
GGTACCGCCGCTAGCCGTATTTACCAGCATGTTAATCGCAAAGATAGGCGCCGAAGAGCTGGCTCCCCGAAGATAATCCTGAACAACAATGAAGCCCCCTGGCTGCAGTTGTTCGAAGACGCGATTAAAAAGCTGTTGATTCTTTTCAGGGCCATAAATGTGCGTTACATTTCCCAAAAAGACAATATCAAAGGGGCCGCTTGGGATCGATTCGTTGAAATCTCCTCCCTCAAGCGCAATAGAGGGCCAGTCCCGGCTGAGGTCATCTTTGATTGTTTCTATGACTTCCGGAATATCAAATAGCGTCACTTTGATTTTGCGATCAGCAAGAAGCCTACTCACCGTACCTGTCGCGCCACCAATATCGAGAACCGCGGCGGCATGTGGCACTCTATTAAGGCAGATATCGACGACTTCGGCTCCGGTGGGCTTAGCGTAAACATCCATAGCCCTAATAAACCCCTCTACCGTTTCCGAGAAACGATCGCCAGGTAGGGGTTTGCCTGATTTAACAACTTCCGGCAAAGTTAACCACCTTTGCATCAACCGCCAACTATGCAATACCGACCAACCAAGATATTCAGGGTCTTTTGGATCTCCAAAGGAAAGTTGAGCTGAATCGGTCAGCGAATACTGATTGTCTGAAAAGTTGACATGTCCTGTTTCTCGTAGCGCCTCAAGAGTAACGGCTGTCGCGCGCCCGTCAAGGGCCAGCTTCTTCGCCAAGTCGGCGGCGCTAAGGGGCGACTCGTTAAGAGTTGTAAATATGTTCAAGTTGACAGCCCCGGCAACAAGAAGAACTCCTTGCCAGCTTCTGCTGTCAAACCACTTTCTTTGGTGGTAGTCGGATAAAGTGAAGTTTGTTTTTGACATTTTTAGATATTCTATCAGAGAATTGTTGGTTGGCGCATCAGCAGTTGCAGACCTAGTTTTTTCGGAGCACCCTGAAGATTAACAAATGCACAGAATATATATGTCCAAATCTCCTATATATAGTCGTTTTGGCAGTTGAGCAAGGTGTGATAAAATGAGCGCAGAGTCTATTAGTAGTGGGGTGGCCGCCACGTTTCGACGGTGAGCCACTTATTTAGTTTGTGAGAGAGGCTATGGAAAAAGAAGAAATATTTGTACCAAAGTGGTTGGCTTGGGAAACTACCGGCCGATGCAATCTAAACTGTGTCCATTGCCGGTGTGACGCCAGCATGGAAGCAGGTCAGGGTGATTTTACGACGGTTGAGGCGAAAGCCTTGATCGACGATATTTCATCTTACGCTAAACCCGTCGTAGTTTTGTCGGGAGGGGAGCCGCTTTTGCGCCCGGATCTATTTGAAATTGCCGCATATGGCAGCGAAAAAGGTCTGCGGATGTGCATTGCGACAAACGGCACGCTGATCAACGATGAGATATGCGAAAAGATGAAGGCGACCAAAATTAAGATGGTCTCTCTTAGCATTGATGGATCGACAGCTGAAATACATGATGATTTTCGTAAGCAAAAGGGTGCCTTTGCGGGGACGCTAAGAGGGATTGAATATCTAAAGAAACATTCTATCCCCTTTCTTATTAACTCAAGCTTTACCAAGCGCAACCAAGATGACGCAAAGAATATTTATAAGTTATCGAAAGCACTTGGGGCGACTGCCTGGTATATGTTTATGATTGTTCCCACCGGACGCGGTGAAGATATAATGAACGAGTTGATCTCGGCTGAGGATTATGAAGAGATGCTCGAGTGGCATTTTGATCAAGAACTGGCGGAGCCGGAAATGTTGATGAGACCAACATGCGCCCCCCACTATTACCGAATATCATTGCAAAAAGCCAAAGCCGAGGGGATTGACTACGAAAGGCGTAGCCTGACATTCTCAACTGGCGGCGGCAAAGGGTGTATAGCCGGGCAAACGATTGCGTTGATAACACAACATGGCGATCTACAGCCTTGCAGCTATTTTCCTGAGAGCGCCGGGAATTTAAAGAAGGAATCGTTTAAGGAAATATGGGAGAATTCAAAATTATTCAAGTCGCTTAGAGACTTTGAAAGCTACAAAGGTCGTTGCGGCGTCTGCGAATATCTAAATGTTTGCGGAGGTTGTCGGGCGCGAGCAGATGCTGTTTATGGCGACTACCTGGCAGAAGAGCCATTTTGTAACTACGTTCCATATAAGATGAGGAAAGCAGGAGTTAAAGAAGATGGTTGAGAGTGATTATCGTTTCATAAAGGCCTGTTATGGCGAAGAAGTTGACGCGACGCCGATATGGATAATGCGTCAAGCTGGACGTTATTTAAAAGAATACCGGGCGATACGAAAAAAAGTGGATTTTCTTACGCTATGCAAGACACCTGAGTTGGCGGCCGAAGTCACAATTCAACCCATTGACATTCTGGGAGTAGACGCGGCCATTTTGTTCTCTGATATTTTGCCGATTGTCGAGGCTATGGGCTTACCTGTACAGTTCAATCCAGGGCCGGTTTTAGAAGAGACTATTACTGATATCGCCAGCGTGGATCGTTTGGGGCTACCGGATCCGGAAGCAACCCTGCCTTTTGTGATGGAGACGATCAGGATACTCAGACATGAATTAGAAGGTCGGGTCCCGTTGATTGGTTTTTCAGGAGCCCCTTTTACGTTGGCAAGCTATATGATCGAAGGGGGAACCTCCAAAAATTTCCTAAAAGTGAAAACAATGATCTTTCAACACCCCGATGTTTGGCATCGACTGATGAAGAAAGTGACAGCGGCAGTCATTGAATACATGAAGGCTCAGGTCGCAGCTGGTGCTCAAGCCCTTCAGCTTTTCGATAGCTGGGGCGGATCGCTTTCACCAAAAGACTATCGAGAAGCGGCTTTGCCGTACAGCAAAGAAATTTTTTCCGCGCTCTCTGGAACCGGGGTGCCGACGATTCACTTTGTCCAAGGCAATCCCGCGATATTGCCTCTAGTCGCCTCAGCTGGCAGTGATGT
>JAUWRD010000144.1 GCA_030610765.1 Actinomycetes bacterium
CGTGCATGACTTTCCAAAAAGCCCGCAGTCTCGCGGGTCTGACCGGCCAGCTAAAATTGCTCCACACTTGCACCCGGCCGGTTCCGCAACTTTCTTGGGCGTTAGTCCAAATTTCTTTACAGCGTCAAACTGAGAAAACCGGGACTTGAGCCTTAACCCGCTATTTTCAATAACTCCAACCCCGCGCCAGCTCGCCGCCGTTACTTCAAAAAACTCCGCGACGCTTTCCTGGGCCGTTAGATTCCCTTCTGCGGTAACGGTCCTCTTATATTGATTCTCGACATCGGTCCGACCCTCGCGTATTTGACGGAGGATCATGACGATCGAGCTTAGAACATCGGTGGGCTCAAAACCGGTGACGACGCAGGGTATCTTAAACTTTCGGGCTACATCTGAATAGGCATCTGCTCCGATAATCGTTGAAACGTGACCCGGACAGATCAAGGCATCCAGACGACAAGCCGGATCCGACAAAATAGCTTCCAGGGCCGGGGGAATCAAACGATGGCTCACCAAAACGCTGAAGTTGGTCAATTTTAAGTTGTTTGCTTCTTCGACAACGTTCGCGATTGTCGGCGTAGTTGTCTCGAATCCAACCGCTAAGAAAACAACTTCTCCGGGGCTTGAGAGGGCCATTTCAAGGGCTTGTCTCGGGCTGTAAACTATGGAGACTCTTCCACCCTTCGCTCGCGCCTCTTCCAAGCTCATTGATGAGCCAGGCACTCTCAGCATATCACCAAAAGAGATCACGGTGGCTTTCCGGCTAAGAGCGAGCTCAATCCCCATATCAATCTCTGAAACAGGTGTTACACAAACAGGACACCCGGGACCGGAAATGAGCTCAACATTATCAGGAAGCCTTGCTTTCAGGCCGCTTCTGGCTATAGCGACCGTATGTGTGCCACAAACCTCCATCAACCGTACCGTGCGCAAGCCTTTTGCTAAGTCCGAGATTTCAAGAGATAGCGCTTCGATTCGGTCTTGGATCTTCGCGGCGGTCTCAAGAAGCCTTATCGATGATCTCGCGGCTTTTTTGTCGATTTCCTTGATCGCAAACCCGGCATGGATGAGAACGAAATCATTGACGCCGGCCAGGGGCGTAAACTGCAAGTTTATTGCAGCGTCTATTTCCCCGATCCGCGCTATCCCGGTTTCATCATCTTTTGATACAAGTTTTCCAATAACACCCAGACACATAAGCTACACCCACAATCAGATTTGATTTACGCTCGCGCCGCCTCCAGCCGCGACGACCGCGGCTTGCCCGAAACTTATCCCGCCATCATTAATTGGCACCTCTTCCGCGGTGACAACCTGAAAGCCGCGACCCTCAAGCAAATCAATGGTTTTTGCAAACAGATAAGCATTAGCAAAAACTCCGCCGCCTAAGACTACGTTGTTTATTCCCCTTTCGTCCCTTAAACGCTCGCTGACAGTCGCAATCACATCAGCAAGTCCGTTGTGAAATCTGGCAGCCATAACCGCCGGAGGGGTCCCCACCTGCTTGTCTGCAATCAAAGCGGTCAAGGCCTGAGCGTAGTCAACTTCGATCATTCCCCTCCGACCGGCAAGTGTAAATTGATACAATCCTTCTTCTTCCGAACTCACCGCCGACTCCAGATAGGAAGCGGCCTGTCCCTCAAATGACTGACTGCGGCAGCCCAGAATCAGGGACGACACGGCTTCAAATAGACGCCCGCAACTTGATGTCAGCGGCATATTTATCCCGCTTGCCATCTGCTTCTTAACCGCATTAATTTCGTCCTCGGAAATAAACCCTAACAACTCAACGATGGCATCAGGATCAAGCTGAAGATCGACAAGATAACTTAGAGCCATTCTCCATGGAAAACGAATGGCAGCCTCAGAGCCGGGCATCGACACTTCCTTAAAATGAGCCACCCTTTCCATCTGCTGAAGGTCACATATGAGCCATTCACCTCCCCAGATTCGGCCGTCACACCCCCAGCCACTGCCATCAAACGCGACTCCAATTACCGGCTCACGTATTCCTTTTTCAGCCAAAACTGATGCAATATGGGCATGATGATGTTGTACCCTCTCAACCGGGACACCGAGACTTTCGGCATAAGACACCGATACATAGTCGGGATGTAAATCACAGGCCACTTTCTGAGGTTCGATGTCTAGCAAACCGCAGAGTGTTTTAATTGTTTGCTGGTAGCGATCAAAACAATCAAGATCGGATAAGTCTCCGAGATGCTGGCTGATATGCGCCCATCCCTTGTCCGCCAAAGCAAAGGTATTCTTTAGGTCGGCTCCACAAGCCAGAATCGGCGGGTACTTCCCTTTAAGCTCGAGCGCATGCGGCGCGCGACCACGGCCAAGTCGCAGAGCCATCGTTCGACCGGCCACTTTTCTAACGACTGAATCATCACAACCGTTGCTAATTGAACGATTGTGGGAAAAGAACGCATCGACCTCCGTCTTTAGCTTAACCAACGCATCATTATTGTTAATAATTATGGGCGATCCGCTTTTATTCGCGCTTGTCATCACTAGCGGCACGTCAAATTCTTTAAGAAGTAAAAGATGAATAGGCGCGTACGCCTTCATCACACCTATGGTTGTCAGACCCGGCGCGATATTGGGCGCCAAATCAAATGACGCTTTATCTAGAAGAAGTATGGGGCAATCCGGGCCGTCTAGAAGTTCGGCTTCTGCCTCGTCTATTTTCGCGAATTTAAAAGCTTGGCTCGTATCAGAGACCATAACCGCTAGCGGCTTGTCCGGCCGGGACTTGATCTGCCTGATACGGGCAATCGCTTCAGAGCAATTCGCGAGCGCGGCCAGATGAAAGCCGCCAATACCTTTTATCGCGACTATTTTGCCTTCGGCAAGAGCTGAGATCGCGCCGTCAACCGCGGATCGACCGGATACAACTGAGTCATCATTGTTAAAAATATATTGAGGCCCGCATTCAGCGCAAGCATTTGGTTCAGCGTGAAATCGGCGATCGAGTTCGGTAGCGTACTCAAAACTACAATCCAGACAAAGTGGAAACTTTCGCATTGAAGTTCGCTCTCTATCATAGGGAAGCTTATTAATAATTGTATATCGCGGCCCGCAGTGACAGCAGTTAATGAACGGGTAATCGAATCGACGATCAGTGATATCTAATAATTCCTGCCGGCAATCTTCGCAAATGCCAATATCTTTGGGGACGAAACGCTGCAAGGCACCCCCCACGCGACTGGCCAAAACTGAAAAATCGCTCTCTTTTAGCACAATTTTCATTTCTTTTACGTCAAGACAACGGATTTGAGCCGGCCGGGGAAGACTAACGACCAATTCCTTTACAAAACCATTGCAGGCTTGCAGATCACCTTGAACCTCCAGCTCAACTGAGCCTCCGGTGTTTCTGGCCCAGCCCGCTAATTGCCAGTGGTTGGCGAGCCTTTTGGCAAAGGGACGAAATCCGACCCCTTGAACATGACCGGTTACTTCAACA
>JAUWRD010000085.1 GCA_030610765.1 Actinomycetes bacterium
TAAAAATCAACAATGTTCCAATGATAAGCAGAGTGGCTGCTGAAAGAATCATGATGTAGAGATTGAGACCAGTCCCAGGATTCCCGCCGCCACCAATAGGCGTTGTGTGTGGAAAAAGCCGCCAGCGGGGTGCATTCACCACTCCGACCAGGGCAGCCAATATCGTATCGAGGGTTTCTACAATCCAGTCAGGCGGCATTCAGCGCTCGACTTTCATTCGCCGCTTGAATTTGAGAAAATGGCTTTAGCAAGGGAGCCCGAGAACGTGGGGGTCTAGAAATGAAGTGTCAACGGAATCGGGGTAACTCCAGATTTCAAACTTTATGACCCCATATAGAGTGCTTTATTGGGCTTGATTTCGGCTCACAAGCAATTGGCGCAAGGCTGGCGGGATGGGTGTTTCTTCTATTCTCACGCGACCCTCATAATCAACAATTATGCCAGTGCTAGCGCCATTGAACTCATGATTATCAATGTGGTGGCCACCTACTAAAATATGATTGTCTGTGATTCTTGCAGTGAGCACTCCACCATCAATTTTTCCAAGACCTATGTTTATTTCTGGTCCCAGGTGAATGCTATATAGAAAACGACCGGTATGTCTATCAGACATAGTAACGATACCTTCGGCGTTTTCTGTCGGTTCTGACAGCAGATTCAATATGGGGTTATTGCGGTACACCTCAAAAATAGGGCAACCATCAAACTCTCCAATAACACTTATTTGGGGTAAAGGGCCAGATTCGAGTACGAAGTAATGTTCATCAAAAGCCAACGGAACAGAGTAATTATTAGATATTCTTTCATAGGAGTGAACCATTTCTTGTCCTTAATGTACGCAAAACCAATGTACCCAAAGAACCACTCAGAGACCAATGCTAGGCACACCTATTGGGTCTTCTGCTATTCGAGTAATGACTGACTTTAGAGCCTCAATGACGGCTGGGTCAAACTTTTTACCTGTTTCTTTTTCAATTTCCTCCATGGCCTGCCAAGGTGTTTTCGCTTGACGGTATGGCCGGTCGCTCACCATGGCGTCATAGGCATCCGCAACCGAAATAATTCGAGCTTCCATTGGCACGTTCTCAATATCTTTACTCAAATAGTTCTTATGATGCGCTTGTACAATAGGGATAGATTCCTGAAGAACATCCCCTACTAAACCTAAGATTTTCGCTCCGTTCTCCGAATGACTATCCATAAGGTCCTTTTCTTGTTTGCTCAATTTAGCTGATTTCTGAAGTATATCAAGGCTGATATCAGCTTTACCGATGTCATGAAGAAGCCCGGCTACCCGAATGTTCTCAACAGTTTGGCGCGGGAGATTTAAATAGATTGCTATTTCAGTTGCAAGCCTTGAAACTCTCACTGAATGACCCTGCGTGTGACGGTCGTAAGAATCCAAGTACTTTGACAGAATTTCTAAGATACCGACATAAGCAAGCTTTAGTTGTTCTACTTTATTCTGTTTCTGCTCGTACAGCGTCCCAATTAATAATCCGGCTAATAACAAAAAGAAGGCCCATATCGCAATGTCCACCAACGTATCAAGAACGAACCTTTGCCCGGTCATATAGTCGGGCCATACCAGAAAGAAAAGCGTAATTAGGAAAACGCTCGCCACGCTGGTTGCGAGCGCACTTCTCTTCCCAAGGTAATAGCCTGCTAAGAGCACGGGCAGGTAGAAGAAATTTAGAAAGCTCAATTTCGACATTAGATAAAAATTAATGACTTCTGCGCCAAGAACCAGCGAGAATATGAGTAAAAGTTCAAAATGACTGAAAATAAAGTTTTTGAAAGTTTTTATAAGCTCACCAACATATCTAACATTTGTTTAATAATTATGTTATCGACAAAACCACACAAAACTTAAGTAATATTAATGGCTACGAGGGTTATGCCCGGTTATGCCCGTAAACTTCTGTAAATTGGCTTAAGTCGAAATAGACAAGCGGCCACCGTCCCTCCAAGATAGTTAGTGACAAAACCGACTATTTGAAAAGAGAACGATGGCCAATTCAAACAGTAATTTAGGTGACTGCAGACTGCAAGGCGCTTTGCTTGACGATCGCGAGTTTCTTCGTGAAATCGTTGAGCGGGTGATCCAAGAGTTTCTGGAGGCGGAGATGCAAGATCACATTGGAGCGGCGCCATACGAAAGAAACAAAGATAGACGCGGCCAGCGAAACGGCCACAAATCCAACAAAAAAAGGGCATTGATTGCCTCAACACCCCTTCTGACCTGGTGCGCCTGAAAGGATTCGAACCTTCGACCTCCGGATTCGTAGTCCGGCACTCTATCCAACTGAGCTACAGGCGCAAAATTACTTACAAAAACTACCAAGTATTCAGGTCTTTAGCAAGGATATCGACACTTTTTCTATGTGCGCTGAATTCTAAACTGCTGCCGACAAACTTGAAATATAACCACTAATATCTGTAAATCATCCACTGGCGTATATAAAGATTGACCTGCGGTTTAGCACGGAATAGCATTAACATAAGGTTAATGCAATCGGTTCGGACAAATCGAAAGAGGTGAGTTTAATGGCTCTAACGGAAGAAAAGCAATTTTCGGTGGGAATGGTTGTAAGTTGCAAACGGGGAGAATGCGGATCAGAAGGTGAGATTTGCGCTGGTTGTGTTCAGAGTTTTATTGGTGATAGCGTGAAGAAGCACACGCATTTCAGTTTGAGCCAGGCTACGACTGGCAACGGTTCAAAGCAGTTTGTGGTCTCATTTATCGCGCACTGTCTAAGGCCTGATTGCTCCACGACCTCAGAAATGGGTGCTTGTTGCACGGCCTCGTCGGAAAAATGCGAAATTTGTTTGCGGACAATTGTCAGCCAGAGCATTCACCAGCTGTATGGTTTTCACGCTAAAGAAATCGTAGTTGCTTAACTAGATTTTCTGTAGCGAGAAAGAGGCGCGATTGAGAGCGCGGCCAAAAGTGAAAAGACGCCCATGATCAGAAATCCTTGATCATACGTGCCTGTTTGATCGCGCGAGAAGCCGACCATAAAAGGTCCTAGCAGAACGCCAATATTCAGGCAGGTTGATAAGACGCCAAAAGCTATGCCCTGCTGTTCATTTTTGACGATTTCCGCCGGGAGCGCAAAGAGGGGCGGCGGCAAGAGTGAGGCCGTTAAGCCCAGCGCTATGACTAATGGTATAAGCCACAGTGGCGCGGCTGGAATTCCAAAAAAAATAAGGGCCGGCAAAATTGAGCCGCCGATAACGAGAGCTTTTTTTCGAGAGATGTTTGTCAGAAAAGGGCCTATCGCGGGGCTGACAATCAACGCGCCCCACATGATAGAGCTGGCCAGAAATGTTGCCATTGGCGCCGAATATTTGAGGCTTGAGAAATAGTCGGGAGAAAAAGTTAGGAACGCAATAGCGGCGGCGTTAAACCACAGCCAGACTAGGCCCAGAAGCCAGATAGATCCACCCATAGAAGATAGCGTTTCAAAGATACCGGTCGTTTGACCGCTGGTTTCATCGTCGTGCCAAAGAAACATTAAAGCGAGCGCTATCAGGCTGACTATGATCGGAATAACCATTGTTACGCGCCAGCCATAGCTTGTCGCGATCACGCCCAAAGTGTTGAAGGCAAGAATTGTGCCGAGTGGCATGCCTGTATTGTAGAAACCCATGGCTATGCCGAGTTTTGGCCCTCTGAAGGTGGTGCTCAGCAAACTTGCGGCAATCACCACCAGTGTCATAGCGCCGATGCCGGAGACAAAGCGACCGATAGCCAACATTAGAAAATCGTCACCGATCGCGACGATCACTGTGCCTAAAATCATCATGAAGACCGCTATCACGCCGACTTTTCTGAAACCATAACGGTCGGCTAACCAGCCGCTGGGGATAGCAATAAATATGCCTGGAAGCGCGAATATGCCCATCAACAAGCCGCCTTGTGCGTGATCGATATTTAGCTCTTGAAATATGTGTCTGAGAACTGGCGGAAGCGACTGAAAAACAAAGGCAAACGCGAGCAGCGAAGAATAAGCGACGGCGAAAGCCAGACTACGCCGGCTGATGGTTACCATTTTTTTATTCAACAAGAGTTACTGAAAAAAGTAAAGGCAAAAAACTTCCCTCCAGGTTGAGATATGGGCCAAAAGTCCTATTGAGCGAGATCTCAAGGAAGTCGAAATATTACTAACAGAAAGTAGGCGGTGATCTTGGGTATTCGTCAGAAAATTACGGCAGCGATCTTTATCACAATGATCGCCATCTTGGCGATTCTTTATTTTGTGGCGGCCGGATCGGTGGCGGCCGATGCCCTGGCGGTGGTTACCGTAGTTCTTTTATCTGGTTTTGCGGCCATTCTTGTTGTCGTTAACACGACGATGGCTCATTTAGTAATTGCGCCGACTGCTGAGCTTGAATGCGCGATGAACTTGGCGAAGACGGGTGTTTTTGATACGCGCATTGACATCCGAACCCGAGACGAACTTGGCGACCTTGCTGATAGCTTTAATCAGCTGTCGAATATGCTGGAGAGGAACGAATATATAAATCAAGCCTTAGCCCGGCGCCTAAAAAATTCTTTTGACGAAGCGAATCTCCAGGCTCACACAGATACACTGACCGAATTATTTAACCGCCGGTATTTGGAAAAACAGCTCAGCATTCACATTTGTAAAGCCTTGGCTGAACAATCAAAGCTAGCTGTTGTCTTCTGCGATCTGGACAGTTTTAAGAAATATAATGATGAATATGGCCATCAAGAGGGCGACGAAGCTTTAAAGGCAGTTAGTATGATCATTAAAGCGTCGCTTCGGGAAGAAGATATTGCCGCCCGCTATGGCGGCGAGGAATTCGCTCTAGTTTTGGTTCAGACAGATATTCCCGGCGCTAAGGCGGTTTCAGAGAGGATCCGGCGGGCCGTGGAAAACTTCGCGGGAAAAAATGAAGGGGAAGGACCGGGGCTGACTATTTCAATCGGCATTGCCATGTTAACTTCAACATCTCAAACGGTGAACTCTCTAATCAGAAACGCTGATCAAGCAATGTATCAAGCTAAGCGTGCGGGGAAGAACCAGATCATCGTTTTTGTCCAGACAGGGCTTGATAGAGCAGCTTTGTTGCCACCACCCCTAGAATTCAAAAACTAAAGCGGCCGCGCCCAAGAGGCCGGCCCGGTTCGCGAGTGTAGAAATGGCAGTTGGTATTTGTTTGCTTCTCGGGTTAATGACCGTCTTGGCCATCTCTTCCCGAACCACATCGTGGACGAGTTCAATAGCGGAGGCCGCACCGCCTCCAATAACGACAAGTTCCGGATCGAGTACATTAATCAGGCTGCCTATTCCTATTCCCAGCCATCGGCCAATGTCAGCCAGTATCGCTAAGGCATCTTGATCGCCCTCGCGAGCTGCCTCAAACACCATCGGCCCCGTGATTCCCTTGGGTGCATCTTGAGCGCGTCTTGCTAAAGCTGAGGTTGGCTTAGCTTCCACCATCTTCTTCGCGGCTCGATCAATTGCAGTGCCGGAAGCCCTTGTTTCCAGACAACCAAGGTGGCCGCAGGTGCATTGGAAGCCGCCGGCGTCAACGACAATGTGTCCGAATTCAGCTGCTCCGCCTTGTTCACCATGGTACAGTTTTTTATTTAGGATAATCCCGCCACCAATACCTGTGCCGACTGTTAAGCCGAAAAAATTGGTCAATCCCCGGCCGGCACCGCAAAAAAGCTCGCCTAAGATGGCGAGACTGGCGTCGTTATCCATGGAACATTTCAAATCAAACCGATCGGTGATTCGCAGTGCAAGCCTGGCGCCAACAAGAGGCAGATTGGGCGCTGCCACCACGGTACCAAGGTTAAAATCAACCAATCCCGCGACCCCGATACCAACACCATCCAGATCGTCGACAGAGTTGACGGCGGCGCGAATAATCTTGTCAAGTTCTTTTATGAGAGCGTCGATTTTCTTAGGGGTCTTTGTTTGTTCGTGTGAAATAATTTTGTAGGAGCGATCTATGAGCGACCAGGATAATTTTGTTCCGCCGATATCGATAGCCAGGGCGTGTGCCATCCCTAGAGCCTTTCTTTAAGAGCTCAAAGCTTCGGGTTCGTTTTCTGATTGGCTGTAGACGACGACTTTGTTGCGTCCGGCTTCTTTGGCCTTATGAAGCGCTTCATCAACTCGATCAATCAGCTGCAAATCGTCATCGGCGTCATTGGGGTATGTTGCCACGCCTATGCTGACAGTGCGAGTATCACCATTTTCCACACTGGGCATTTCACTTTCCTCAACAGTCGCCCGAATTCTTTCTGCTATTTCATAAGAGGCGGCGTGACCGGTATTAGGTAGCAGGATAGCGAATTCTTCGCCGCCATAACGACAGACGATATCAACTCTGCGCACTTGGGCTTTGAAGATTCCAGTCATATGTTTCAGGAGCTCGTTGCCTTGCGCGTGTCCGTATTTGGCGTTTAATGGTTTGAAGTGGTCAAGATCGATCATGATTAACGAGACGCGACTGCCAAAACGATCAGACCGTTTGCGCTCTTCATCCAGGCG
>JAUWRD010000103.1 GCA_030610765.1 Actinomycetes bacterium
GGCCATTTGGCTGGAACACGGCGAGATTAAGGGCGCGGGTCGGGCGCCAAGCGTGGTAGATAGCTATCTTGATGAGGTCAACCGACAGGAATAAGCTGTAGCAGGTGAAATCGATCAGCCAGAAACCGGCTCCAAGTGGGGCTCGTGAGAGGTCAAGATCACATCCGTCCGTTTTCAAGATAAAGACGGTCAGAAGAAGTCCCTTTTTATTTCCGGCGAGCCGTTTGTAGTCGAAATAAATTATGAATCTAAAGAAGAGATTTCCCGTCCGGTTTTCGGCGTAGCTAATTATTCGCGCGACGGAACTCACATAAATGGAACCAATACAAAGTTCTACAAGACGATCTTTGATAAAATAAAAGGGCGTGGGTCAGTTCGGTATGAGATCAAAGAGTTACCGCTACTCAAGGGGAGCTATGCTTTGTCTGCGGTTGTCTATGATTATTCTTGTTTGCACGCTTTTGACCATCACGAACGGAGCTACCTGTTTAATGTCTCGTCGGGGGAGATCAGCGACTATGGCGTTTTCTATATCCCGTGTACCTGGTCTCTAAAAGAGTGAGACAGTTGTGTAAAGGATGTTTCTAGTTGGTAAAAAAAGATCTGCTTGAGTTGCCCTTTGACCAATTTCAGCGATATCAAACTTTATCTGACTTTGTCGATCATGTTCGTAAAACGCCCAAAACGTCACTCAAAATACTCGACGTCGGCGGCTATCCCGGCCTAATAAGGGATTTTCTTCCCAATGACGATATCATCGTGGCTGATGTTCTTCCTTCCGATATCGAAAACTATATTCAAATAGACGGGGAAAAACTCCCCTTTGATGACGGCTCGTTTGATCTAGTAACGAGCTGTGACACCTTAGAGCACGTGCCGGCGCAAAACCGGCGAAGTTTTCTTTCGGAGCTATCTAGAGTTTCTCGGGAATTTCTTTTTCTGACAGCGCCTTTTGATGACGAGCGCACAAACCTGGCCGAGGAGATACTTTATAGCTACGTTTTAAAGGTTTTGCGTACAGAGTTCACCACTTTAAAGGAGCACCTGGACAACGGCTTACCCGATTTCGAGGAAACACTTGCTTGCTTAAAGGAGCTCGATTTGAATGTCGCCTCCTTTCCCAGCGGCTACCTTTTTCACTGGTTGCCCATGATGGTTGTCAAGCACCATCTTCTGGCATACCCGGATACAGCAGAGCTGCATCGAAAGGTTGATCTATTATACAACCTGGATTTTTCAGCAAAAGATTTTCACGAGCCTAGCTATCGCCGCGTGATTGCCGGATCGAAGAAAAAAGACCCCCGGTTAGATGATTTTTGTCGTCCGAAACCTGAGGCGCAAGGCGACGAATCTTCGGATATTTTAGACCTTAGTAAGCTGCAGCTCTTTAGAATGGTGACCGATCTTCTAGACGTCAACTTAAAGCGAGATGTCAGTGAGCTGGTTGTGCAACTCAAGGAGTCTATGAGCGATGGTTTAACCGAGACAAAAACGGCTCTGGCCGAGCGCGATAGTCAAATTGTGGACCTAAAGCGGATTATTCAAGCGCAAAACCAAAGCCTCGATGAGTTGCATGCTTTGGTATCAAAGGTCAGAGGTCTTATTCCTTACCGCGTTTACAGAAGGCTATTTAAGAATAAGAACGAAAAACTGCCATAAAGATGTTTTATCTGGTAGCAATTGGTTTTTATCCGATCTTTCTAGCTATTTCACTCCCGATTGGCTTGGCTCTGTTCGAGTTCTCTAAAGGTCCCGGAGAGTCGCGCGGGAGCGATGATTTTGCCCTTGCGCCAGTTGTTGGCCTGGCAGCGATCGTCGCCGCTATCAGTTTTGCTCTACATCTGGGCGCTCCCTCGGCTGCGATTATCCCTGTCCTTCTTGTGGTGGACATATTAGCCATCATCAGTCTGTGGCGAAGACAACTAGATTTTAAGAAGATCAAACTTCAGCTGGGATTGGCGGGCTTAGGGTTGATCGCGTATGTTCTTCTCATCCTTCCCTTGCTGACAGCCGGTCATTTCGGTGTTCTAGGCTATGGCGTTAATAATGACGCTGTTTTCCATAACATTATTCCTGAGTATCTCAATACTTACGGCTACGATTTTCCGGAAACATTTACCGACGGATTCACTGAGGCTTCCGCGGACAAGCTTGTGGCGCAAGGTTACCCCGATGGTTGGCACCAATTTCTTCTTTTGGCAATGCGTCTTTTCGGGCTGAGGGCCTTTTTCATATTCAATTTCCTCGAAGCTTTTTTTGCTGCCCTTTTAGTTCCGGTCGCTTTTGTCTGGTTGCGGAAACTCAAGGTTTCCCGGATGTGGGCCGGAATGGGCGGTTTGTTCACGGCCGTAGGCTACCTTCAATTGACATATATATTTCACGGTTTTGCCCCCCAGGTAGCAGTCACGCCTTTTCTATACGCTGTCTTGTTTCTAATCTTTCGAGTGATGATTGAAGATCAACGGCGCTACTTAGTTCTGCTGGCCCTGACGCTCCAGGCGGGGTTGGCTGTTTACTCATTTACCATACTGCTATGGGTGGTACTTTTCTTGCCCGTGATCGCTATCTATCGTGTGAGGGCGACCGGCAGCCTCGCTTGCCTAAAGGCTGACATCCGGTCTTTTGCAGCGGCCTTGGGTCTTGCGGCCATAATTAATCCGTTTTCGGTGATAAGTATGGGCCGTGCGTTTAAGATGGTTACGGATTGGTCGGCGGCCGACAGTTTGGGCAATTTAACTTCTCGCATTGTTCCGATCTTACCGGTCTTTGGCGTCTGGCCTACGGGCGATCACAGGGGACTACCTGTTGGTCTATGGCATATTATGGCTTACGCCGGAGGTTTTTTGGTTCTTGTCGTTTTTCTCTATGGTCTATCTCAAAAACCGGGGCGGGCACTATTGATTAGTGGAACAGTAGCTTTTGTCGGGCCTATTATTCTCCTCAAGTTCAAGACTAGCCCTTATTATTTCTCCAAGACCTTGCAGTTGGCTGCCCCCATGCTGGTTATTGGTTTTGTGTCGGGAATATATTTCTTAAGCAGACAAGGCCGGTGGCGTTTTCTAGCGCTGCCTTTGGCGATAATATACCTTTTTGGAGTGGGGCTTTCCGCCCGGAAGGCAATTATTCAGACTGTTGCTACTCCCGACAAACGATTTAGCGAACTTTTCCGCATAAACGACCGTTTTCTCAAGGAACCAGGCCGAGTGCTTTTTGTCGAAACTGGTGAAGATTGGGGTAACTATGTGCTATCTGATCTAAAAGTTGCTTCACCGCTTGCTTTGTCTTACAGGGGTGGCGCGCCGGAAGTGAGGCCTCAGTTGGCAGATCGTCAAGTGCATGACCTTGATAGTTTACGCGGTGTTCTTGGTAGAAAATATTCATTGATTATTATCTCTAAAGCCCAAGATAAATCGTTGGCACCTAACCCGTTTGAACTGGTATTTTCCGGCAAATATTATAATGTTTTCAAAAAGCAGCCCCGCGCGGTGGTGCCATTGGGTCATAAACCTTTTGAGGTCGGCGGGGATTCAAAAGGTTTGCCGTACTATGAGCTTGATCCAGGTAAGGCCTTGAACATTGTAATTGACAGTACTCATCGGTCTCTTTTAGTTTCCGCGTACCTTGCGCCCTCGCCAAGCCGCCCATCTGGTGAAGTCAAATTTTCGGCTGGCGGACGCTCAATTAACTTATTGGTCACAGCTAAGCCGGCCATTTATGCGGTACCTCTTGCGGGCGGGCCTCGTGAGAATTTGAAAGTGATCAACGGAACGTCTGGTCAGCTTCGGCTTGACTGGGTTGCCCCTTTAAAACAATGACATGACCGGGGTAAGCTTTTTCGTTACAATTATAGAAATGAATGTTTTAGTCCAGTTAGGGTCCGTTTTCAAAGAGTAGGTGAATTAGTAGTTGTCAAAGGTTCTGGTCATTTCACCCGAGGCTGTTCCAGTCGCTGGTCGACTGGCGGCTGGTCCCGGAATTCGCTATTGGCAGATAGCCAAAAGTTTGGCGAAAGACTACAAACATAATGTGACATTAGCGGTTCCGGAAAAAGATTTTAACGCAACCGACAAGGGTCCGACTCTGATGATCCCCTGGGATTTGAAGAACATATGTGATCTTGCTGACGATCACGATTGTGTGGTCATGCCACATGTTCATAGCGGTCTATCTACGGTTTACAGAAAAAACGCTAACCCGAAGATTCCGACTGCCGTGGATCTTTATGATCCGGTCTTAATCGAGAATATTGGCCTGCAGCCTGCGAACGAAGAAGGCGCGCGTTCTTTTAGTCACTACCTGAGTGGCGTAATACCAATCTTAAAGCGTGGCGATTATTTTGTCTGCGCGAATGAGCGCCAAAGGTTTTACTATATAGGTGTTTTAAATGCTTTGGGTCGAATAAACCCACTCACATATCGAGAGGACATTTTAGAAATTGTTCCTTTTGGCGTTGATGAGAAGCCGGCGGAAAAAACAAAAGAAGTGATGCGGGGTCAGACAGTTGATCATGAAGACAAAGTCATTCTTTGGTTTAGCGGGATATATCCGTGGTTTGACGCGCTTACACTTATTGAGGCGATGCCGGCGGTTCTGAAAAAGGAGCCCCGAGCTAAATTAGTAGTATTGGGCGGCGCCCATCCCGCTGGCCATGCGCCCGATGATGAATATCTTCGCACACAGGCTAAATCAAAAGAGCTGGGTCTATTTGGTGAAACCATCCTTTTTATGGAATGGCAACCATATGAAGATAGGGCTGATTGGTATCTCGAATCTGATATAGCTGTCGTCACGCATAAACCAAGCTTGGAAACGGAACTATCGCACCGCACCAGAGTCATAGATTTTCTTTGGGGTGGGCTGCCGGTAATAACTTCCCGGGGCGACGCGGTCGGTCAAATGGTGGAGAGTCGAGGGTGCGGCCAAACAGTTGCGGCAGGAGACAAAGAGGCGCTGGCTGAGTCGATTATCTCGCTTCTAGGTGACGACCCTAAGAGAAAAAAGATGGCTGCTATGGCCCGGGAGTTGGCAGCAACTGAACTGACATGGAAAAAAGTTATTGAACCTTTGGCTGATTTTTGCGCAAATCCTCACCTTGCCGCCGACCGAAAAGATGAGCGCCTGGCCCGGGAGACGTTGACGGCAGTTGATACAATTGACGAACATTTTCGTCTTGCGCCAATCGTAAATCACACCAAAACTCTTTGGCAGAAGGTCCAAAATGTTTATGAAGCCGAAGGGCTCGCTGGAACAATAAATCGTTCCGTCGATGTAGTGGCTCGCCAATTCAAAAAAGGCGAGTCCGGTGAAGATAAAAGATGAGGGTCGCGCATTTTGTTCAAGGGTATACTCCGGCGATTGGCGGCACCGAGTATTTAATGCAAAGAATCTCCGAAGAGCTTGCCGGCCGCTTCAAAGATGATGTGACGGTTTACACTACAAACGCTTATAATTGCGAAGCTTTTAATAACCGGGGGACGTCACTTATGGCTCCTGGAGCCGAGGTAATCAACAACGTCAAAGTTGAGAGATACAAAGTTTTCAACCGTTTCGCAAGAGCGCTCAATCTGGCGCAAGCAGTTAGCTATCGTTTTAATTTGCCTCGAAACGACCTAATAAGAACTGTCTATAGTGGCCCCATTT
>JAUWRD010000185.1 GCA_030610765.1 Actinomycetes bacterium
TATCGCCGGGGAAATTAGCCTCGAAGCCGGGCTTATTGGGTATCGAGATTTTGTCGCCCGACACCGCATGGGTTTTGTTAAGGCCAAGAGGCTGCAAACGTGGCTGGAGAGAGTTCCAAATTCATGGGCGACAAAGACGGCAGTCTGGGGTGAGAAGCATTTCGAAGGTATAATGCGGCGCTATACTCGATTGGCTGATCCCGCCCTTCTTAAAGGTCCCCTGAAAAAGTTTCCAACGCCCGAGTGAAGCAGGTAGATATTGGCTGCTTGATAGCGGGCAGGGGTATAGAGTAGTGCGCAGATACTGCCGTGATGCTTTGTATTTAATACCTCCTACTGGTATGCTCGCAGAAGCAGTCGATTACCGGGGGCAAATTGGTTTCAGAAGAGCAAAGTGATCCGTCGTATGCAGAGAATGTCGATAAGATATTAGCGCGTCTGAAACGTATTGAGGGACAAACCAGGGGCCTTCAGCGCATGGTTTCAGAAGGCAAATACTGTGTTGATATTTTGACCCAAGTATCATCAGTCATTGCGGCGACGGAAAAAGTGGCCTTGATCATATTGAGCGATCATATTAAAGGCTGCGTCTGTGAATCTATTCAAAACGAAGGTTCAAAAGAGCGTATCGACGAGTTGGTAGTTGTTGTCGAACGTTTTATAAGAACCTAAAAGCGGGAAAATAAAGACCTCGTAGGAGGTGACCCGCTTGGCTGATAGTGAAAAAAACGAAAGATGGCGCCCCGAAGGGACGGGCCGGCGTCTGCACGTTGTCGGCCACGACCACCCCATTAACCAACACCTATCGGTCAGGAAGATCAAACGCATTGTAAATTATGTTTTCATGATCATAGAGGGGCTAATTGTTCTTCGTATGATCCTAAAAGGCCTCGGCGGCAACCCGGGGAACGCATTTGTTTCGCTCATTTATTCAACAACGGATGTCATTGTCGGTCCATTTCTGACGGCTTTTAACTATCAAACTTTCGATACCGGCTATGGCGTTTTTGAATTTGGCGCTCTCTTGGCCATTGCGTTTTACATACTTCTGAACTACGCGATTGGCAAGCTCCTTTTGATTATAGTTTCGCGCAACTAAGAACCGGGTAACAACTCTTCAGTTGGTCAAAGACCAGCACACGGCTTGCTAAATTAAGAAAAACCCTGTAAACTATGCCGCTATTCTGTCCGATAAGGATTAGTAGTGGTTTTTTGACAAATGTTGTCGATATAGACGAGGTGTTATAAGTCTGATTTCAGAAGGCAAACACGGACGCGGATTATCTGCTATTGCTTGGATCGCGATACTGGCTTCTATTTGGGTGACGGTCGCTATTCTAGCTGTCTTATTGGGAATGCGTTTGGCGAGTGCCAAGGTTGAGCAGGCGAATAATGAGACAAAGAATCATGCTCGTGAGCTCAAAGTGCTCCGTCACGAGAACAAGGTGCTTTCATCTCAAGTAAGGCATCTGAAAGAAACATCAAAAACTCTGGATCAAATCAAAAAGAAAGTTTACCAAATCAACAAACGTCGGAGCTCACTAGTTAAGTGGGCCGCGCTGCCCGACCGTGGTGGCGATTGGATCAATCGAATTGACCGTTATTTAGCCTCCTCGCCTCTCGCGGGCCAGGGCAGGACATTTTATTTGGCGGCCGTTGATGCCGGTATTGAGCCGCGTTTATCCCCTGCTATCGCGATGATTGAATCTGGCGCGGGTCGGGCCAACGCAAACACAAATAACTTTTTTGGTCGGAAGAGAACGGCGTCTACCTGGATGGCCTGGTCCACAAAGGAAGATGCCATTAATAATCAAGCTCAATATATCTCGCGGATGTGGGGAAAGGCTAGTAACCCCTATCAAATGCGAGGCTATGCCACGAGTCCGGTTTGGAAAGGCAATGTAGCCAGAGAAATGGCGCGCATCTAGCTTACTCACCGGTCACAAATTCCCTTCATATGGTTCAACTCCACCGCATTTGGAAAAATTAGAATATTATGAGGCTGACAGCCAAGGAATACGAAAATCTAATTGAATTCTCACCAAATCTTGTGTGGCGAACACAGGCCGATGGCCGGTTTGATTATTTTAATAAGACCTGGCTGCAATTTACTGGCCGGAGTTTAGCCCAAGAACGTGATGAAGGTTGGCACGAGTCTGTTCATCCCGAGGACATCGATCGCTATCGCAAAATCTTTCAAGCTGCTTTAGAAGATAGAAAACCTTTTCAAATCGACTATCGCCATCGACGCCATGATGGCCAGTGGCGGTGGACGCATAGCCGCGGTGCTCCTCTCTACGACGAAGCGGGAGAATTCGTTGGGTTTGTCGGAATCAGTCTTGATATAACAGAAAGGTACGAGAGAGAACAATCGAAAGATTCGGCCCTTTTGGATGATTTGACCGGGTTCTATAAACGCAGGTATTTCGAGCAAAGAGTTGAAGAAGAAATGAAAAGGGCCGGCAGAGACGAG
>JAUWRD010000223.1 GCA_030610765.1 Actinomycetes bacterium
CGAAGCAGGATTTTGCGATCTGGGATAAGCTGCCGTCGGGTTCCGGCCTCCTGACTCACGACGTACTCCACCAAGCCCCGTCAAGCTATAACATCGGCCCATGGCAATCGCTTCAAGAGCTGTTGCGAACTCAAGAGTCAAGTATCGCGCAGACGCAATGGCAACTCTTAGGTCTGCCGGGTATAGCATTTGTTGGCAAGAAATGAAGATACTCTATGTAGCTTTGAAATATGACTATGGACTACCTGAGCGGGGCCTTAGTTTTGAACACCATAATTTCTACGAGTCCCTTCACTTTATGGGCCACGATATTCTGTACTTTGATTTCATGGGTTTGGCACAAACACATAGTCGGGACTGGATGAACAATCGCCTTTTGGAGGTTGTCACTTCCGAGCAACCGGACCTGATGTTTACAGCTCTTTTTAAAGATGAACTTGACCCGGACACCATTAAGAAGATATCCGAGGACACCGATACAGTTACCCTCAATTGGTTTTGCGATGACCATTGGCGTTTTGAAGACTTCTCGCGCTTCTTTGCGCCTAGTTTCAACTGGGTCGTTACTACCGCTCAAAGCGCCCTACCTAAATACAAAAAACTTGGCTACACTAATGTTATAAAGAGCCAGTGGGCGTGCAACCACATATCTTACCGCCAATTTGACTTGCCTCTGAAATATGATGTCACCTTCATCGGTCAACCTCATAGCAACCGCCGGCAAACCATTGAAGCGCTACGAGAAGCCGACATCAATGTCATGCTCTGGGGGCAAGGCTGGGAAACTGGCCGACTGTCACAAGAAGAAATGATCAAAGTTTTTAACCAAAGCCGAATCAATCTGAACTTATCAAACTCATCCGTTCCAACGCCTGATTCCATGCCTTCAAATAGCGCTAAGAAGTTATCCAAGACACTTGATGCTATGCCATTTGGAAAGAGCTTGAAGAAGTACTACAGGAAACTACGATCGACAAACAGCCGGACGATAGAAAAGCAGTTACCGGCGTCAATCGCCTATCACGATCAGATAAAAGGGCGGAATTTTGAGATTCCCGGGTGTGGCGGTTTTATGCTTTCAGGTGTGGCTGATAACTTAGACGACTACTATGAACTCGACAAAGAAATCGTATGCTTTAAAGATACTGATAGATTGATTGATCGAATAAACTATTACCTGCGCTTTGAGGATGAGCGCCGCGCTATTGCCCGGGCGGGATATGAACGGACGTTAAAAGAACATACCTATAGTCACCGCTTCAACGAGATTTTCCAACAG
>JAUWRD010000031.1 GCA_030610765.1 Actinomycetes bacterium
GTAAGCAAACGGTCTGAGATAAGTTCGGGGAACGGTTCTTCTGTATATTTACTATCTTTCTGCTGCAAATAGGTCTATATATTTCAACAAACCACTGTTCAACTGAACTAATGTACAGTGCTCTGGCTCGTCTTCGCTGAGCAGTGCCCCCAACGGAATTCGAATTCTTACACTACTTACTCGCGCAATCTTTCAGAATCGTAAATAATAAGCTAACGGCTTCACGCCTTTGGTTTAAGGAGATCGATCGGTTCGTTTTTCCAGCACGGGCCAAATGTCAGGGTCCTCGATGCCAAGCCTAAAGAAACTGTATCCAGCTAGTTTGCTACTACCTTTCACATTTAGTTTCGCGGAGATGCTTCGGGCGTTCTCAAACCAGACAATGTGGTCTTTCCCGTTCTCGGAATATGTAAAGTAGGGGGAGGCGGCTTGCTTGTCCCACATGATCGTGGCGCCAACCTCTTCGGCTTTTTTGTGTGCGGACTCGTAGTCAACGGCGCTTGCCTGACCGGGTTCGCTCCAGTCGTAACCGTAAAGCGGGACGCCGAGTATTAGTTTCTTTTTCGGGACACGTCTGGCGGCGTATTTAATAACTCTTTCCACCCAATCTATAGAGGCAATCGCGCCAGGTGGTCCGGATGAATGGTGCTGATCGTATGCCATGATGCGTATTTGGTCGGCGATTTTCCCCAGGGCACGGTAGTCAAGGGCGCGAACTCCGGCCCATTCTTGGGAATCAGCGGTTTTTGGTTGAACGGTTACCGATAGCAATGCGTCAGTTGAGGACAGACGTTTTTTTAGCTCGGAAACGAAACTTATGTAGTCGCGACGATCCTCGGGGTAGAGGTTTTCAAAATCTAGATCAACTCCGTCAAAATGTTCCGCTTTAACGAGGTTGGCTATCTGCGTTGCGAGCGCGAGCCTTCGCTGCGGGGACCTCAGAACAAGGGAAGCGCGTTTCGGATCAAACTGGTTGGCGACCGACGGCATAAGGAGAACATTTTTTTGTTTGGCAGCCCCTACTATCTGCGGGTCTCCTTTCCAGATTTCACCAAAATCACCGTTCTCGTCGATCTTGTACCACATTGGACTGACGCTAAGAAGCTGCTCGCCGTGTTGTTCAATAGAGTTTATGGTTCCTTCTTGCCCCGGCTCGTTTATCCAGGCGGACATTATTCGGGGCGGTTTTTTGGTCAGAAAAGGGGAGAGGAGAAAAACAAGCGCTACTACTACAAAGAGCGCTAGAGCAAATCCAAATATATAGGCATGGTAGCGTTTCATTTTTAGATCATTCCCTAGTGGGTACGAGATTACAATGGATTATAGAAAAACTAAAATAGCCACGATTAGTTCGTTGGTAACTGTCGCGCTGGTCGTGATCGTTCTTTTGTCGACGAGTCTTTCAGTCGAGTTCAGAAATGTAATATTACAGTCACTTCAGGTTTTAGCGATAGCCTTCGCGGCAATCGCGACAATTATTGTGGCCACGCGTCTCAAACAAGAAAGTCCGTATCGGCGAGTTTGGGCGGCAATAGGTCTTGGCCTATTTTTATGGTTGGTCGGGGGCATGGTCGTGGCCCTGCACCGGGCAGTGGGATGGCTCTCTTTTCCCCTTGCGGGGGTTTTCTGGATGGCCGGCTATGCTTTTTTGATTTTCGGAGTCGCTAAAGGTCAAAAAGCCCTCGGCAATAAGCCGACAGGGATTTCAATCACTATTGCAACATTTGCGATAGCAGTTTTTGTTGTTGATTTTATCGTATTTCTAGCGTTGCCGCTTATCAGCTCAGATATGTCGATATTTCAAAAGGTTCTTCGGTTAGTGCTAAACATTGAAAGTGTTTTGCTGGCAATATTGCTTATATTTACGCTGTTAACGTTAAAGTATGACGGGCACAGTCGCACCTGGATCCTTTTGACATGGGGCCTGGCTTTGATAGCTGTTGCGAATTTGGCAGCATCCTACCTACAGATTCAGAATATAGTCATCACCGAGGTATCATCGGTTTTGTGGTTACCAGGCAGTCTGTTAATCGGTACAACGTCCGTTCATGAACTTGAGGCGCAAAAAGATCGTCCCGAGGAGAAAAAACATCTTCGGATTGCTTAGAAAAAACTTATCTCGACATTGCTCATCATCATCTCTTCATTTATCATAAGGCAATGTATTTATCCTTCCGTTTATGCAGCATAGGGTTTGTAGAATGGGTTTAGTCTCAGACAAGCCGATCACTATAGCGGTTGACGCTATGGGCGGTGATGACGCGCCCGAGCCAAATGTGCGTGGCGCGATCATAGCCGCTGAGGATCCGGGCCTGCGTATTATTCTTGTTGGCGACGCTGCGGCGATTAAGCCGCATCTGAGTGATCAACCGGGCAATATACTCATCAAGCATGCCTCAGAGATAATTGGCATGAATGAACACCCTGTGAAGGCCATCAAAAAGAAGAAGGAATCATCTCTGGTTGTCGCGGCTAAGTTGGTCAAGGATGGTGAAGCAGACGCTCTTTTGTCGGCAGGAAACACAGGCGCGTCCATCGCGGCTGGCCTGCTGCTTATCGGTAGACTGGGAACTGTTGATAGACCGGCGATAGCAACGCTCTTTCCAACGCGAAAAGGCTTCTCGCTTTTGCTGGATGTCGGCGCCAACGCTGATTGCCGGCCAGAAAATCTATTAGAATTTGCCAAGATGGGTGCGGTTTATATGGAGCAAATGCTTGAGATTCCAGGGCCAAGTGTAGGCTTGCTAAATATAGGTGAAGAGAGCAGTAAGGGAAATTTTCTGGCTCTTCGAGCCCATGGGCTTCTTCAGAGCTCCTCCTTGAAGTTCTATGGTAATGTCGAGGGCAGAGACCTACCTGAAGGCTTAACCGACATTATTGTTTGTGACGGGTTTACCGGCAACATTGCGCTTAAGTTGATGGAAGGCATTTCCATAGTCATATTCGAAGAGATCAAGGGCATAGTTGGCAAATCCTGGAAGGCAAAGGTTGGAGCCGCGCTCCTGTTTTCACAATTTAAAGCGCTGAAGAAGAAGCTTAGCCCGGAAAGCTATGGAGGGTCACCGCTCCTGGGTGTAAGCGGCGCAGTCATAATAGCTCATGGCAGTTCATCGGCAAGCGCAATTGCGAATGCTATCAATACGGCAGCTCAAACCGTTAAGCATGGCGTTGCGGAAAAGATTGAGAAGAGCCTGACTCCCAAAAAAGGATAACCATGTCTGTTGGCATTAATGGAATAGGCGTATATTTACCCGACAAGGTGTTGACCAATGCCGACCTCGAAAAGATCGTTGATACCAGTGACGATTGGATAGTCACGCGCACAGGCATAAATGAGCGGCGCATAGTTGATGACAGTGTAACAGTTTCGGATCTAGCGGCTAAGGCCGGTTTAATGGCTATAGAAGACGCTAAAATTGACCCGAACGATGTCGACTTAGTTGTTGTTGCGACGGGTTCGCCGGAAATGATCTGGCCGTCTACGGCGTGTCTGGCTCAGGCGAAAATGAATCTATCTGGTTCTGCCGCGTTTGATCTTCAAGCGGCTTGCACTAGCTTTATTTACGGTCTGACTGTTGCTGATGGTCTGTTGTCATCCGGGACGTTTCAAAACATTCTTTTGATTGGCGCCGAAACGATAACGCGTTTGGTTAATTGGCAGGATCGAAATACGTGCGTCCTTTTCGGAGACGGTGCCGGGGCATTTCTTCTGAGAAAGTCAGAGCCGGGGTTTGGGATTTTGTCGAGCTATCTCGCGGCTGATGGAAATAGAGCTGATATGCTAAAAATTCCGGCGGGTGGCTCAGGTCAGATATGTAGCCAAAAAGTAGTCGATGAAAATTTACAAACTATTCACATGAAGGGAAGCGATGTTTTTCGATTTGCCGTGAAGGCCTTACCTGAAAGTGTAGAAAAAGCTTTGGCCAAGGCTGGTCTAGCGATAGATGATGTCGATCATTTTATTCCTCATCAGGCAAATCAGCGAATAATAGAAGCTGCTGTTGAGCGGTTAGGGTTACCGATCGAGAAAGTAGCGACTAATATATCGAAATACGGGAATACTTCGGCGGCCTCAATTCCGCTGGTATTGGAAGAACTTTATCGGGCCAAATCGCTCAGGCGAGGCGATATTCTGGTCTTAGCGGCCTTTGGGGCCGGCCTCACATGGGGCGCTGTTGTCATTAGATGGGGCGGCGCGAATGGTCTTAACTAAAGGTGTTGGGAGAGCGTGTTTTGTATTACAATCGGTTAACAGACAATCTAATTTTTTCGAAATAGAAGGGCAGCCATATGTTAAAAACTGCTATTTGTGATCTTTTTGGCATTGAATACCCGATAATCCAAGGTGGGATGGCGTGGGTATCAAAAGCTCCTTTGGTTGCTGCCGTGTCGAATGCCGGAGGCCTGGGAATAATAGCTTGTGGCGGTATGTCGTCCGAGGAGCTAGCGGTTGAAATTGAAGCAACTAGGCGATTAACAGACAAGCCATTTGGCGTAAATCTTTTGTTAACGCACACTCACATTGACGACGTTGTTAATGTCATTCTAAATGATCCACCCGCAGTAGTTACCGCGGGAGCTGGAAATCCCGGCAAGTATATCCCGGCCTTTAAGGAAAAAGGCATTAAAGTTATGCCTGTAATTCCAAGCGTTGCTCTTGCCCGGAGGATGGAAAGAACAGGCGCCGACGCTGTGGTCGCTGAAGGTACGGAATCCGGTGGTCACATTGGAGAGCTGACAACGATGGTCCTCGTTCCCCAGGTGGTTGAAGCGCTGAATATTCCCGTAGTAGCGGCCGGAGGGATAATCGACGAGCGCGGTTTGGTCGCGGCTCTGGCGCTGGGCGCCGAAGGCGTACAGATGGGAACCCGTTTTCTTGCAGCCTCAGAGACGACGATTCATGAAAATATCAAGGATTGCGTCGTTCACGCAAAAGATCGGGACACGGTAGTGACTGGTCGCTGTACCGGACATCCTGTTCGGGTGATGAAAAATAGATTATCAAGAGAACTTGAGCGTTTGGATGCTGAGAATGATCCAGCTGCGCTTGAAAAACTGGGCACCGGGAAAATGCGTCTAGCTATGGTTGAAGGGGACACCAAGTGGGGCAGCGTCATGTGCGGCCAGGGAGCCGGCATGGTTAAACAAGTGCAATCTGTCGCTGAAATCATCGATGAGATTACCGCTGGCGCAAGTAAAATCATGTCAAGATTAGGCGAAGCCAAAGGGTAATGATTCAAGCTGCGGTCTTTCCCGGCCAAGGGAGCCAACGTGTTGGGATGGGCCTCGAAAGTTTGGAGGGCACGCGTGAGGTTGCGAAGTTATTTGTAGTCGCCGACGAGCTTTGTGAATACCCTCTATCTGATCTCATGATGAATGGCCCGAAGGAAAAGCTCGATCAGACAATCCATGCTCAGCCAGCTATTTTTGTGGCCAATCACATTTTATGGAGTCTTATTGGTAGAGAAAATGTTAACCCAAGCTATTTTGCCGGCCATAGTCTCGGAGAACTATCGGCTTGTGAGGCTGCCGGGGTCTTTTCTTTTGAAACAGGTCTGGCCATTGTTAGTCGAAGGGCTGCGTTAATGGCCGAGGCCGCTGCCATTAAAAAGGGTGGCATGATGGCAATTATTGGTCTTGAAGACCAGGAGGTCGTCGAGATATCAGAGAATGCTAATTTAGAAGCAGTGAATTTCAATTGTCCCGGGCAGGTCGTTGTCGCGGGCGATGAAGAAGCTTTGAGAAAGAGCGAAGGTATATTTAAGAAATCGGGCGCGAAAAAAGTTTTAAAACTGGCAGTCGGGGGTGCTTTTCACTCAAAGGCAATGACAGGCGCGGCCAAAGGATTTTCTGAGTTCTTGGAGGGAATCGAGTTTCACAGGCCAAAAGTACCAATAGTGAGCAGTGAAATCGCCGAGGTGATGGAAGAGCCAAAAGATATTAAAAGGGCTTTGTCTAGGCAACTTGTTAATGCTGTCCGCTGGCGTCAAGCGGTAGATTATATGATTAGGTTGGGCGTCGAGGAGTTTGTTGAGATCGGGCCCGGCAAAGTTATTTCAGGTCTAATTAAAAGGATATCTCGTGAAACTATTATTAGTCACGTTGCAAAATATTCTTCTAAAAATAGTTGACAAAGGCACTTTTTAAATATATCTAAATGATGGTACGAAACGACTGCCTTTTAAGGGGTGGGCTTGTATATGGACTTTAATGGAAAGACAGCTTTAGTGACTGGCGGCTCTCGCGGAATTGGTAGAGCCGTTGCTCTTGGCCTGGCGGCTCTTGGCGCTAATGTCGTCGTTAACTATGTGCGGGGAGCAGACGCGGCCGAGGAGGTCGTTGCGAAAATAAAGCAATTAAACGGGCAGGCAAAAGCCGTGCAGGCAGACGTGAGCGATCATGGTCAAGCCGCAAAGTTGGTTGAAGACGTAGTGACTGAGTTTGGCGCGATTGATGTCTTGATAAACAATGCCGGCATTACGCGTGACGGTCTGATATTGAGAATGTCAGAAGAAGATTGGCATAAGGTAATCAACACAAACTTATCGGGCGCTTTCAATTGTACTCAGGCCGCGGCAAAAAAAATGATAAAGCAGAGAAAAGGGTCGATGGTCAATATATCTTCAGTCGTTGGGTTAATCGGGAATGCTGGTCAGTCAAACTATGCAGCCGCTAAGGCCGGCCTGATCGGGCTGACAAAAAGTGTCGCGCGCGAGCTGTCGGCGAGAAATGTGCGCGTGAATGCTTTAGCGCCGGGCTTTATAATGACAGACATGACAGAAAACCTTAACGAAGACATCAAATCATCTATAATTGATCGGGTACCATTGGGTCGTCTTGGCACCGCGGAGGAAATAGCGAACGCCGTTATATGGCTAGCTTCCGATGAGGCCTCGTATATAACTGGACAAGTTTTGGTAGCAGACGGCGGCCTCGCGATGTAAGTTAGCAATGCAAGTTAATAGAGTAACGGTGAAAACCGGTTGATAGGTAAATCGAGAACTAGAGGGGAGCGTTTATGTCAGAAACATTAGGTAGGGTTCAAAACATTATCGTCGATCAGCTTGGGGTAGACGAGGGTGAGGTCAAATTAGAAGCGTCTTTTATCGATGATCTTGGCGCTGACTCGCTCGATGTTGTGGAGCTGGTTATGGCGTTAGAAGAAGAGTTTGACGTGGAGATACCTGACGCGGACGCAGAGCGCATCACCACTGTAGCGGAAGTTGTTAAGTATTTAGATGGAAATAAAAAGTAATGACAAATGAGCGTCGTGTTGTAGTAACCGGCCTGGGTGTTGTTGCACCCGTTGGTATCGGGAAAGAGAAGTTTTGGGCAGGGTTGACGGGTGGTCACTCTGGAATAGACCAAATAACTAACTTTGATACAACCGATTACCCGGTTACTATCGCGGCCGAAGTTCAGGACTTTGATCTTTCAGGTGAGGTTGAGCCAAAGGAACTCCGTCACCTCGATAGATTTGTTCAGTTCGCGATCGCGGCGGCTGGCGAAGCTATCAGCGACGCAAATCTAGATATTGCTGCCAACCCGGAGCGAGTTGGCGTTATTGTGGGATCGGGTATTGGTGGACTCAGAACCCTCGAGGATCAGCACAAGATTCTTCTTGAGCGGGGGCCGAGAAGAACTAGTCCGTTTTTAATCCCCATGATGATTCCAAATATGGCTTCGGGGCAGATTTCCATATATTTTGGGGCCAAAGGACCAAACTTTTGTCCGGTAAGTGCCTGCACAACTTCTAATCACGCAATTGGCGAAGCGTTTGAGCTTATTAAGCGAGGGGTGGCCGATATCTGTGTCGCCGGTGGTGCCGAGGCGCCGATAACACCTCTTGGCATAGCTGGTTTTGCGGCCATGAAGGCTCTCTCCACGAGAAATGATGACCCCGCCGGGGCATCGCGTCCCTTTGATGCCGGGCGTGACGGGTTTGTAGTGGGCGAGGGAGCCGGCATACTAATCCTTGAGGACCTAGAGAGCGCGTTGGCGAGAAAAACAGATATCTATGCTGAGATTCTCGGCTATGGCGCGACGGGCGATGCTTACCACATTACAGCACCGGAGCCGACAGGCGCGGGCGCCACGCGGTCAATGTCACTTGCCGTTGAGGGCTCGGGATTAGAGAAAGAAGAAATCGACTACATTAATGCGCACGGAACATCTACGGTAGCCAATGATAAGCTTGAAACCTTCGCAATGAAGAAAGTCTTTGGCGAGCATGTGAATGAGCTCTTAATAAGCTCGACAAAATCAATGACAGGTCACTTATTGGGAGCTGCCGGCGCTATCGAATTAATTGCCTCTGTTTTGGCGATGAGAGATGGAATTGTGCCGCCGACAATCAATCAGGAAAACCCCGATCCGGAATGCGATCTCGAGTACGTCCCAAATAAAGCGGTTAAAAAAGAAATAGATGTGATTCTCTCAAACTCTTTTGGCTTTGGAGGTCATAATGCTTCAGTTGTCGCCAGAAAGTGGAAGACTTAGAAGAAAGCAAAAATCTTAAAAATGCTACCAGAGTCACTTCAAAAAGAAGCAATCAAAAGCGCCGAGCAAGCGCTTAAAATCAAATTCAAGAATAAAGATGTTTTAAGAGTCGCGCTGACGCATAGTTCCTTTGCGTATGAGATAGGCTCCAATGAGTTCAATGAGAAGTTAGAATTTCTTGGAGATTCGGTTTTAGGTGTGGCCATAACGGAATTCATATACGACAACTACCCGTTGCTTCAAGAAGGCGGGTTAGCAAAGCTCAGAGCGAACCTTGTGCGAGCGGAAACTTTGGCGGACGTAGCCGGTGAAATCGGAATAGGTGACTTTATTCTTATCGGTCGCGGCGCCGAGCAATCCGGCGGCAGGCGGAACGCTTCGATTCTTGCTGACTGCGTTGAAGCAATAATTGGAGCTATTTTTCTCGATCAAGGATACGCAAAGACTAAGGATTGGATAATTGATCTCTTTCGCGAAAGAATAGCGGAGAGCGGCAGCCAAAAAGAATTGGGAGACCCAAAGACGACTCTTCAAGAGGTAACAATGGAAAAGTGGTCTACTTTACCGGATTATAATATCGTTCAAGAGGCAGGGCCCGCGCATCGACCCAGTTTTTCTGCGTCGGTCTCGGTAAAAGGGAAAGTATATGGTCGAGGTAGTGGCCGAAGCAAAAAACAAGCGGAGCAAGTGGCTGCCAAAGAAGCGCTTGAACAAGTACTCAAATAGGCATCAGTCAGTTCAAAGCTCCTCGAATCGACTTTACAACAGGTGAAGCTTTAGATTAATTTCGGAAAGGACACTCTTTGTATTTGCGCTCGCTGTCTATACGAGGCTTCAAATCGTTTGCCAACAAGACTTCATTCATGTTTGAACCAGGTACTTCTGTTATTGTCGGTCCAAACGGAAGCGGCAAAAGCAATATAACGGACGCTATTCTATGGGTTTTCGGAGAGCAAAGCGCTAGAATTTTGCGCGGCAAGTCCATGGAAGATGTGATTTTCGCCGGGAGCGCCGGGCGATCCGCGTTAGGCACAGCTCAGGTATCTATCAAACTCGATAACTCCGACGGCTTGATTCCAATTGATTTTGCTGAAGTAACAATTTCAAGGCGTCTTTTTCGCTCTGGCGACTGCGAATACAGAATAAACGATACCCCTTGTCGCCTCATCGACATTCAAGAAATGCTTTCGGATACGGGCCTCGGAAGAGAGATGTATTCAGTTGTAAGCCAGGGTCGTCTTGACGAGGTCTTAGATAGCAAGCCCGCTGATAGACGACGTTTGCTTGAAGAAGCTGCTGGGGTTTTAAAGCATAAGCGCAGAAAAGAACGCGCTCTTAGGAAATTGAAATCCATGGAGACAAATCTTTCACGGGGAAAAGATCTTCTTCGAGAAATAAACAGGCAGCTCGGACCATTGCAAAAGCAAGCTGATCAAGCAGGGCGCTACGATAAACTAACGAAAGAAATCAAGACAGCGCGGGTGGCCGGAGCAGTAGCGAAGCTCAGACAGCTTAGGAAAGACTGGGATTTTACCAGCAAAGAAACAGAAGAAAAAAGGAAGACAGCTGCCAGCTTAAATGAACAAATCGGAAAAGCGCAGGCAGGTGTGGCGGAGCTCGAAAAAGAGATTGATGAGAAGGGGTTTTTGTCAGGGGATATTGGCGAATATCGAAGGCAATTAGAAGGGCTTTCGGAGCGAATAAACAGCGGTCTTCTACTCTTAGAGGAAAAGGGCAAGAACCTTATTGCCAAGCTTAGTGAGTTTCGGCAAACCATCCACCAGTATGATTCACGAGCAAAAGAGCAGGTCAATGAGTTCGACTGTCTGACAAAAGAGAAAACAGAGCTTGAGGCGGAAGTTGCCAAAAACTATCAAGAATTGGCTGAAGTAAGACGTGATGCTGAAACTACTAAAAAAGGCAGCAAACAAGGCTTAGATGAGGTTGGTTTGATCCGTGACTCCCTTGAGGCTGCGCGGAGCGGTGAGGCCAAGTTGGATCAGGAAATCAGCAGATTTCTATCCCAGGCTGAATCGGCAAAAGCAGAATTGTTGTATCTGGAAGATCAACTTGCGGCTGGCGCGAAAAAGATATCGATCGAGGAAAAAGAGAGAATTGTGTTTGGTAAGGAAAAATCTCAGCTATCTGCGAAGATGCCGAAATTAGTGAACATAAAGAATCAGTTGAAGCTCGAAATTGATAAAGCGAAAGAACTGAAGGCAACGACAACAGAAGCCTTTGATAAAAGAACCGATGAGGCTCGAGAGCTGCGCGTAATGATAAGCGCGCTCGATTCTTTAAGGGAAAGACCGCTTGTCGATATATCCTGGCTTAAGGAGAACAAACACAAGATTACGGGCTTTGTTGGTCGGGCGGCCGACGTAATTACGACTGAGAAAAAATATGAACGAGCTATTGAGGTTGCGTTGGGAATTGATATTAATGCCTTAGTCATAGCCGATCCCGACGAAGCCAAAGCGGTTTATCAAAAAATTGAAGACTTAAGCGAACAGCCATTAAGGTTAATGACTAGCGGGCGGCCCTCAAGGCTGCCTGATGCGCTACCGGGATTAACTAGAGCTTTAGATGTCGTGGATGCTCTTGAGTCCTCCCGAAAGGCAATTTCCGGACTTCTGTCAAATGTCTGGATCACCGATGACATGTCAAGCTTTCTGTCGGCTGGCAGTGAAGTGCCGGAAAACAGTGTGGTTGTCGATTTAAAAGGCGGCTACTATGACAGCCGGGGGTTAATAGCAAAACAACCAAAATCTACTGACTCTGTGGGTCCGCTGAGGACAAAGAGGGAGCATTCAGAGCTAGTTGCGAAAGAGAAAAGCATCAATCGCGACTTAAAGAAATTGGAAAAAGAGATCAGCAGCGCAAATGAAGGGCTAAAAGTACAAGAGGAACAAGCTGCTGAGATTGGCACCACGATCCAAAAAATAGAGGCCGCGGAGATGACGGTCTGCTTGAAACTCGAAAGCTTGGAAAAAGAGATTTCGCGTTTGCGGGGCGAGCATGCGGATATGAGCGGTCGAATTAATGAAAAGCAGAAATACCAAAAAGATACAAAAACCAAACTATCAGAATTGCGGGATTTAAGAGAAGCAAAATCGCTGGAAATTGCGGAACATGATAGCGAGCTTTTGCTCAGAAAAGAATCGTTGGATCAAAAAAGAGATAAAGAGCAAAGTGTCCACACGCGTTTGTCCGAGACCAAAGTATTAATGGCCTCACTGACTGAGCGCCAGACCCATATGAAGAGTCGTCTATTAAGCGTGGGCGACAATATCGAGCAGTTGAGGAAGCGACTCACGCATGAGAAAAGGATCGCAGCGGCAACAGAGGAGCTCAGGCTGAGGATTCAGCCGGTTCACGATCTTTATACCGAGCTGAGACTCAGTGCCGAAAATTGGGCGAAGAAACTTGAGGTAATTGCCGAGACCGAGCAGGCAGAAGGCGTATCGATGCGGAAGGACCTTCGGGCGCTCCACCAGAAGTTACGAGACATCACTGATGACCATAGTTCGCTTCAGCAGGAGATCAAGGTCAAAGATGTTGAGAAAGCACAAGTTGAGACGGAAGTCGGCCAAATAACAAAATACATTGTTGAGGACCTAGAGATGGCGCTAGAGACAGCGTTAGCGCAAAAGGATGATGGCGTGAAACCCGAAGAGTGGCGACTTAGGGAAGAGAAGATGAAAGAAGAAATTGACAAGATCGGGCCTGTTAATCAGATCGCGGCTGAGCAATTCGGAAAAATCGAAGAGCGGCAAGTATTTTTGACGAAGCAAATAGAAGATTTGGATAGAAGTCAAAAAGCATTACATAAAGTGATGACGGTTATCGATAAGAAGATGCAGGCGAGATTCCAAATTACTTTTGAAGAAGTTAACGTCAATTTTAACAAAGTATTCGGGCAGCTTTTTGACGGTGGATCAGCGGAGCTTGTGTTTGTCGATGGTGAGCAGGAAAAAGATGAACAAGGTATTGATATTGTGGCTCAACCTTACGGAAAGCGTATTCAGTCGTTAAATCTTCTTTCGGGCGGGGAAAAATCACTTGTGGGCCTAGCTTTTCTTTTTGCTCTTCATCACACAAGGCCGAGTCCGTTCTATATCCTTGATGAAGTTGAAGCCGCGCTCGACGATGCAAATCTTGGCCGGTTTGTTAAGCTTCTTGCCGGGCTAAAGGAACGGACTCAGTTCTTAATAATTACTCACCAGCGCCGCACAATGGAAGCGGCGGATTGTGTTTTCGGGGTAACAATGCAGGCTGACGGAGTTTCGAAAGTGATTTCCCAGAAGCTATTATTGGAAGAGACTATTGATGAACGACAAACAGAAGCAGAGCTGGTGGCGACAACTATCGGGGAGCCTGAGCAAGTCCCGAGCTAGCCTTAGTTATCAAATTAAATCAGTTTTTAGTGGCGAACGTCTCACAGATGACGATTGGGACACGCTTGAAGAGATTTTAATAGGCGCTGACCTTGGCGTTCAAACAACGACGGACATCGTTAGCCACCTTCGCGCGTTGGTCGTAGAGAAAAAGATATTTGACACAAGCGAGCTGACGACGCTGTTGAGAGACGAGTTGGCCGCCCAAATGCTAGAAACAACCACCCCTTTAGACATTCGAAATCTCGATCCCCAGACGTTGATTTTAGTCGTTGGGGTCAACGGCACAGGAAAGACCACAACCATTGGCAAACTTGCCAAGGTCCTGAAAGAGCGTTTTAAGTTGGTTACGCTCGTGGCGGCTGACACTTTTCGGGCTGCGGCAATCGAGCAACTCATGACGTGGGCCGAAAGAAATGAGACTGATTTTATCAAGCATGAGCGAGGCTCAGATCCGGCCGCAGTCGTCTATGACGCTATCCACTCAATGAGGGCAGGTCGTTGTGAGGTGGCCGTCGTTGATACTGCTGGACGACTACAAACTTATGTGAACCTCATGGAGGAACTAAAGAAAATCAAGAGAGTGGCTGTCAGGGAGGCGGGCGACAAGATATCAGTCGTTACTTTGCTGGTGATGGATGCGACGACAGGCCAGAACGGGATATCGCAAGCCAAATTGTTTGATGAAGCCCTTAAGCTTGATGGAATAGTTTTGACCAAGGTCGACGGCACTGCTAAAGGTGGAATTGTCGTTGCCGTCCAACGCGAGCTGGGCATTCCGGTAGTCGGGTTGGGCAATGGTGAGCAGGTTGATGACCTCATGCCTTTTTCTCCAAAGGACTTTGCAGCGGCTTTGATTGACGTGAGCGAAGTTCAATCTGAGTCATAACGGCGTCCATTTGGACAGCGTCTGTAATATTGGTACAATTCAAAAGTGAACTATTTGGCGCTTGATTATTTCGCTTGCGATTCCATTGATGTCGCTCGGAGTTTGCTTGGCAAAACATTAATCAGAAAGCTGGGTAACGAAAGCATACGGTGCAGAATTGTCGAGACCGAAGCTTATCGTGGGGAAAATGATCCAGCCAGCCACGCGGCTCGTGGACAAACCAAGAGGAACAGCGTCATGTTTGGTCCGCCTGGTCACGCTTATGTATATTTTAACTATGGCATGCACCATCTCTTAAATGTTGTGACAGAGGTTGTCGGTGTCGCCGGAGCCGTTTTGATAAGAGCACTCGAACCACTCGATAGTCTCGGGTTGATGCGACACAATAGGGGCATAGACGATATTCACCAATTGACCAGTGGCCCGGCTAAATTGACGCAAGCGCTAGCGATCAATATGGACTTTAACGGGAAAGCACTAAACACTCCGATTTTAGGATTGCTCGATGACGGAGATACGGGTTTTCATGTTTCAAGCTCCGAGCGGGTAGGTATTTCAGTAGGACAAGAGAAAAAGTGGCGTTTTTTTATCAAGGGTAATCAGTTTGTAAGCGGACAATATATCAAGGAGAAGCCGTGAAATTAAAAGATATCTATGAGTTGGCGGTTAAGGTGGGAAAAGAAGCGGATCCGCGAGATCTAGACATGATGGTTGGGCAGCTCGCGAAAGTCGCGGAGGCTTTTGAAAAGCTAAGCGATTCCGAGAAAGAACTTTTTGACCAGGAGAAGCTGAAAAACCCGTATGCTGATACGCGCCTTTTAGTGGGCGATCCCGAAAAGGAAATAAAAAGCCTTATAGCGGGCATTGATATTGAGACACCCGAGGTGCTTTTGGCGGACAGATTGCGAGAGCGCGGTCAGCAGATAGATATGATCTTGGCTCATCATCCCGAGGGCGCGGCTTTGGCATCTCTTCATGAGGTCATGGGGTTGCAGGCAGACCTTTGGAGTCAATATGGCGTTCCGATCCATATGGGCGACGCTATTATAGACTCTCGGTCTAAAGAGGTGCAGCGGGCGCTAAGTCCGGCTAATCATAATCGGGCAGTAGATGCTGCCGCTGCGCTAGATTTCCCGTTGATGTGCGTACATACGCCGGCGGACAATTTGGTTTCAAATTTTCTGCAAAGCGCGTTTGACGACGATCCGCCGATATTTCTTGACGATGTAGTTAAGAGATTGAAGGCAGTGCCTGAATACGCGGAAGCAACGAGAATAAACGCTGGTCCGAAGATAATTGTTGGAGCCGGAAACAAAAGAGCTGGAAAAGTCATGATTTTGATGACCGGCGGCACCGGTGGTCCCGAGGAATCTATTGAAAAACTTGCCGATGCGGGTGTCGGGACCGTGGTTGAAATGCACCTTAGCGAAAAACTAAAGAAAAAGGCCGAAGAGTGCCATTTGAACGTGATCATAGCTGGTCACATAGCTAGTGACAACATCGGTATGAATCTTTTACTTGATAAGCTGGAGAGTCACGGCGTTAAAACGGCAAGTTGTTCAGGCCTTTTTCGAGTGAAGAGAAACTAGGCAGTCTCTCTTATCTGCCGATCCATATCTGTATAGTCGCGCCGATTTTAATTGTTTTACCTGATCCTGGTTTCTGCGAAACAACCAT
>JAUWRD010000202.1 GCA_030610765.1 Actinomycetes bacterium
TCCTAGCGTCAGACGAGATGATTCTAGTAATATGAGCGAATATGGGGCTATAGCTCAGCGGGGAGAGCGCTGCCCTCGCGGGGGAGAGGTCAGGGGGTCGAGTCCCGTTAGCTCCACAAGGTCGGTATATACCGGGCACATCCTTAACACTTTGTTCCGGGCACATGGTTTACACTTTGCGGCATGTTGAACGTCTATACAGGAGGAAGATATGCCCATGTTGGCGGCCACGTGTTTTCTCACCAATTGCGGTTTGTTCCCCCGGTTTGAAACTAGGCACGGCCCCTCTACGTCCCGCACTCAGGATGCTTTATGGGTAGCTGAGTGCCTATATAACTCTGTGATTCTTGGGGGATTTTGGGTAAAGACGCACTCAGAACAACTTAAAAGGAGATGAGAGGCATGGCAAAAAGGGAAGAGATATTAACAGATATTGAGGAAACACTAGGCTTTATGCCTCAATGGTTAGAACAAATTCCCGAGCACAGCATCGAGTCAGAGTGGGGCCAGATGAAAAACTGGGAAATGGCCGATACGACGATCCCAAAGAAGTACAAGCATCTCATTGGTCTGGGCGTGGCCGCGAACATGCAGTGTGAATACTGTGTCGCTTTTCATACAGAAAGTGCCCGCCTACACGGCGCGAGCGACGCCGAGATCGAGGAGGCCTGCCGCATGGCCAAAATGACGACCGGGTGGAGTAGCTATTTGGCTGGACTCCAAATTGACTTGCAGCTATTCAAGGAAGATATCAAGCAGATCAGCAATCATATGCGCTCTAAAAAAGCAGCTTAGACCCGGGGTGGCGTAGAGCAAGAGGGGGAATCTCCACTTATAATGGATGTGTTTTTTAAGAACGATAAACAACTAGTGCTGGCAGGTCGGATAGAGTTTCCCGAGAAAAAGGCGGAATTTTATCCGATAGTCGTTTTCGCGCACGGCTTTGACAGCGGCAAAGATAGCCCGCGCGGGGTCGTTGTGGCC
Source organism: Actinomycetes bacterium (assembly GCA_030610765.1). Classification (GTDB taxonomy): domain Bacteria; phylum Actinomycetota; class Aquicultoria; order CAJVYJ01; family JAUVQD01; genus JAUVQD01. The sequence goes on from JAUWRD010000202.1 coordinate 985, forward strand.
GATCACCTTCGTAATCGGGGGATAGCTACTCTATTATTTGATTTTACGGGACATGGCGAGAGCCAAGGAGATAAGACGGATTCGACAATTGATCAGCAAGTCGACGATCTTATCTCAGCTATTGATTACGCTGCCGGCAACCCCAGGGTTGACGCCAGTCTGATAGGTGTATGCGGGGCTAGTTCAGGTGGCTTAGTGGCTTTGCGCGAGGCTTTGATGGACCAGCGAGTGAAGGTCTTAGGATTAAGAGGACCGCGAACGGACGGCCTGGCTCAGAAAGCCCCGGAGTTTAGAGTTCCGATTTTGATCGTTCAAGGAGAACTTGATCCCCTTCTACCGCAATCTGAGGCTTTTGTTCAAGCTCTCGACTGCCCGAAAGAACTCAAGATTATCGCTGGAGCCGATCATCTCTTTTCTCGATCCGACCAATTAGAGCAGGTGGTTAATGTGACCGCGAATTGGTTTTTCGAAAAGATGATAGGTGGGCGTGACACCAGGATAGCGGCCTAAAACAGCTAGCTAGTTCTCGTAATGAACCGCGAGGTTTTGTGAATGATATGTAATGGCAGCTAATGGCTTCATAATACAGGGGGCATGTGAATGGGTTCACAAAGTACGCAGATATGGGTACAATATGCTTATGAGCAAGAAGCAAACTGGCATTATGATTTCATTCGGGGTTGTCTTGTTCTTGGTTTATGTCACTTCTCAACTCGGTCTTGGTGTAGTAAGCGCCCCTGATAATGCGGTCTCAGCTCCAACTGTCGCAGCCACCGGGGCTATAAAAAGGCAAGGCTTCACGGATTACGATTATGGATCACATGTTTTAAGAGACGAGGATGGAGTTACTCTTTACGCTTTGACTAGTGACAAGATTGATCTCGATGAATACCTGGGACTTACAAAGACAGTAAGAGGCGAATCAGTGAGTGGCTATCCTCTCGATGGGGGACCGGACTATTTGAATGTGAAAACGATCCAGTAATATCTGTAAGAAAATGATATT
>JAUWRD010000039.1 GCA_030610765.1 Actinomycetes bacterium
TTCTTCGTAGTATCAATCGCCATATTAACAACCTCCAGTTATAGTTATATTATTGACCAGACTAGGGTACGTCAAACAAAATGGCAACCATTGGGCGGCCTGCCGCAATCAAGGTAAACACTCAAATCCCTGCTCTTTAAAATGACGATCGAAAACAAATGCTTTCTTCGCCCCAAGTCGCCGCATGCAATCAAAGCTAACGCAATCTACAAGGCTTAGTCTCTTTCGAGCAGCAGTCAGCAAACCAGTCATTCCGGCACGATGAGCCACTTCGTCTATCCAATCCATGGTCACAATTGGTGAAATATCTTCCTGGAAAGTCCGGACAGCCTTAACTCCAAGACGGTTCTGTGCTACCGCACAGGTTTCAACTGAAACATAGTTAGTGCTAATCAATTTGGTATCGGACGCAACAAGTTCCTTCCAAGCTTCTTTTGCTTTTTCGTGGTGCAAGTCATCAGCGTCAAGCACGGCTAGAAATGCTGACGTGTCAATGAAGGTGGTCATGAACCAAATGCCTCCGCAATATGCTTGTCGTGTTCCGCTGAAAGATCGCTCCGACCAGATCGAAATTTGCCAGCTGCCAAAATTGCTCTTTTCCGGCGCTCACTATCTGTAATCTCTCCTGATGATTCCAGCACCACATCAACACCACGGCGAACGAGGGTCGCAAGAGATACGTGTTCTTTTCCGGCCAAAATTTTTAAAGCCTTTGCTTGCCTTTCCGTTAATTGAATCTGTGTTCTCACCATTTTCAATCCTCCGATGTGATTACATAGTGTCCTTTGTGATTACACTTTACCCTATTGCTTTATATGTTATCAAGTACCAGCACCTTGTTCTTAAGCCTGGGCGGAAAGAGATAACGCAAAACTTAGGAAACATAATTGTATTTGACAAAACCTATGGCACATCAAACAAAATAGCGTTTGACCACTTATCATAGACAAAGCTGGATTTTAAGCGAAAGGTTGGGTTCCAACCAAAACCAGACAGTGGACGATATTTGTATGAGACATCCACGCGCTTCGGTGTTGAAAAAGGAATATATCCCTTTTCGACAGAACTGATGGAAACAGCGATATCTTTTGAAGCAATCGATGGATCTGATTCCCTAAGCACGGCCAAAGCTTCGCTCTTTGCCAGGTCTTCTCTAACCACCGCTACCCGAGCCGCGGCTGCAGCGGCCCTTGTAACCGCAGCCTTTCTCTGTCCGGCCTGGGCCAAACCAACCACGGCTATCATGACAAAAAGAAGTATTGGAGTTAATACGGCCAACTCGACTAGCGCTTGACCTCTTTCGTCAGAAATTTTCAATTTGATTCAATCGCTCTAATTAGTTTGTATATTCCGTTCTTATCGGCGACCGCTTTTTCCACACTGATCAGGGCAGGTCTAGTCTGCGTGATCGACGGAGGTATTATGCCAATCTTATCAAGCGCTTGACCTATATATCCACCTATTACACCATAGTCGCTTTCTAAGCTTCTGGCTTTGTGACCAACTAGATTGATCGCGTCAAGAATGCGCCCCATCCCTCCAGACGTAACCTTCAGGGCTCTATTCTTTGAGAAGATATTTTTGATTGCTTCCTCGCCAATTGTCATGTCGTCTGGCGTATCAGCGACAACAGCTGCGGCTATCGCGATGTTGTCTCCTGTTTCTATTCCACCAAGCATTGAGGTGAAGGGAATGCGCGTGCTTGGATGATAGACAACGGCTACGACCTTGTCCTGAAGGCTTCCTGATCCACTGTCCGTGTTTTTGAGCCGGTCAAGTTCACGACGCCGGCGGTTCCTTTGACTCATTAAGCCTCCAACACGTCCACTCGTTTCATGAACCTTGCTGCGCAAGCTTTTGACGTCACGATGTTTTTTCATCTCTGGTTTTTTCATACCATCTCGAAGCAACTGCGTTTTCTTTTCTTCGTATTCTAAAACCGCGTCGTTCATTTCCCCTTTTGACTGGTCAATTCGACCCTCATATGTCTCAATCATTTTGGTCAAATCTTTCTGGCGCTGACTTGGTCCGGATTTTTCTGTAAAAAGTGGAACCGGAACTACCAGCCCGGAATTCTTCTTGTTGTTCGCCTTGACCACCGACATACCATTTGCTGCAGAGTAAACCGTCGCCGACTTAACAACCGCGGCCTTCGTTCTCTCGAGTGCTTCAACCGGTTTTATTGTTGCCTTTTGGAAATCTAGCGGCACCTTAAATGAAGCGGAGCCCGCTCCAGCACTTGATATTGAAGCTATGGCAGCGGCCAGGTAAAGAGCGTCAAGCGTGGCATTTCTGGCCCAGATAGAGAAATCTATCACTCTTTTTGTCTCCGTGGCCTTACTGAGTGCATTAGCTCCGGCAAGTGCGGCAAGATCAGCACTACTTTGCTGCCTTGTCCGCTCAATGGCCATTTCCGTTGTCGCCAACGTCGTCATCAAGAGGATGAACACGAGCACGATCACACCAATGAACAGAGGGAGGGTCGTGCCTGCCTCGTTATGCCAGAGATGAAAATTCTTCACTTTTACGTTAGCCCCTAAAGACCCATATAGGGCTCGAGCCTTCCGCTAGCCCTGCCCGTGATACCGATTGATTCACTGCCGCCAAGCGCCGCGTTCGTTTGTCGTATAAACGGGAGGAGCACCATCTTGCCCGCAACAATAACCGTGACTCGCTTTCCGCTCTCCTCTACGGACAATTTTGGCTCCCCAACTAGAAACCCTGATCCTTTTGGGGAGGCACTCACGATCTGGCGAACCCTTCTCGCTATTACCGATCGATCGTTGATAACAATCGCTGTTCTCATGCCCTCGTAAGCTGCATGATCTAAAATAGTACGTGTATTCGCGATAAGAACTAATTGAAATATGCCGAAGATAATCAATAGGAGAATCGGCAATGACAGCGCCAATTCTACAGCCATAGCCCCGTCCTGACCACTACGCCGGAATCCACGCCCTTCTTTGGGCACTGTGTTCATCTACGCTGCATTTCATCAGTCACGCCTTGGATATCCTGGGTGCTATTGACTGATATAAAGAAGACACTTTTGACCTTGGTAGTCCACCTGCTAAAGAGACTTGGTTCGGCAACGTTTAGCATGACTAGCAGAATCGCCATGAAAGTTACTGTTATCAGCGCGTATTCAATCATCGCCTCCCCTTTTTCACCATCGGACCTCAAACTTCTTCAACCTTATATATTGATATTCTTGTAATATTCGCGTCTTGCGAAGCAAAACCTGCTTTCTTGATAACCGCGAACACTGCCAGTCGCCTCTCCTTGTCGTCAATTTGCAAAAAGACCCCGCTCCATCCGATACCTTCTGTCAAGCTATCGCGCCAAACTATCCAATCTTTAAGCAATAAATCCGTGTAAAACAATTGAAGCTCATCGGGTGTTAACTCCGACTCAAGAAGGACAAACGATTCCTTAATATCCCCTTCACTTTTTTGCTTTTCGCTAAGCACTGATGTTCGCGGCGGTACCATAACAATATCCGCCGCACTCTTTGACTTTGATGCCTTCGCAACCAATGCCTTTTTGCTTGACGGCTCATTAATCTTGATTTCGGGATCAACTAAGACCAACTCTTTTGGTCTTAGTTGTGAATAGGGACCTTTAAAAACAGCTAGTGCGATTAGTCCCAGCAAAAGCCCGAATAAAGCATGTTCTTTTTTCAGCATCAGTTATCGCTTAATGCTCACACCTGATACTTCCGCGCGTATCTCATTAAACTTACTGGTGAGATCATCGCGAAAAAGCCCTAGAACTGCTACCAGGCTTAAGGCAACGATCACCAACAATAGACCGTATTCCGTTAGAATTGATCCCGTTTCCGAACTCATGATTCTTCTCATCGTTCCTCCCTTGTCAATTTAAGAAATGCAAAAAAGCCGGCCCCATTATGACGATCAAAAGTGACGGTAATATTAGTCCCGCAATTGGGAAGAGCATCTTAACTGGAGCTGTTGCTGAAAGTTCTTGCGCCACTTCTTTTTGATGTGCGCGTCCGGATTTGGCTTGGTCTCTTAAAACCTCTGCTAAAGATGTTCCAAGTTTTTCTGTTTGAAGGATGGCGGCAACAAACCATCTGACGTCATCAATGTCGCTCTTTTCCGCCGTTTCAATGAATACTTTACGTCGCGCTTTTCCAATCTCTATTTCGTTCATTGCGGATCTAAACATTTCAGATACAGAGTTATCGAATTTCTGGCAATATATCCAAACTGCTCTATCAAAACTTAATCCTGCTTCGACCGCGATAGCTACCATATCTGCGAAATCCGGAAGAGTTTCTATGACAGAAGCGCGTCGTAATTTCGCTTTCCCATACCTCTGATATTTCTGAAACACGCGAAACAAAAGCAGAGCACTCACGGCCATGACCACACCTAATACAAATGAACCCGCTCCAATTAGGCCGGTCAAAAATCCAAAAGAAGCTAGCATGCATTCTTTGACAAGTTTTATCTGCGGAACCGATAGATGACCTGCGTTGCTCGAGATTCTTTGTTCAGTAATGCGGATAAGGGAATTGCGCCAACGCCAACTCAACTCGATTTTCGAAACAGTTTTGAAAACCGAAAAACCGATCGCGATGCTAATGATCGGAATTAAGAAATCAAAAGTTTTCATATCTTGACCTCTAAGATACGACCCAGCAGCAAAAACCCCATGAACTCGGCGGCGATTGACACAGAAAGCATCGTGAGACCGGCGGGGGTTGTGAACAAAGGCTCCATGTATGAAGGATCAATAACCATCACACCAATAAGTATTAGAAACGGCAATGAACCGATCACTTTCGCTGAAAGCTTTGCTTGCGCGGTTTGAATTTGCAAGTTCTTTTTTAACCGGCGTTTCTCCTCAATAGCCGCCACGGTTAATTCGATCATCTTAATCAGATTTCCGCCGGCGCGTCTCTGAATAGACAAGCCCATAATAACCATCTTCAATTCGTTCAGCGGCATTCTTTGATACATTCGATCCAGGGCCTCGTCCAACGACATGCCCAGAGATACTTGTTCGACCACGGTTCGCAGCTCTTCGCGTCCGGGGCTATTGACCTGCTCCACTGTGTGTCTTATTGCTTGCTGAATAGACATGCCCGCAGAAAGACCACCAGCAATTTGCTTAAAGATCAAAGGTAATTGGCGCCCAAATTCTTCGATTCTTTCACTGAGCCGTCTTTGCACCCACACGTAAATCGCTAGCACTGCCGCTGCCAGAAAAGCCATGGTCTTCAAAAGTGATCCCAGCCAAATCATTGAGACCGCGAAGACACCTAGCCCTGAGATGGCGAGGTGAAAGGCTAGTTTTTCAGGATTCTCAAATCCGGCATTGCGTAAAGGTTTGATCATGCTCTTAATCAACCGGGTCCTTAAGAGCCATTCGCTTACCCATTTTTGAACCGCGATCGCTGGTTTTTGTTCCTGATCATCCAGCAAACGGGTTTCTATCTTTACCCACCGCCGATATTTCGCCGGAACTTCTATTGCTTTCTCAACGACTAAGAATAGGAACGTTCCAACGGATAGCGCTAATCCAAACTTGACTACAAGAATCATTTTGATTTCCGTGATTTGTAGACAGTTTTTAGCTCAATTTCACCGTTTTTAACCGTCGAGACTTCATCAACGGCAGTCAGCTTTCTAGCTCCGTCACTTTGACGCTCCATGTGAATAATAAGGTCAAAAGCGCCCGCTATTTGCTGACGTATTGCAGCTATTGGCAACTCAAGCCCTGACATCAAGGCCATCGTTTCAAGTCTTGACAAGGCTTCGTGCGGTGAATTTGCGTGAGCAGTTGTTAGAGAGCCGTCATGGCCTGTATTCATGGCCTGCAACATATCCAGAGCTTCACCACCCCTAACTTCACCAACTACAATCCGGTCTGGCCGCATACGCAAAGCATTTATAACTAAATCCCGTATCTTTATTTGTCCCCTGCCCTCAATATTAGGTGGCCTACTTTCCAGGCTTACCACATGAGGTTGTGAGAATTTGAGTTCAGCGGCGTCTTCAATTGTGACAATACGCTCGCTTGCCGAGATTAAACCAGATAGAGCGTTTAACAAGGTCGTTTTACCTGAGCCCGTGCCGCCCGTGACAATAATGTTTTGCCGCTCCTCAATGGCCTTCGGCAATACATTAATCAGGGAATCGGGGATCGTCTTATTTTCCACAAGTTCCTCGTACGAGAAAACTTTGGAACCAAATCTTCTGATGGTGACCGTTGGACCAGTCAATGCTACAGGGGGAATGATCACGTTAACGCGGGAGCCATCGGGAAGTCGCCCATCGACCATGGGACTACTCTCATCAACTCTTCGACCCAATGGCGCGATTATTTTGTCAATGACGTTCATGAGATGGTCGACGTCCTCAAATGCGTGCTCGGTTCGCTCGAGGCGTCCGTTCTTCTCAATGAAAATCATGTACGGGCCATTGATCATCACTTCGCTAATCGAAGCATCGGCGAGAAGAGGCTCAATTGGACCGTAGCCAAGGACATCGTCCAGAACGCGTTTGACGATGATTTCCTTTTGGCTTTGCGTTAACACCATTTTTTCTTGCGCAATTAGATTAAGTACTTCGTGTTTTAGTTCTTTTCGAACTTGCGCAGGATTGATCTTTAATCTTCTCAATATCTCCGCAGGAGCTATCTCGGCGTAAAGGTTTGATCTGATATGACGCACTGCGTTTATTGGTATCTGGCCTGATAACGTCCTCTCGGAGTTGATAAGATTAGTTGACATGGACATTTTCTACTATTGAGAGCTTTCTGCATACGGATTCGATCAAACCATCAACCGCAAACTTCAGATCCGTTTCATCTGCATCCTCCAGCAAACGCCCTTCCTCAAGCAAGATGCGAACGCTAGCGCTTTCAGGAAGACTGGCGAAGTCATTGACACCTATATGGCGAGCGACTCTTTCCGGCGGGAGAAAAAGCCCTTCCCACCTGTTCATGACAGCTAGGATATTGTTTTTGCTTAGTCCCTGCTCTCCAAGGTAATCCACTAACCGTTTGGCCGATTTTACAGACAGGACATCTGCCACAAGAGTCACTAGAGTAAGGTCAGATGCCTCGAAGAAATTGAAGTTTGCTTCATCTAGATTGATCCCCATATCAATAATCGTTAAATCGTACGAACGCCGCCAACACTCAATTAATAGACTTGTCTGCTCGCTCGTAAATAAGTTCTGCAGCTCAATTTCTTGTGGGGCGGCGAAAAGATCGAGATTCACTGTGAGTTTTTGACCTACCGACATGAGCAAATCCGGTTCCAGCTCAGAAATGACCGGCATAAGATCTTTTAATGTTTTTGAAGGATGGACATTGAAAATAGTCGCCAAATTGCCGTTACGAAGGTTGAAATCCACAATAGCCACCCGAGACCCTTTATCCCGCTCGGATATTATGCTAGCTAAATTCGCCGAAACGAACGAGGCACCCGTGCCCCCTTTACCGCTGGCCGCGACCAGGATTCGCCCATCCTTTGCGACGTTTTCGCCCTTATGCCCATCCATCCGGCGCTCTGTTTTTGGCCCACCCGCTATCTGAGTAACGCGCTCCAATGCGAAACTGAGCTCCTCGCCGCTGACAGGCATGATTATGAATTCCCGCGCTCCTGCCAACATGCCGCTTCTGTAGAAATCGTGATTGGATTTTTCAGACAATAACACCGAGATTATTTGCGGATTGTTTTTTGAAACAAACTCGACAACTTTAACTCCAGAAATCTTTGGCAAAGAAAAATCTACTAAAGCGATATCAGCATTGTTATCGGACAGCCGGATAATGCACTCTTCTCCATTTGTTGCTGTGCCTGAAATACTGAACTCTTCTAATTCATCAAAAAGTTTCACCACTGATTCCAGGATTTCTGGTCGTGCGGCGACAAATACTTTTGACTTCAGTTGCTTAACCTTTCCATCTGATCAATCCGATTTAGAATACTTCTGATGTCTCAGCAGCACACAATGCTAGTTTTAGTTTTCCGTTCTCGGAAGACTCAGTAAGTTTGCGAGCCGCGCCTCGCGTCAACTCCAAAACCACATTCATGCCGCTGGCGCTATAGCGATCGACGCTATCCTGGTTGTCTTCCGAGTCGTCCGTCAGACTATATGGATAAATCCCGCCGATACCGATCACAACAATGTTTTTATAAATTAAGCTCGTGCGTCCGTTCTCTTCGTCTGTAATAAAGACATCGACTCTGTCCCCTGGTCGAATTCCACCGGCAACTCCACTAATCTCGTCAATGCCAACGGCTACGGCTACTCTTCCCCGGCGAATACCCAAAGAAGCACGAGTGCTCTGATTGCCGGATATCCGTTTGGGAATTACGACCTCACCGCTGTAGATTTCAGTCAAGACCTCCTTGCCGATAACTTGGTCTTTGTTTTTTGTAAAGCCCGCTTTTACATAAGCCTTGGGAACTTTCACGATCTGAAGATCTTTCTCGGTCAAGCGCGTGCCTCGCCCAATATCACGGGTTGCCGCAACCACCGAGATTGGATTTCTAAGTGACGATATTTCTTTCGCCAGCCTTTGATTGTCAGCAGCGCTGCTTAAAGATAGATAGACAAAAGCAAGAAACACCGCCAGCACACCTGAGACAATCGAAACGATCGAATGGCTATTAAAAAATTCTTTCATAAGCAACATACTCACCTTGTAGTATTGCCTTAAGGTAAGTGACTTGCTTGCGAAAGTCAAATTTTTCTAAGGATACTGGGAGATGCCAGTCAGCAGCCAAGCGTTTGAACGGTGATGGCAAGCTCGTGAGCCCGTAACTTCAGCAGCTAAAAGGTAAAAATGTGGCATTGCAAGACCTGACCCCTTTGCCTTACCTTTGCCTTAGCACACCTTGAAGATCGTCAACCTTGCTACTAAGGGCAGGAAAAGACTTGATTTGGCCGGATCAAAGAATGTACCCCTTGCCTTAATCCCCGGTTTTTTGCAACACTAGACGTTATGCATAGATTTTTTATCAACAGTGATGCGATCGATGAGAACGGTGCCCGTATTACGGGCTCGGATGTTCACCATATTCGCGATGTCTTAAGGCTTGAGGTTGACTCGAAGATAATTTTGCTCGATGAGTCAGCTACTGAATATGAAGCTGTGGTGTCTGAGATGGCCGCTGATATGATTGTCGCTAAGATTGTCTCATCGCGTCTACCTGATCAACCGACAGTTAAACTGGCGCTCTTTCAGGGTTTGCCCAAGGGCCGGAAATTTGACACGGTAGTTGAAAAAGCGACTGAGCTTGGGGTCGACATAATAACACCGGTTTTGACTGAGCGGTGTGTGGCCCGCCCTGATTCACCCACCGATGCTCGTCTTAAGCGTTGGCGGAGAATTGCAGAGGCTGCAGCCAAACAAAGCCGTCGCCCTACTATCCCTGAAGTTAATGAACTAATAGATTGGTCTGATCTTGCGGAAAAGCTTAAAAGTTTTGACCGGGTCATCTTTTTTTGGGAGGCGGCAACCACGCCAATAGATGAGGGGCTGCTTAAATTTGATGGGGACAGTTTGGCCTTAATAATTGGCCCTGAGGGCGGCTTGGCTGCCCGCGAGGCTGAGTCACTTTTATCAATTGGCGCCAAACCGGCTTGGCTCGGACCGAGAATCTTAAGGACCGAGACAGCCCCGGTAGTGGCTGTGGCAATCGTCAATCATATTTTAGGAAGATAATTTAGGGCGCAAATGAAAACTTACGCTTTAACGACCCTCGGCTGCAAGGTTAATCAGTACGAAGGCGATGAGATCAGGGCTCAATTAGGCGACATTGAGCAAGTGCCTTTTAGCCAGCCCGCTGATCTTTATATCATCAACACCTGTAGTGTTACCGCGGAAGCGGAAGCTAAAGCCCGGCAGTTGATTGGTCGCGCAAAGCGCGCAGCTAAAGACGCCACGATTATCTTAACTGGTTGTTGGCGCGCCGAGGAAGAATCATCGTTGAGGGGCTTGGGCGTTAGCTTGTTTTTTACGAACGCCGAAAAGAACCAAATAGGAAACCAATTACCGATTATTCCCCGGTTGACTGTAGACAAAAAGTGGTCACGAGCCAGGCTCTTTCTTAAAGTCCAAGATGGTTGCGATGAACACTGTTCATATTGTGCTATTCCCGGCTTCCGGGGCGAACTAAAAAGTCGAGAGCAAACAGAAGTAATCGATGAGATCAATGAAAGCATCGCAGCCGGTGTGCACGAGGTCGTTTTAACCGGCATTCATCTAGGCAAATACGGGGTAGACCGGGGTGGTAAACCGCGTTTGGTGGAGCTGATTGAAAGAATCTTAAGCCAAACAAAGCTCACGCGTCTGCGTTTGAGCTCAATTGAACCGCAAGAAATATCAGACACCCTAATAGACTTGATGGCAGCAGATTCGCGACTCGCGCGTCATCTGCATATTCCAATGCAAAGCGGCAACGACAAGATATTGGCGCTTATGAGGCGCGCATTTACGGTCAAGGATCACTTAGCGCTCTTTGCGCGCATCCGAAGCCGAATACCGGAGATCGGACTTAGCACCGACATTATTGTCGGCTTTCCAGGAGAAACAGACGATGATTTTGATGACACGGTTTCGGTAGTCAAGGCAGCTCAGTTTAGCCGAGTCCATGTCTTTAAATTTTCGGCGCGCCCCAATACAACGGCCCTCAAATTGCCTGATCAAGTTAACCCGCAAATTCGAAAGACGCGCTCTGCGACATTGCGCGGACTTGTTGAAAAGTTAGGCGCGGACTTCACCGCCTCTTTTGTTGGCAAAGAGGTTTTTGTCCTGATAGAGCGGCAGAAGAACGGCCGGCAAGTTGGTTTGACTAGTGAGTACATTAGGGTAGAATTCAAACAAGCGCACGATACGGGCGGTGACATTGTCAAAGCCCTTGGAGTTGGAGTTGAAAAACAAATATTGCTGGTCAAGGAGAAAAAATGACTAATGAATGCATTTTTTGCCAGATAGCGGGAGGCAAAATACCCGCTGATATTGTTTATGAAGACAACGACATTGTCGCTTTTACCGACATCAACCCCGAGGCGCCCGTTCATTTGGTAATTATCCCAAGAAACCACATCGCCAGCCTAAACGATGTGGAGAAAAAAGACACTGAACTCTTAGGCCGAATCAACATGACCGCGATCACTCTGGCTAAACAGCGCGGTCTTGATAAAACGGGATATCGCTTGGTTTCGAATATGGGTCGTCAAGCGGGCCAAACTGTTGATCACGTCCACTACCACCTCCTTGGCGGTCGTTTTATGATGTGGCCGCCCGGCTAAACACACAAACTAGAACGGTCAAATAAACATTATTGCCGCGGTTTTAAAAGATACCGGCTCATTTGGGTATGTAAAAATCGAGGTGATCATATATGACTAAGAAAATCGCAATTCTAGCGACAGATGGCTTTGAGGATTCGGAACTTGTCGAGCCCTTTGAGCGCCTAAGGGATATCGGCTACAAAGTACTGATAGTCGGCACGGCCGAAGGCAAAGAAATTGAAGGCAAGACCGGTGCCTTTAAAATTGTTACTGATGTAAGTGTTGATTCTGTACAGGTAGATGACTTTGATGCCCTGATCATACCAGGTGGAGACTCTCCTGCGCATTTGATTCGCAATGAAAAGGCTGTCGCATTTGCCAGAAACTTTCAGTTTTCACTCAAACCCACGGCCGCAATCTGCCACGGGCCGGAGGTGCTGATATCCGCTGGGACGCTTTCCGGCAAGAACTTGGCCGCGGGTTCCGCGATTGTAACCGAGGTTGAAGCTGCGGGTGGAAACTATGTTGATGAACCTGTAGTTATTGACGGAAACTTGATTACATCAAGAAGCCCGGCTGATCTACCACAGTTTATTGATGCTATAATCGCGTCACTTGAGGGAGAAGAGGAACAGCTAACGGCGTAAGTTTCTCTTTACAGTATATATTTTGTCTTTTATTCTCTTATTGTGATTAAAGTAAAGTTTTTCGCGATGTTAAAACAAATTCTGAAACTCGACGAAGTTGAGGTCGATGCCGAGTCCGTAGGTACAGTTGAAGAACTGATCGATTCCCTGCAGGCCAGAAATCCTGATTTCAAAAAAGCTCTTGATGACTCCAAATCCGCTATCGCGGTCAACCATGATTTCGTGGGGCGAAACCAAGCCTTGAAAGACGGAGATGAAGTTGCCTTTATACCGCCCATGTCAGGCGGCTCAGGCTTGGTTAGGATACAGCGAGAAAATTTCTCTATTGATGAAGAGCTTGAAAGAGTTAAAAGCAGCTCGCGCAATATCGGCGGCCTTTCAATATTTCTAGGTACGGTACGCGAGAAATCTCGAAACCGCGAAGTTGCTCAGGTTGATTTTGAGCATTATCCGGGAATGGCCGAAAAACAGCTTGGCATCATTCGTGAACAGGCTCTGGAGAAATTCGATATCTTGGAAGTCTCGATTATTCACCGACACGGATCGATAGCTCTTGGTGAAAACATTGTGTTGATAATCGTCGGCGCGGAACATCGGGCTGAAGCTTTTAAGGCTTGTCATTGGTGCATTGACGAGCTAAAAAATATTACACCTATCTGGAAAAAAGAGATCACCCCTGACGGAGATTTTTGGGTCGAGGAACACCCGTAAAAACAAACTTTAAGCGATTTACAGCGAGCTTCCGTAAACAGCCAATAGCGCTAAGAAATTATTTAAAGCATGCAGAATGATATTTGGCGCGAGCGATCGTCGCTGCTCAAACAGGACGACCAAAACCATTCCGATAATAAACATTGGCGGATAAAGAAGCGGCACGATGTGAAAAACCGCAAACAAGCCTGAGCTAGCGACCATCGCCAATGGCACACCCCACTTTTTTCGCAGGGCCGTATAGACGAACCCACGAAAAAAGATTTCCTCACCAATAGGAGCCAGAATTGCCACAAAGAAGACCGCGAGAAGAAAACCAGTTAAGGATTTTCCAAAAAGCTGGTCTATTGGTTGCTCGGGTACGCGCTCACCGGAGACCTTAAATAAGACGATTGAATATGTAGCCAGACCAATGAAGATTATTATTTCACCAAGAAATGCGAGCGGGATATCTGCCCAAACCTTGAAATCTGTCAGGCCAAGATTGGCAAGTGACCCTCCCCTTCTTTTGACCCCAAGCAGCCAGGCCAAGCCAATACCAGTTATAAAGGTCGCGCCTCCAAGCGCTATCACGTTCAAAAAACTTGGCGCGCCGGTCCCCGTCAAGAACCCAATGATATTCCCGGATAAAAGAAATACGAGTACAAAGATCATTGAAACCGGTATTAAGAGCACTACCCCTAGCAGCGCGTCTCTGACAGACCACGGTACATTTGTAATATTCGGGGCCTGGCTAACGGGGACCTCGACATCGAGCTCCTGATCGCCCGGATTATCTTGGCTCACTTCTACTCCCCTACCATTTGCAAGAACTCATCTTCATTGCCTATCTTTAT
>JAUWRD010000200.1 GCA_030610765.1 Actinomycetes bacterium
TTTTTAGCGCCACCGGTCGTTTTTTAAGAAAATTCTGTCGGGCTGGTTTTGGCAAGGGCGAATTTGTGGTGCCACTCGGGATCGCGGTTGGGTCTGACGGCCGCGTCTACGTCGCCGATCAAACAGCGGGGAAAGTTGTGATATTTCGATCAGATGGTCGTGTTGAGCGAGAGCTGCGCATAATGATGCCGTTAAAACCCGTCGTCTTCGGCAAGCGTCTTTATCTGGCAAATTACGCGTTTATAAACATTTATGATCTTAGCGGAAAACATCTTTTGGATAGGTGGGGCGGCAAAGGAAAGGAAGAGGGTCAATTCGATCTGCCTACCGGATTTATCGTCCAAGGTAAGAACCGGATTTTTATTGCCGACCTGAATAACCTGAGAGTACAAGCGGTAGACGGAAAAGGTCAAGTAAAATGGGTTGTTGGCCAACCGTTTTCCGACGAAAAGGATCGTCGATTCGGGCTGCCTTCGGGTATTGCCGGTGACGAGAAGAACAGACTTTTTGTTGTCGATGCTTTTAACCATCAAATTGAAGTGCTGGATGCGTCCGGAGCCAGCTTGGCCACAGTTAGCCAGGAAGGGCAAAGAGAAGGTGAACTTTATTATCCGTCGGGCATTGCTTATGGCGGTAAAGACATCTTCGCTGTTGCCGATAAATTTAATGATAGGGTTCAGCTTCTTAAGATAACAATTGATTAAAGAGATACCATGACTCCCTTGACAAGATAGTGGATCAGGGAAGATGATAGTTTAGAAGCAGGTGTGATGAGTATCAAAAATTTATTTTCACTTCTCCTTGCGATATGCGTGTTCTGGCTGGTAATGGCGGGGCAGGCCTATTCCGCCGGTTATAATACAGATAGCGAAAGCACCGGCACCCTGCCGCACGGGGGATATACGACGACCGGCAACAAATGCAAAAGTTGTCACGCCGTGCACTTGTCTGAAGCCAACTATCGACTTCTCCGACCCGGAACAAC
Organism: Actinomycetes bacterium; assembly: GCA_030610765.1. Taxonomy (GTDB): domain Bacteria; phylum Actinomycetota; class Aquicultoria; order CAJVYJ01; family JAUVQD01; genus JAUVQD01. The sequence goes on from JAUWRD010000200.1 coordinate 986, forward strand.
AAATGCCGCTACAGCTTGCGAGTATTGTCACGGACAAACCGGTATCGTTCCGAACAAGAGAGTATGGATTGATGCCAACGGACACGGTTTGGACGCGGAACAGACAGGAGAAATAGTTGTTCCGGATGATACAACCTACACAGCTTACGGAAATGCTGAGTGGGGGTGCGTGAATTGCCATTCGCCGCACGCCAGCAATCTGGTTGTATTGAGCGAGGAGCCCCTGGCAAGCAGTCAGCTCTTAAGAAAGTTCCCCAACCCCAATAAACCTACCGGCGGAGCTTTTTATGACGCCACCGCGGGAACCCTAACGCTGACACAGTGGTGTTCTAATTGTCATGAGGCGAACTATGGTCTTCACACTGACGCGAAAACCACGCCTCAGGGGGTGCGTTATGGCCATGATAGTTCCCGATCCGGCTATGAACTCGAAGGCGGATGGGTTAAAGTCGCCCCGGATGATGGCATTAACAAGGGGCCGACATGCCAGCAATGCCACACAGCCGATAGCGCGCCCGCCGGCATCAGCAAGGGTTTTCCGCACGCGGGTGGCACTTCATGGAAGATGCTAAAAGCATCATCTCCAGACGGGACACCGACACCAATTGAGGCTGGAAAAATGGATAAACTTTGCGCCAGCGAGCCGTGCCACGATACAACAGATCTACCCTAGATCTTCTTTTTCTTTATTGACCGGCCTTAAGCTAGCCATCTCGACTTTACCCGGTTTTGCTCGCGTGCGATGGAGAACAATAGAAATGATGATAATCAGTACGGTGCAAAGTGCGATAGCTGTTAGCACCATCAACTCAAGTCGGTTCGACAGAACCCAGACTTTTACTATTTGGATAAAGTTGTTTATGTCGCCCATTATCTAGACCTCGTTTTAACAGTTATTTTAGGAACCTGTAGAATATTGTCAACTTGTCTTAAGCTAGATCTTCGTCCAGTTTCTCAGAATTGAAAGCTGTCCGGCAATTTGGTATACTTGGCTGCAAAAATTTGCCAAAAGGCAGAGGTGAAAACGGATTAGTAAAAGGGCCTTCTTCAGATCCATTCTGGCCATTTTCCTCCTTG
>JAUWRD010000095.1 GCA_030610765.1 Actinomycetes bacterium
GCAACTAATCGTCAAGTTTCGGTCTACTACCGGGCAATCGCAAGCTCAGGGTTTCGCCGCCGGAACAGGCGGCAGGGTCGTGAAAAAATTGTTAAACCCGCGCACATGGTTGCTTAAGTTCAACACAAATGAAAGTGTTGCTGATCTTCGTGATCGCCTCGAGAAGGATCCCAATGTGCTCTATGCTGAACCAAACGGCTATGTAAGAGCCATGTTTACGCCAAACGACCAGCTACTATCGCCGGCAGTGGAATTTCCGTCAGTTGAATATGAGTAAGGCCTGGAACAAGGCAAAAGGGAAAGGGTCGGTTGTCGCGGTTGTCGATACGGGCGTGGCATATCGGAACATCACTAGAGGCGGAGTCACGTATCGCCGACTTTCGGACTTTAATCGGACTAGATTTAAACCAGGCTACAATTTTGTGAACAATAATAGTTTTCCTTTGGATGACAATCAACACGGGTCGCATGTGGCCGGAACAATCGCGCAATCCACAGGCAATAGAATAGGTGTCGCCGGCATAGCTTATCAGGCTTCCATTATGCCCGTTAAGGTTCTTGACGCGGATGGGTTCGGTACCTTTGACAATGTCGCGGACGGTATCCGCTGAGCCGCTAATCATGGCGCTCACGTTATTAACTTAAGTTTAGGTTCCTCAAGCCCGTCCAACGCTATGCGAGAGGCAGTGCGCTACGCGCGTTATCGAAAGAACGTGGTTGTAGTAGCAGCCGCCGGCAATAGCGGCACCGGTAATCTTGGTTATCCCGCGGCCTACCCTTCAGTAGTTTCGGTCGCTGCCACTGACTATAACAAGACTCTTGCCTGGTATTCTCAGTATGGTCAAGGGCTGGATATTTCCGCTCCTGGTGGCGATACCTCAGCTGATATTAATCGTGATGGATTTGTTGATGGGATTTTGCAGCAGACAATTTTCGAGAATAATCCGCGACGCCAAGGGTACTTCTATTTTCAGGGTACATCTATGGCCGCCCCGCACGTCTCCGGAGTTGCGGCTCTGGTGCGGTCGAGCGGACGCCGGAAAGCATCAACGATAATCGGCGCGATCCAATCAAGCGCCACCGATCTTGGGGCGCCGGGTTACGATACTCGATATGGACATGGTCTGGTTAACGCGTATATGGCGACAAGGTATCGTCGACTAGTGACGCCGAGAATCCTCAGGCCCCGCAAGAACGCAACTTTAAAAGGCGGCCGAGTCACCATTATTAAGTGGCACAGAAGGCGGGCAAAAAAACTGCAGTATCACATATATTATTCAAAGAACGCTCTGGCGACGGGAACTTTTGTTGATAGCTATGAGAAGGGTCGGCTATCGTCAGCCTACACCCGGTCCGGCAATAAACTGTGGAAACTCACTTCCGCTCAATCGGTCCTTGGGACACATTCCACCAAAGCCGGAAACATCCGCAACTCTCAGATAACGCAAATGAGCATAAAAAAGCTCTTTAAGTCATCCGCTACGATCACCTTTTATTATTACGTCAGCTCTGAACAGGGCTATGATTTCTTTGATTTCTACGTTGACGATAGTCGGAAGATTCACGCTTCGGGCAATACCGGGTGGAAAACCGCCTCTATTCCAGTGAGCAAAGGCGAGCACACACTTCTATGGTCATACTCGAAAGATTATTCGGTCAAAGCGGGAGCCGACACTGTGTACATTGATAATTTGAGGATGCCTAATATCAGCCGGGCAAAGTGGCGAAACGTTCTTAGTACAACCAGAGTAGGCGCGCGATATTATCGGTGGAAAGTTCCGAGAGGCAAGACTACGACTGGTCAGGTCAGAGTCAGGCCGTACAACGGTTCTTACGGTAATTGGGATTACAGCCCGGGCACCTTTAAGGTCAACTAAAGGGACGTTCCTCAAAAACTGATAATTCGGTGACACAATACTTAATTCTGTAATTGCGGGACACGTACTTAATTCTGGAAACCGAATTAAGAACATGTCCCAGTCGGTAAAGAACATGTCCCCATAATTAAGTATTGTGTCACCGAATTATCGTCCCCGAATTATCCGAGTATTTGTAGTTTTTGAGGAACGTCCCTCGGTTTTTGTTCTTAAACTGTAAATCGCAGGATGCCGATAAGAAACAAGAGGGGATAGTGAGCAGTAAAGTTGGAGCTGACCAAGGTGCAGTGATTGGTATTTTGGGCCGGTTGTTTCATAAGACCGGTTGGTCTATAGTAAACAGTAGACATCAATAAAAGGTTCAGCCTCTTCATTAAAGCTTTAGTTGTCGCAAAACCTGTAGAAAAAATACTTTTAAGAGGTTATTAAGGTGCTCTATAAACGTCTACTAACATGCACGCTGCTCAGCGGATTAATTCTGTTTAGTTTTCCTGTTTTCTCCTGGGCCGAATCCCGTCCCATTGTGATTGATCCGGGTCATGGCGGAAGCGATTCAGGCGCGGTTGGTCCGACAAGGTACGCTGAAAAGACAGCCAATCTCGACATTGGTTTGAGAATTGCGAAACTCCTTCGTCGGCGAGGCATCCCGGTAGTCTTAACTCGTTCGACAGATATTTCGCCGAATACCCCGCCGCGTGATTTAACAGCGAACGGGACGATCAACGTTTCCGACGATCTTCAAGCAAGAGTTGATATCGCAAATAGGGTACGCGCTCGCGCTTTCGTTTCGATCCACAACAACTCCGGTCCTTCGTCGGCTCGCGGTTCTGAAACTTACTACTGGAGCTCGACTTCTAGCGCCGAGAGCCGAAGGTTGGCCACTTTAATACAGAAAGAGTTGACAGCGGAGATTGGTTTAGCCAATCGGGGTGTGAAAGGGGCACGGTTCTATGTCCTCCGGCGGACCAATATGCCGGCAGCACTTGTTGAAGGCGCTTTTATTAGCAACCCGACCGAAGAGGCTTTATTGAAGACCTCCGCTTTTCGCCAGAAGATTGCGCGGGCCGTCTTCAACGGAATATTAAAATATCTGGGTCAGACTAAGCCGGAGCCGAGCTTGAAAAAGCTGCGGATAAAACCTAATGGCCGGGTTTCGTTGAGCTTGAATAAATATTTTTACGACAAGGGCGTTAGCGCCAGAGTTATCTCGAATAACCGGGTCGTCGCAGAGCGCACCATGAACTTCCAAACCTCAAAAACTAGTGGCGGGACATCAAGTTTAGGGGCTCGACACGCCAGCAAGGTCTGGCATTTTGCGGAAGGATTCACTGGCGATGGGTTTGATACGTGGCTGATTCTTACCAATATGCGTTCAAAAAGCACTGTCGCCAATCTTAAGTTTATGACAAGCTCCGGTGTTGCTAAGCGCAAAAGAATTAGACTTCGGGCAAAAAGTAGAACCAGTGTATATGTTAATAACATGATGCGTGGAAAGTCATTTTCTTTGAGAGTGTCAACTCGTCTACCGATAGTGGCTGAACGATCGGTTTACTTTAATAGTGGAGATCGATCCGGTGTCCACTCAACAGTCGGTGTCCGAAACCCCAATAAAAAATGGTATTTTGTCGGGGGCTATCAAGCTGACGCTCATGACACTTGGTTGCTCCTGTCTAATCCGGGCAGATTTACGACGGAAGCCAGAATTTCTTATTCGTTGCCAAACGGGCAACCGGGCGCGAGCCAGGTAGTTAAGATGAAACCGTTTAGTCGGCAATCCATATATGTCAATGGACAGATATCGGGAGAGCCTTCAATCGTTGTGGCCGCGAACAGGAAAATTGTTGCCGAGCGGACAGTCTATTTCAAGTTAGACAACAAAACCGGCGCCAATAATACATTCGGCGCCAGGCGGCCCGGCAAAAGATGGTTTTTTGCTGAAGGCAATACAAATAAGGGTTACAATGAACACTTAGTATTACGAAACTTCGGCGCTGAGAAAGCGATAGTTAAGATAGATTATCTTTTAGCCAGGGGGAGCAGAAAAACCCGGTGGCGCGTGGTCGAAGGGAACTCATTGCTGGCGCTTAACGTAAACGGCTCATCAGAGGCTGGCATGCGGAAGATGGTGGCAACGCGGTTGAAGTCAAGTCAACCAATTGTCGCGGAAAGATCAGTCTATTTCGACACAGCTGATGGTCGCGGAGGAAGTGGCTCTATTGGTTCGCCTTTTAAGTCAAAGAGATGGTTGTTTGCCGAAGGTTTTACTGGAGAAGGTTTTGATACAAAATTGGTGATCACTAACCCAAATAGTCGCGTGGCAGATGTGAAGGTGTATTTTTACAAATGACGGCCCCAAGCGGGTTTAGCTTTTCACTCAGATCAATTCAGAAATTTTGGCGGTTGCCTCTGTTTCTCACTTTTCTTTTCATCATGGCTTGCTTTCCGGAAAATCAATTAAGCGCACAGGAGTCGTATACTTTTCAAGGTCGTGGAACCGCCCATGGTGTCGGTCTTGATATGTCCGGCGTTAAGGCCTTAGCGGATGATGGCGTGGGCTTTGAGCGCATCTTAAAGATATATTATTCAGGCGTTACGATCGCTGGTGGGCAAGAGGGCCAGACGATGCGGATCGGCATCTTGAACGGTTCAGAATTACAGTTTACCTCTGATCGTTCTTACAAGGTTTATCCAAATAATACCGGTGGAGGCGTATCTGTCCCGCGTGATGTGATTACTCATGTCACTTATGAGAGCGGTCGTTATGTGACCCGGATAGACGGGGCTGGTGTTTGGCGCTTCACTGGGTTTACCAGGCTAAATACAACCTCTGGCGGTCACATTAAGACACTCAACAACAATCGGAAATATCGCGGACATATGGAAGCGCGACGATCGACAACCGGGAAATTGTGGGCCATTAATGTCATAAATATTGAAGACTATATAAAGGGTCTCGCGGAAGAACCGAATTCTTGGCCCAGAGAGGGCCAGAGGACCCTGGCGGTCGCGGCCCGGACATATGGCTTAAATAAGAAACTTTATAGTACGCGTTGGGATCCAGAAAACTTTGATGTTGACGCCACCATGGGGAGCCAGTATTATCTCGGATTTGACGCCGAAAGGTCCAACCTGGTTCAGGCCGTCAACGACACCAGAGGCAAAGTCATTAATTATGGGGGCAAGGTAATAGTCGCCGCTTACCACGGTAATAGCGGTGGTCATACTGAGAGCCTACATAATGTTTGGGGCGGAAGCGCCTCCAGCTATCCATATTTAAAAGGAGTGCCCTCACCCTGGGGGAAAGTTTATCACTGGGGACCAAAAACCTTCACCCGAAAACAACTCGAAGACATTTTCAATGGCCGCCCGGAAAGCCGCATCGGCACTCTATATAGTATTGATTTAAGCGACCGGACTGCCAGCGGTCGAGTCAGGAAGGCCAAGCTAATTGGTAGCGAGGGGACAAAGGAAGTATGGGGTTTTAGTCAATTCGCGGCCTGGTTGGGTTTTAGGAGTTCGCTGATTGACGCTGGGGCGGACAATTGGGACCAATTTGTTTTGCTTCAGAATACAAACCGGGTGGCAGCGAAAGTGCGCTTAACGTTTCTTTCTGAGAACGGTCGAAAAAAAGTAGTGAAGCGGAGAGTTCCTCCTAATTCTCGAAAGACTGTTTCCGTTGACAAGTTGATCTGGCCGGGCGCAAACGCGCTCAAGATCAGCGCGGACAACCCTGTTGTCGCGGAGCGCTCAGTCTACTTTAAACACGGCAATAGCGGTGGAGGCCACAGTACCGTCGGGGCTCGTAGACCATCCCGGCGATGGTATTTTGCCGGAGGACAGACCGGGAGAAATATTGATACTTGGTTGGTAATCGCGAATCCGCGGACAGCGCCTGTTACAGTAACCGCGATCTTCATGCCTGGAAAAGGAAAGCGCGTAATTAAAAGGGTCAGGGTTGGCGGCAACTCGCGAAAATCAATTCGCGTAAAAAATATTACCGGCCTTCGCTCGAAGGCTACGCCTGTGGTCGTGAAGTCACCGAAACCGATTATGGTTGAACGCTCCTCATATTTTAAGTTTAAGAAACGAGTCGGGGGTTTTACCTCAATCGGATCGAATAGGCTCTC
>JAUWRD010000091.1 GCA_030610765.1 Actinomycetes bacterium
AGTCGCTTACGTCCGTTTCGCGTCCGTCTACCGTGAATTACAAGATATAGATGAATTTAAATCCGAACTTGAAAAACTACAGACACAAAGCAGTAGGAGGAAAAAGAAATGACATTAAAGTTCTTCTGGAAAAAGGATTGCCCGAAGTGCCCGAGCGCAAAAGCCCGCGTGAGCGATATCGAAAACGTCCAATTCTATAACCTTGATGAACCGGACGGGCTGGCTGAAGCGGCATTCTACAGCGTTATGTCTACGCCATCGGTCGTCATTAGCAACGATAGCGGTGCGGAAGTTGTCGCTTTCAGAGGAGATGTCCCGGAAAACAAAGTGCTGCAAAAATGGCTCTAACAACTACTCAACCACAGGTAGCCGGACTGATTCCGGTCAGTATGATCGACTGGGAGGGAAAGGTTTCTGCCATCATTTTCCTGGCCGGATGCAATTTAAGATGCCCTTACTGCCATAATCCGGAGCTAATAAACCCGAAAACCGCTGACTGTGTACCCTGGGATAAGATAAAGGGTCAGCTCGACAAAAAAAAGCGTTGGTTGGACGGAATCGTTATCACCGGAGGCGAACCAACCGCCAATAAAGACCTGGAGAGCTTGATAGCCGAATTAAGATCTGCAGACTTTAAAATAAAGCTCGATACTAACGGAACAAAGCCTAATGTTATTGAAGATCTCGTCAAGAAAAACGTAATTGATTATTTCGCGGTTGATGTTAAATCTGCTTTTCACAAATATGACAAAGCTTGCGGAATTGTTGGACAAAGCGAACAAGTAAAAGAATCGATTGATTTGATAGCGAATTCAAAGATCGATCACGAGTTTAGGACAACTGTTGTGCCTGGATACACAGCGAGTGAAGATATCGTGGAGGTAGCGAAATATCTTGCGGACCGCGGTGCCTCGAGGTATGTTCTTCAGCAATTTTTGCCTAACGAGGTCCTGGAGAAAAACTTGGAGTCTGTGCAACCGTATCCAGCGACTTTATTAACGCAAATCGCTGAAGAATGCAGTAAATTTCTACCGACGAAGACCAGGGGATGCGGATGAAATCTTCAACCTTGAAGATAGACATGCAATTACTAGACGCTGAGCTCCCGGTTCCAAAATACGCGCACGATGGTGACGCTGGCTGCGACCTATATAGCGCGGTTAGCGTTAGTCTGGCTCCGGGAGAGCGCAGCCTTATCCCGACAGGTATCGCGATTTCTATTCCTGACGGCTATGCCGGTTTTGTGCAACCCAGGTCTGGGTTGGCCGCCAGATGCGGAATCAGCATTGTGAATACTCCCGGTCTGATTGACTCGAAATATCGAGGCGAGATAAAAGTTATCCTTATCAATCTTGACCCAAAAGAAACTTATAATGTTTCGCGCGGAGATAAAATAGCGCAGTTAGTGATCCAACCCGTGCTGAGTGTGGATTTCTCAGTTGTCGACTCTCTAGATGAAACCGTCAGAGGTGAGAGTGGTTTTGGCAGTTCAGGACGGAGATAGCGCACTCTTTCTGATTCTTTGAATAATTATTGAACGCACGATAATATATCTTATGTAAACTAACTGATTTTTTTATATGTAGGCTGTCGGTGCCCTAGCGCACCGACATGTCACTTAAGAATCTAAACTCTCACGCAGCCGTGTCTAAATTATTACGCCAGTACTCAAGATCGCGATCACTGGCAAGATAAACAAACTTCTGATTGAGCGCAATAATCCTCAGCACGCGCAAAATATTTCTGCTTGCCTTATATATAGCAACATTTTTGAACCCGAATTGATTTCCAAAACCGACTAGCAACTTGACGCCAGTGCTGTCCATAAAACCGAGATCCTCCATGTCCACAACAAGGGCTCTAGCGGTTTTGTCGACGAACTCGTCAAGTTCAGGTAGAAACTCGTTATATGAGTAAATATCCAGCTCACCGGAGATTTTTAGCCAGACAAGATGCTTTGGGCGCATCACGGCTGAGACTCTTAATGTTTCAAAACTAGTTTCTCGCGCTGAGTTCATGCTTATATTTTTACCCAAAACCCGCGATGCTTAAGTTTCTTTATCTGACAGCCATGCCTTAGCTAGTCCAATTAGGCCCTGATCTAACCAGAGCTTCCAGGACAAACTTTCTTCATCATACGTTTTGCGGCGTTCTACGTCTGAAAGTACATCGTAGGCCTCATTTATGAGCCGCATCCGCTCCTGGGACTCTTGTGAATTAATATTGTCTTGTCGATCGGGATGATATTTTTTTGACAAAACATGGTAGGCTTTCTTTATAACTTCTTGCGAGGCATGCGTATCAACTTCCAAAATCCTGTAGTGGTTCAACCTACGTGCCTACCTCGCGGCCATAATCATCCGCCAGGCGATGAATATCGTCCTCAATACAGTATCCGAACGCGATTTCAAGAACACGGCCCCTGCCGCCGAGAGATATTAAGCGATGAACTTGCTCTGAAGGAATAAAGAACTCTTCGCCGGCTTTAGCAGTATGTACTTCGTCGCCAATTTGCACTTTTATACCGTCGTCAAGAATCACCCAAAGATCGCTTCTTAGATTATGCCAATGAAGGCTTGTCTCCTGGCTGGACTCAAGTACGATTAGCCGGACAGAGCACGTTCGATTTTGTGCGTATTGCTTGTAATAACCCCAAGGTTTTTCGACTTTCACTTTTAGCAAACCCCTCTCAAACTAACGATCAGCGCGTATCTTTTTGACAACACTAGTCATTTCAATCGCCGCCAAAGCTGCCTCTCGACCCTTATTTCCGCGTTTGCCGCCCGCTCGATCGATCGCTTGATCGGTCGTATCAGCGGTGATAACTCCGAATCCAACCGGAAACTGCTTCTTCATAGATATCTCGGATATCCCCCTGGCTGCTTCTCCGCTAACATAATTAAAATGCGGTGTCTCACCCCTAATGACTACGCCAAGACAGACAGCGGCGTCAAACTTGCCTTCCGCTGCTTCACTCAAGGCCAGCGGTATCTCAAAACTTCCGGGAACCCAGTATGTGTGAATATCTTCGTCTTTCGTTCCGACTTCACGCAGCGCCTCAAGTGCCCCAACATGTAATTTTTTGGTGATAAAATCGTTAAAGGAGCTCGCTATTATTGCGATCTTCAACCCCGTGCCACTCAAAGTAACCAAAGCTCTGCCCTACTGGTTTTCATCAAGGGGCTCTTTTTCGCTACTTGGTAAGTTGGTTATGATGTGCGACAGCTTGCTTCTTTTGGTTTCAAGGTAATCAACATTTTCTGGTGTCGGTTCGATCTCTATCGGCACGCGCTCAACCACTTGAAGACCATACCCCTTAACTCCGACAATCTTGAACGGATTATTCGTCATCAATCTCATTGTTGTAATCCCGATATCAACCAGAATTTGGGCGCCAATTCCATATTCTCTAAGATCGCTGGCAAAACCAAGTTTTTGATTGGCCTGCACGGTGTCCATTCCATCCTCTTGCAGCTGGTATGCTTTTAACTTGTTCAGCAACCCTATGCCTCTTCCTTCGTGTCCGATGATATAAAGAAGCACACCTTGACCTGCCTCTTCTATCATTTGCAACGCTTTTTCCATTTGCTGGCCACAATCACAGCGCAGCGAATGGAATACATCGCCAGTCAAACACTCTGAATGTACTCTCACCAGCACTTTTTCCTTATTTCTGACGTCCCCTTTAACCAATGCTATGTGTTGTCTGCGATCGATAATATTTTCGTAACCAAGAGCTTTAAAAACTCCAAAACGCGTTGGAAGCCTGACTTCACCGACTTTTTTTACAAGCTTCTCGGTTTTTCGCCGGTAGCTAATAAGATCAGCGGTTGTAATTATCTTCAACTTCCTGGCTTTGGCTATCTTTTTTAACTGAGGAACTCTAGCCATAGTGCCATCATCGTTCATGATTTCACAAATAACGCCCACAGACATAAAGCCAGCTAGCCGAGCTAAATCAACGGCGGCTTCAGTATGACCGGCCCTCTGGAGAACGCCCCCGGGTTTTGCCTTTAATGGAAAAACATGGCCTGGCCGAGAAAATTCTTCAGGCCTGGCGCTCGGATCTATCAGCTGCAGTATCGTAGCAGCCCTGTCCGCCGCTGAAATCCCCGTGGTTATCTTAGCCTTTGCTCCAATTGAAACCGTAAACGCGGTTTCGTTTGTCGACGTATTTTTGTCCTCCGCCACCATAGACGGGATATTCAATTCTTCGAGCCTTCCTGGATCACAAGGTACGCAAATAAGGCCACGACCGAATTTGCTCATAAAATTAATCGCCTCAGGGGTAACCGTTTGAGCGGCCATAACGAAATCGCCCTCGTTTTCACGACCCTCGTCATCAACGACAATAACCATTTTTCCGGCTTTTATGTCTTCAATACCCTCTTCAATTGTGCTAAATGTCAATTTTCTCTCTTCCTTCAATGTTCGAGGTCATCATTAATCGGGCGATATACTTCCCGATCATATCGGACTCAAGATTAACTTTGTCGCCAACCGACTTTGTCCCGAGCGTGGTCAACTTTGCTGTGTGCGGAATAATCACAATCTCAAACGCATCCTCAAAGATTTTTGTGACCGTTAAACTAATTCCATCCACACTTATCGACCCTCTGTCTATAAGCAAATTCAATATATCTTTATTTGCCGCGATCCTAAAAACAGAACAATCTCCCTCAGAGCGTCGATCTACAATCTCCCCGACATCGTCTATATGGCCGGATACGAAATGACCACCCAAACGGTCACCTATCTGTAAAGATAGCTCTAAATTGGCGACATCGCCAGACCCAAGTTGGTTAAGATTTGTTACTCTCAACGTTTCGGGGGATATATCAAAGCTAAGCTCTCCCTTTTCTACTGATGTCACCGTTAAACAAATGCCGTTAACTGCTATAGAGTCCCCAATAGATGCTTCCGGACTTAAGATTGCCGACTCTACAACCAATCGGCTTCCGCCGTCAGGTTTACTATCTTGGAAGCTCACTTTTGCCAATTCTTCAACGATTCCCGAAAACATCTCTAAACTCCTAAGATTGCTTGTCCAGCTTCGGATTGAGCCCGCGATTCATTTGTTTTCTTTGGATACATTTCTATCACTAGGTCGTTATCAAAATATCGATGTGAACTGATCTCAAAAGCCTGCCAAAAAGCTTCTTTTCCACCAACAATCGGGACACCTTTTTTTCCGCCAATAATCATCGGGGTCAGCAGAATGATCAACTTATCTATCATTCCGTTGCCAATAAGCTCTTCATTTAACCTTGAACCCCCTTCGACAAGGAGGCTTATGATCTCCCTCTTGCCCAGGTGTTCATATAAGTCGTCTATGTCTACTTTGCCCTTATCGTTTTGACGACACACGACCACTTCGACGCCGCTTTTCTCCATCGCTTCTATTTTCTTTTTCGTTATCCTGTCTGTTGTCGCTAAAATCACATTACTCATCGGTGATGTCTCAACGATTCGACTGTCTATCGGCAACCGACCACGGCTATCAACAATGATTCTTGTCGGTTGTCGAATGCCTTTACCAGCCAAACGACAGCTCAGTACCGGATCATCGACGAGCACCGTTCCAACGCCGACCATGATCGCTTGATTCTCGTTGCGCAGCTTATGAACCTCTACCTCAGCTTTATCCCCGGATAGCCTCGTCTTTACCCCTTTTGCCTCGGCAATCTTGCCATCTAGAGATGTCGCTATCTTCAAGGTAATAAACGGTTTTTTCTCTCTCATATACTTAAAATATGCTTCATTCTGTCTAGCGATCTTTCTGAAGCCAACTACGTTTACGCTTATTCCGGCATCTCGCAATAGCCTTATCCCCTCTCCGGAAACTTCCGGATTAGGATCAGTAATGCCAACAACCACCTCGCTAATTGCCGCCTCAATGATCGCCTTTGTGCATGGTGGTGTTCTGCCTTGAAAGCAACACGGTTCAAGCGTGACAAATAAGGTCGCGCCTCGCGCCTTCGGGCCCGCGTCTTTTAAAGCGTTGACTTCAGCGTGCGGTGAACCAGCTCTTTCATGAAAACCTTTCCCCACAACCACGTGGTTCTTTACAATAACAGCTCCTACCATAGGGTTGGGGTTCGTCCGACCACGGCCCAGTTCCGCCAGGTCCGCCGCCATATCAAGATACTTCATAACCTCAAG